>CAIQPS010000061.1 GCA_903873715.1 uncultured Actinomycetes bacterium
AGCCCGGCCCCTGCGCCCCGCCTCTCCCCTAGGGCGCCTGGATGAGCGTCCCGTAGATGTCCAGGGCGTCCAGGTTCACCTTGGCACTGGTGGCCCCGGTGGTGATCTGCCCGGAGTAGTCCAGGGTGACGGTGTGGGTGGCGTAGGGCATGCCGGTCTTGACGTAGAGCAGCTGCTGGTAGAGGGTGCCGCCGGCGTTGTAGAGGCTGGGATAGGCACCGGCGGCCAGGGGGACGGCGTCGATGGTGATCTTCATCTTGCCCCAGTCCGGGCCCTTGGTGGAGACCAGGCGGAAGCCGGTGCCGGTGAACGTGAAGGTGAGGGCCCCGGCGGAGGTCCTGGTCTTCATGTAGCCGCCGGAGTAGCTCGCGCTATACGGGGTGGTGCTGGTCCAGGCCGAGGCGTAGGCGATGCGGGTGCTCGATTCCTGGTAGCGGGTGTAGGCCGGGGTGAGGCCCCCGTCCACCACCAGGGCGTCCAGGTCGATGAGGGACCCGGCGGGGTTGCCGGAGGCGTAGTCGAGCACCACGGTGTGGGCGGCGTCGGCAAGGACGGCCGAGGTGTAGACCGTCACCTTGGCTGCGGCGGTGGCGGCGTGGAGGTCGATGGCGACGGCCGCGGCCCCGTCCAGCTTGAGGGTCATCGTGCCGTAGGTGGGGCCTTTGGCCGCCACGATGCTGATGCTCTTGCCGGTGAAGCGGATGGAGAGCGGGGCCCCGGTCGAGTTGCGGGTCTTGATGAAGCCCCCGGAGTAGCTGGTGGAGCTGGTGCGGGGCCAGGCGGTGTAGAAGGAGAGGAGTTGGGAGTCCTCCTGGTAGGTGGTGAGGGCGAAGGTGAAGTCGTTGCCGGTGCCGGTGATGGCGCTGGTGCCCAGCGGGGTGGTGACGGTGACGTCCACCTTGCCGGCGACGTGGATGGGGGTGGTGCAGGTGATGGTGGTGGAGTTCACCACCACCACATTGGTGGCGGCCGTGGTGCCGAACTTCACCGCGGTGGCCCCGGTGAGGTCGGTGCCGGTGAGGGTGACGGCCGTGCCGCCGCCGCTGGGACCGGTGTGGAGGGAGAGGGCGGTGACGGTGGGGAGCGCTGCGGCCAGTGTGGTGGAAGAGAAGGCGGCCGACGCCGTCCCGATCTTGAGAGTGGTGGTCACCTTGGTGTTGTAGTTCGCCGAGGAGGTGTGCCGCACCGCCACGGAGTGACCGCTCGTGATGGTGCCGGCGACATTGGTCCACGAGCCGGCATCGATCTGGTATTCGCCGTTCGTCACCGTGATCAGGGTCGGACAGTCGATGAGGGAGATGGTCACGGGGCTCGTCGTCTGCATGGTGCTGCGCGCGGCACCGGTGACCGAAGTGAAGCTGAAGGCGTTCGGCGTCACGTCTCCCCAGAAGCGCCACTCCAGCATGAAGTCGCCGGATTCGATATATCCGTCCACCTGGATGTAGTAGGTGACCCCGGCCGTCGCCGCGAACGTCACGTAACTCTGCATGAGGGTGTTGCTGTCGATCTCGTAGTCCTCGTTGGAAGCCACCACATCCAGGTTCCAGCCTGGCGTGCCGGTGTTGATGCCCCCTGCCCCGGCCTTGTAGACCGAGAGTTCCGTGTCGAAGTTGGCGTTCAGAGTCTGGAAGTAGACCGAAGCGGTCCCTTTCGCGGTCCATTCGTACCAGACCGAATGGCCGCTGAAACCGGGGGCGAGCGCCGGTTCGTCGGTCTCGGCGGTCGAGCCGATGGTCCAGCCCTGTTTGATCTGGAGACCGGTCCCGTCGAGGACCGTCCGGTTGGCGAAGTTGTCGTTCGGCGGCGCCGACGGCACCGTCCAGAGCATGTTGACGAAGCCGGAGCCCTGGTATCCGCCGACCTGGACATAGTAGGTCGTCCCCGCCGTCGCGGAGAAGGAGACGCGGCTTTCCAGGCCCGTCGACCAGTCGTCGTTCTGATCGGCCACCACCAGGTTCCACCCGCTCGTCGCAGGTTTCACACCGCCCGTGTCCGCCCAGTAGACCGCGAGTTGCGTGTCGAAGTCCGACCCGAACAGGGTGATGCTCGCGGAGCCGCTCACGCTCGGGGTCCACTGGAACCAGATGGTCTGCCCTCCGCCATCCATGACCGGCTCGTTCGCCTCGGTGGAAGCGCCGTGGCTCATGCCGGTCCAGACGCCGGAGTTCCCCGCCATGGTCGACCGGTTCGCGAAGAGGTCGTTCGCCGGCAACGCCAGCATCCCCCAACTGAGGCTTATGGACCCCTCGCCGGTGCCCCCGTCGACCTGGATGTAATACGTGACCCCGGCCGTCGCCGCGAACGACGCGCGGCTGGGGCCGAAGAATCCGAGGATATCGTCGTTGAATCCCACCTACACCAGGTTCCAGCCGTAGGCGCCGGTGTTCACACCGCCCGCTCCGGCCTTGTAGATGGTCACGACGGTGTCGAAGTCAGAGCCGGTCAGATCGATCACTGCGGCCTTCGACTGACTCGGGGTCCACTGGTACCACACCGTCTCCCCCAGACCGACCGAGACGGGCTCGTTGGTCTGGGACGTGGCCCCGATGATGGACCCTGTCGTGGACCCGCTGTCCCCCGCAAGCGTGGCGCGCGAACTGAAGTCGTCGTTCGCAGGCGTGGCGGCCAACGCGGTACCGCTCATCAGCAGCGCGAGCGCGAACGCCAGCGCGAGAGCGGCATACAGGGACCGTTTCATGTTCTGCCTCCGATGCAGTGGTGCGGAACGCCCTGGGCGGGGCCGATGCGAGAAGAGACTAACGTCGGGGGGCACAAAATGCTAGGTGGTTTGCCCCGCTCGGCCAGAGGGTAATCATCCCGACACAAGGCCGCTGCGCGTACCACAAAGGCGTACACTGGTGTTAATCAGTGTGGCTCGTAGGCCGATATAAGAACCGCAAGGCGCTGGAGAAGGGAGCGGCGATGCGCGGTAACGTCCTACTTGCTGTTATGACTCTTGCGATCACGATCTTCGTGATGGTGCCGGTGCTGGTCTCCGCCCTCGGAGGGGGCAGACCGCATCACCGCCACCGCCACGCGGGAGTCCCCGGGTCGATACCCCCCACCGCCGTCCAGCAGTGGCACGTGCACCGCATCGACCCGGTGGATGGCGCCGGGATCTCCCGGTCCGCCCGGCTCGACGACTCCCACCAGCCGGAGGCCCACGAACACTGACCGGGCCGGGAGGCCTGGACCTCCGGACCGAACGACCAGCCCCTTCGCCCTGCAAACGGCCCGGCGACACCAGCCGGGCCTTTCTTGCGGGTCGGCCCAGATAAGCGAAGGCCCCGGAGGGGGGGTCCGGGGCCTTTATGCTCTCGAGTGGGGTGCTCGATGAGGAGGGGTAGCATCAGGATAGACCCCGGGGCATAAGGGACGTGTAAGGCCTGTCCGCCGCATGCCGCCCGGCGGCCACGAGCCCCGGCGCCGCGAGAGACGCGCCCGGCGTCACTTGGGCCAGACGTCCACCGCGTCGATGTTCACCCGCGTGCCGGCGCCGGTCACAGCCGGTCTGCCGAGCCATGCGATCACCACGGTGTGGGCCCCGGCCAGAAGCGTGCCGGTGGACCACACCTTCGCCTGCCGCACCACGGAGGTGCTGTAGAGACTCACGTTCGCCGGCGCCTTGCCGTCCACACTCACCGAGGCGAGCCCCTGCAGCAACCCCGTCGTCGCTATCCAGTCCAGCCGGACCCCGGTGAAGCGGATGGTGGCCGTCGCGGCCGCGTCGGTGAAGGTGTAGCTGCCGCCCGAAGCGCCCGTGGTCACGAACGGCTGCCAGGCGCCGGTGTAGGTGAACAGCGAGGCCGTCTGCTCGTAGCGGGTGTACGGCAGGGGCGCCGGCGGCGCATGGGTGCCGTGATAGAGCCGGTAGCCCTTGATGGCCGTCCCGGGCGATCCGTAGCGGCTGTTGAGCGTCGTGCGATCCCCGTAGCCGGGGTCGTTGATGTAGTAGGTGGACCCATCCCGCCCGGTGATGGTCACGAAATGCGTGTTGCCCTTGAGGTAGACCTTCGCCACCACGGGATATCCGGAATCCAACTCCCGGTTGATGGTGGTGAGCGAGCAGTAGTCGGCGCGGCCTATGTAGGAGATCGTCCCGCCGGCGGCCTTGGGCACGTATTGCCAGTAGATGGCCCCGCCCGAGGTGAACCCGCCCAGCGAGCTGAGCGCCTTGCACAGCCCGCCCGGGTCCTTGGTGGACCCATAGTAGGCGGCCACCATGGCGCAGGCGGTCACGGCACAGCCGGACCCGGACATGGTGTACGAGCTGCTCCCCAGATGCAGGTACCCCCAGCGCGGGTCGCTCTGCTTCCAGACAGGGACGTCCATGCGGTAGGCGAGCGCCGCCGGAGCCAAGACGGCCCCGATGACGAACGCGGTGAGCAGTACCAGGAGCGGCAGCAGGATACGGCGTCTCAAAAGGCCCCTCTTCATCGGGTGTCGTCCGTTCCTTGTTTGATTCGGCCCGCAGTGGGCATGCACCTTCGTGGCCGCGCGCGCCGGCCCGCCGCCCCTCAGCCCCCGTACCGGTTGAAGTACGTGAAATCGCCCACCTCGCGGCGCACGCGCAGATAGTCCTCCGGCTGTTTCACCGGATAGCCCAAGCGCACCGAGTACGCCACCCGCAGGTGGTCCGGTATCCCCAGGATGTCCTTGAGCTCCGCGTCTCCGGCCAGCAGGCTGACGATCTGCACCCCCAGCCCCAGGCCCTCCGCCTCCAGCCAGATGTTCTCCATGAGGCAGCCGAGGCTGATGATGCCGAGGAAGTCGCCCTCAGAGGCCGGAGCCCGGCGGGTTGGGTCGTACACCACGACGAGCATCACCGGGCCGGGCAGGAGCGCCCGCTGCCGGGACGATATGCCGTCCTTGCCGAGTGCGTCGGCCTGGGTGTCGGGCTTGAAGTCGGGGGTCTGCCAGGCGGCGGGGAACATGGAGGCGAGCAGGCCGGTCTTGCGCTCGAGCAGCGCCTCTTTGGAGAACGAGAGCTGCTCGTAGTTCTCTTTGATGAACGCTTCCGAGATGGGCCGCTCGGCCTGCGCCAGTCGGGCGAGCACAGCCGGGTCGTCCACCGCGACGATCTCCCAGTTCTGCATGTTGTGGGCGCTGGGTGTCCAACGGGCGGCCTCGAGCACGCGCAGCAGGTCCTCCTTGGGGATGGCCCGCGCCATGTCGAACGGCACCCTCCAGGATTTCCTGTCTCGGATCAGATCCAGCGGATCGGGCATGGTGACGCCTCCTGTGAGCGAAGAGCTTGGACGGGCGCGGCGCAGGCCGCGGGACGTGCTGTGGTCCAAGGATAACCGCGACGGGGCCGCTGCGCGAGACGTTTCCGAGCCGCCATGGGTCCCCACAAAAGGGTAAGGCCCCGGTGGGGTGCTACCGGGGCCTTGTCTCTCGAGGGGGTGCTCGAAGAGGAGGGGTATCGTGAGGATACCCCTGCATTTGTAAGGAATGTGTAAAGCTGCCGCTACCCCTTGTAGCCGGCCGCTATCTGGATGCTCGTGATGAGATCGGCCAGGCCGTTGGCCGCCTTGGCGAGCAGCATCTTGGTGGTGCTGTCGACGTTGGGCGCGTTGTAGCCGGCGGTGCCGTACGCGATGTAGGCGTTGGCAAGCACGGTGTAGTAGTTGCGGGAGAACGTCGCCGCGTTCTTGGTGGCGGTCGCCGCATCGCTCACCGTCTGGTAGCCGTCCTTGGTGACAGTGGCCGGCTCGTGGCCGAGCACGTCGTTCTCGTAGACGCTGTGGTACTTGGTCTGGACGGTGACGTTGGAGAACTCATACGTGGTGTGCCACGGGTTGCAGATGTCGTCGAAGTAGTGGGCCATCAGCCCCACTTCCTTGCTGGCGGTGTAGAGGTCCTTGACCTTGAGCGCGTTGACCGCCAAGGTCCAGTGGGACTTCACCGTGTTCGGGGCGTTGCCGAGCCTCAGCAGCCCCCACAGGTCGTACGCGTGGTTGTTGAGGTCGTTGTAGACCTCGTCCGGATAGTGGCTGAAGCTCTGGGCGACGCTCACGTTGAGCCAGTCGGCCGACGTGGCGACGTTCTGGTTGGCGACCGTCTTCGCGGCACCGATGATCCAGTCGTGTGTGCCTATGCCCGTCGGGGGGTTCCCCTCCGACCAAGCTCCCGCGACACCCGATATGCCGAGCATCGCCGCGCCCAACACGGCCACGAACACCATGAGCTTGAAGAAGCGGGACCTACCCTTCATGCGGACCTCCCCTCGGATCGCTGGCCGCCGGTACAGGCGCGCGCCGCAGCGCCTCTCGGCATCTACGAGTCGGTCCTATTCTAGTACATGCTGACCAGGGGGTAAATAGGCCGGAAGCAAGCGGCCCGCATGTCGCGTGCTGGTCCCTCGCGGCCTACCCTTCCTTGGCCGGGTCCCCGTCGTAGCCGCCCTCGGGGTTGAGGAAGATCTCCCCCGGCTTGCCGGGCAACGGGGTGAGCCAGTCGGGCGAGCTGTGCGGGAACAGCAGGCGCGCCTGCCAGTGGATGGCGAAATCCTCGGCCTTGACGTCCGGGTAGAACTTGAACATCCGCTCGACCATCTCGGCGCCGGTCTTGGCGCTGTGGTAGACCTCGTCGTAGTTGTCCAGATAGTCGATGGACCACTTGACGCAGTCGAGGTAGGTCTTGGAGGTGTCGTTCTGCGCGTCCTCCAGGATGGCCAGCTTGGCGGTGTCGCAGTGGCCCGGGATGACGATGCGCGGATCCAGGTCGAGCATGCGGGCGATGTCCTTGCGCCACTTCTTCCGGCGCTCGACGTTGCTCTCGATGGGCCACAGGTGGCAATCGTGGAAGGCCACGTCGGTGGCGCACACCACTTTCAGCGACGGGATCCAGGCGATGGTGTTGTCGATGCTGTCGCCCTCGAAGCCGTCGTAGAACAGGATCTCCTCACCCTCCAGCTCCAGTCGAGGTTCATGCATGGGCTGCGGGATGTACGTCTTGCTGGGGATGTCCGGGCCGAACCGGTCGATGGCCCACATGTCCACTTTGTCGCTGGAGGTGAAGACGATGTCCTTGACGGACTGCGGCAGTCCCACGACCTTCGCGTTCGGGAACGCGGCTTTGAGCACCTCGACGCCGAAGTGATGGTCCGGATGGAAGTGGCTCACGTAGATGTGGGTGAGGTTCTTCCGGGACAGGATGATCTCGGCCGCCATCTTGTGGCTGTCCGACAGGCACTGCGAAGCGTCGATGAGGATCGCGTCCTTCTCGCCGTAGACGAACGTCGAGTTGCTGTTGAACCCGAGGTAGCTATGCAGAAAGACCTTGTATTTGAGAGCCACGTCGTCCCCCTGATGAGTTCTTGCGCAGACCGGGCGACCCGGTCAGCCGTGTGTGGATAGATGTAACCACATCCTGGCGCACTCGTTCTCCCCGGCCGCCTCGACTATCGAGGGCGGGACCGGTCTACGAGCCTGCGCAGGCGGGACGGTCGTCGCCCCCGTCCGTCAACGAGACCGCGAGCAGGGCCACATCGTCGCGGAGCCTCCCACCGGAGAACTCGAGCACCCTGTCCAGCACTGTGGAGACGATCTCCTCCGCATCGGCGCCGTCCGCCCGCACCGCGTCGGCGAGGCGCACCTCCCCGAAGAACTCCTCCCCGAGACGGGCCTCGATGATGCCGTCGGTGTAGAGCACGAGCAGGTCCCCCGCACCGAGTTGCGCCCGATCGGACCGCCACGCCGCGTCCGGGAACACCCCCAGGGGCACGGATCCCGTCACGAGAGGCTCCACCTCGCCCGAGGCCCGGCGCAAGAGCGGCTCCGGATGGCCGGCCGAGCAGTACCGGAGCGTCCCGGTGTCCGCCTCGAGGATGCCGAGGAACAGGGTCACGAATCCCGGCAGCTTCTTCTCCACCAGCAGCCTGTTCGTCTGCCGGAGCACTTCGTCGGCGCGAAGCGACTGGTGGATGAACGCGTGCACCACGTCTTTGACCAGCGTGGCCGTGCGGGCCGCCTCGATGCCGTGCCCGGACACGTCGCCGATGAGCAGGGCGATCTGGGGATCCTTCACCGACCAGACGTCGTAGAAGTTGCCGCCCACCCGCGCGGCCTCGGTGGCGGACCGGTAGAGGTGCCCCAGGCGCACCCGCCCGATCTGCTCCGGGATGTCGATGAGCGCTGACTGGAGCGTCTCGGCGATGTCCAGTTGCTGCCGGTAGAGGCGCTCGTTCTCGATGGCGAGCTCCCGGTGGCGCTCCTCGCTCGCGCGGAGGATCTCCTCCGCCTGCTTGCGCTCGCTGATGTCGCGGATGACTGTCTGCACCGCCACCTTGCCGTCCCACCGGATCTGGCTCCTGCTCACCTCGGCTATGAACGGGGTGCCGTCGAACCGGAGGAAGGTGCCTTCCGAGGGCGGGGCGCTCCCGCCGGCGTAGGCCTGGTCGATACGGGCGAGCTCGGCCTCCGCGCCCTCCGGGTGCAGGAAGCGGCTCACCCCCTCGCCGAGGATGCGAGAGCTGTCCGACGCTCCGAACAGCCGGGCGGCCGCAGGGTTGGCGAACACATACCGGCCCTGAGCGTGGACGAGGATGGCCTCGGGGCTGGTGTTCACCAGGGCGCGATACCGGTCCTGCACCTCATGCAGCGTCCGTTCCAGGGCGAGCACCGACCCCCCGCTCCTCTGAAGGCTGTAGACGGCCGCGAACAGATAGACCCCGCCCATCCATTGCCCGGCCCGGCCGGCCCAGTTGATGGCGTTCCCCAGCGCCGGCTCCGCCACCAGGAGGATGCCGAGCCCCACGGCGAAGCACACGAACGCCGCAGCAGAGAACAGCACGAAGCCGGAGGCCTGTCTCCAGTGGAGCAAGGCATAGGTCGCCGCTGCCCCCACGAACGCCAGGACCGCCAGCCCCAACACCACTTCGCGTGTGAGCGTGTACTCCCCGCCGGCCACGAACGCGGGAAGCCCGCGGAGGCCCGCCAGGACGGCGACAAGCGCCATGAACGCCGCGGCAAGCAGATACGAGAGCCCGAGGATCGCCGCCCGAGGCCCGCGCATGAGCGGTGGATCCGGCCGAAGCGCGAGCACGCCGGAGACGGCGAAGAGGGCGGCGCCCACGAGGACGGACGTATTGTGCACCGTTATCAGCGAGTTGGGCTCGGTGAGCAAGGGCCCGGAGAGAAGGAACCCGAGCGCCACCACTATCGACGCCACTCCCAGGATGAGGACCGCCACCGAGCCGGAGCGTATAGCCGAAAGGGCTGCGAACGCTGCCACGGCAAGGCCGGTGGCGGAGACGAACAAGGTGTTGAACGCTGTGAGCAACGGCTGGGAATCGTGGGCCCCCGTCAGGCCCGAGGCCCAGAACACCAGCACGGCGGCGACGAGCAGCGGCAGAGGGATCAGCAGCCAGCCAAGCGCCCACCGGCCATGGCCGGCCGCCACCGGAGGAGCGCCGGTCTGCGGCTGCTCGAAGAGGAAGGTGAGAGACACCCGGGTGCGTTCGTCGGGGAGCCGGGAGACGTGCACCTGGTCGGCGAGCGACACCATGAGCGGCAGACCCAGCCCGCGCCGCCTTCCAGCCCGGTCCTTGTAGATGCCCGGCTGGAACACGCCGTCGTTGATGACCTCGACCAGCAACCGGTCGGGCATCACCCACGCGCTGACCTCCACCTCGCTCGCCGCATGCTCGATCCCGTTCGCGACCGCTTCGGAAGTCACCACTTCGAGATCGAACACGCGGTGCTCCGGCAGCGCGGCCACCCGCCCCACCCGGCCCACCCACTGCCGCACCTCGGCCACCCGAGACAACTCGGCCGGGATCTTCAGCCTGAAGGGCGACCCCCTCAGGATATCGGGCGACGTGTTCAGACGGCCTCCCACGCTCGCGGCGCCAGACACCGGGCCCGAGGAGAGTCTCGCGGACCCGACGGAGCGCTATACCCAGGCCATGTCGGGGTTAAACCCGCCGGTGCCCGGCCGTTCGGAAGGCCTGAAGCACGGCGCCCGCGCCGCGGCGGCGGCGCGGGCGCCTGTACGGCCTCTAGGCCTCGACGACCGAATAGAAGCCTTCGTGGACCGCGTCGATGATGTGGCGGGGCTTGACGCAGTCCCCGGCGACGAACACCCGCGGCGCGGCGGAGCGGAGCCCGTCCACTGCCGCACTCCGAGGCGTCATGCCCAGCGCGAGCACCACCGTGTCGGCGGCGATGTCGACGCGCGAGCCGGCGGCGTCCTCGACGGAGACCCCGTCCGCGCGGACCTCCACCACCTTGAGCCCGGTCCGCACCTCCACCCCGGCCTCGGCCATGAGTTCCAGGAGCATGCCCCGGTTGATGAAGTTGAAGTCGCAGGCGGCCTCCGGCAGCATCTCCACCACCGTGACCTTCTTGCCCCGGCGCGCAAGGTGCAGGGCCGTCTCGCAGCCTATGCCGCCACCACCCGCGACGACCACCCGCTCACCGGTGTCGGTCTCGCCGGCGCAGACGTCGCCGGCCCACACGGCCCCCGCCTCGCCCAGTCCCGGGATGTCCGGCCGCGCGGGATCCGCGCCGACGGCGATGACCAGCCTGTCCGGCTTCTCGGCGGCCACGGTGGCCGCGGTCGCGGCCACGCCCAGCCGCAGATCGACCCCGAGAGCCGCCACCCGATCGCGCAGGAACATGAGGAAGCGCTTGAGTTCGTCCTTGAAGTCCGGCGCCGCCGCCGCGATGAGGTTTCCGCCCAGGAAGAAGCTCTTCTCGAAGAGCACGACGTGGTGCCCCCGCTCGGCCGCGGTGATGGCCGCCTGCAGGCCGGCCGGCCCGCCTCCCACGACCGCTATCTTCAGCGGCGCGGTCATGGACAACGGCGTGGTGCGCGCCATCTCGGTCTCCAGCCCGGCCCACGGGTTGGTGGCGCACCGCACCGGGACGAACCGGGCCACCCGGGCCAGGCACTCGTTGCAGCGGATGCAGGGGATGACCTCGTCCTCGTGCCCGTGGAAGGTCTTTCCGGGCAGGCAGGGGTCGGCGAGCAGGCAGCGGCCCAAGGCCACCATGTCCGCCTGGCCGGACTGGACGATCTTCTCCGCCAGGTCGAGGTCCACGACTGCCCCGACCGCCGTGACGGGCTTGCTCACGGCCTGCTTGAGACGGGCCGCGAAGCGCACGTTGACGCCCTGAGGCAGGAAGTAAGCCGGATGGATGTACGGCACCAGCCGCATCTCCCCCATCGTGCCGCAGGAGGTATGGAAGAGGTCGATGTACGGCTCGATGAGCTTGGCGAACTCGACACCCTCGTCCTGGCTGAGACCGCCGGGGACCAGTTCGTCGGCGCTGAAGCGGTACTCGATGCCGAACTCGGGACCGCACAGCTCGCGGATACGGGCGAGCACCCGCAGCGGGAAGCGGGCCCGGTTCTCGAGGCTGCCGCCGTATTCATCGGTGCGCCGGTTGGTCCGGGGCGAGATGAACTGGGCCAGCAGCCAGCCGTGGCCGCCGTGGAGCAGGCACATGTCGAAGCCGGCCTTCTTCACCCGGAACGCCGCCTGGGCGTAGTTCTCCACCACCTGGTCGATCATCTCGGTGGTCATCACCTGGACGTCGATGTGGCGGCCGAGCAGGGCCTCGTGGAGCTGGCTGGTCATCACCGACGGAGCGATGGGCGGCCGGTCGCCTATGAGCTGCGGCATGGTCTGGCCGCCGCCGTGGCAGAGTTCGATGGAGGCCAGAGCGCCGTACCGGTGGATGGCATCCGCTATGCGGCTGAGCCCGGGGATCTTGTTGTCGTGGTCGAGAAAGAGCTGGCCGGCGTGGGTGATGCCGTAGTCCGAGTCGACCGCGCTCTCCCCCACCGTCACGATGGCCGCGCCGCCCCGGGCCTTCGCCCGGTAGTAGTCGACGAGCTCCGTGGTGGCCGAACCGTCCACGTTGGCCAGGCACACGAGCGAGGGGGCGGCTTCGATGCGGTTCTTCGCCGTCAGCCTGCCGAACCGCAGGGGTCGGCGGAGGGCGTCGTGGCGGGTGGGGTCGTAGGCTGCCGCAGCGGTCATGGTCGGGATCCCTTCGGGTCGGTGGGCTTGGACCGGCGCGCGGACGCACCGGTGGAGGCGGCGCTCCCGGCGCCGCCGGTCTTCCTCGGTTTGGGTTCTTTGGCCGGCAGCGAGGCCATGTGCTCTACCGACCGGCGCATCCATTCGTCCAGAGCCGCCTCGTCGCTCCATATGGCCTCGGGCATCTGCACGTATTCCTTCATCGGCCTGCCGGCTATGGGCTCGAACGGCTTGGCGCCGAACGTGTCCCGCAGTTCGTCGCGGGCCTCTAGCGGCAGCCGGAGGAACAATTGCCGCCCATACACCCCGGCGAACATGTTCCCGTTGATGTAGTAGGCGGGGCAGCCGAACATCTTCCGGCGCTCGATGATGCCGAAGGGTGCCGAGCTCTCCTCGAGTATGCGGGTCAACTCGGGCGAAGGTTTCTCCCAGTCCACGCGTCCCCTCCTGGTCCGTGACGCGGCCGCCGCTACCGGCCTGCCCTGCGCCGCCTCAAGCCGCCCCCCGATTCTACCGATATTACCGGGCAGATACGCGAGTCGAGGAACGCCGATCTCCATCCAAGGGTGGAGAGAGCGCAGGGCCGCGTGCTTGTAACGTCTTCACCGTGTGGGCCCGAGCCCCCGGAGGTACGTGGTGATCGGAATAGCGAAGCGGAGTGTCAAACTGGGTCTGTGGGTGGTGGGCGCCGTCGCGCTCGCCCTGGCAGTGTGCGCCGCCGGCCCGGTGAGCGCCGCTCGCGCCGAGACCGGCTACCAGGTGCGGCTGGTCGAGACCCCGGTCATCAACACCTCGCCTTCGTTCATCTCTCCGTCGGGCGGCTATCTGGCGTGGACCGGCACCTACAAGGGCGTCTCCAAGATGTACCTGTTCCAGTCGCTCACCGGTGAGAACTCCTACATCAACCCCGGCCCGGCCGGTTCGTACTACAACCCCGCCATGGAGGGCAAGTACGTCGTCTACCAGGGCTCCACCACCGGCGGCTACAGCGATATCTACCTGTTCACCCGGGGCCAGAGCCGCACGCAGATCATCAGCTCCGCAGGCATCGACGGTGACCAGGACGACTGGAACCCGCGCATACAGAACGGCCGGGTGGTCTGGCAGAAGACCACGGCGGACGGCACCGGCGCCGGCATCTACCTGTACGACATCACGGCCCGCACCAGGCAGTGCGTCCTCCCCGGCACCGAATACCGCGACCCCGACATCTTCGGCGACTACATCGTGTGCGTCAAAGACGTCGCTTCGGACAAGGGTCCCAATGCCAGCGAGATAGTGCTGTATCAGATCTCCACGGCCCAGTCCAAGACCATCGCCGGCAGCGGCCTGGCCGAGAGCTTCGAGCACCCGCGCATCGACGGCGACCATGTGGTGTGGTCCCACGGAGCGCTGTGGTCGGCCGAAGAGGCCAAGTCGTGGGCGGCCTCGTACCAGGTCGAGGTGTACACCATCTCCTCCGGCACCACCAAGGCCATCACCGACAACCAGGCCGGCAACCTGAACCCGGCCGTCGGCGGCGACCTCGTGGTCTGGCAGACGTGGACCCCGTCGACCATCAAGGGCTACAGCATCGCCGGCGCCACCACGACCGACATCTCGCCCCACGGCGACACGTTCCGCGAGCCCGACGTCGACGGCACCCGGGTCGCGTGGTGGGGCGGCAGAGGCCTCTACTACGCAGTCCCGCAGAGCGAAGCCACCATGTTCCCCGACGTGCCCACCGGACACCACTACCTGGCCGCCATCGAAGCCACGGCGGAGAAGGGCATCATGTCCGGCTACGGCGCCCGGACGGACGGGCCGGACGCCGACTTCGGGCCGGACGACTGGATCATCCGGCAGCAGTTCGCGTTCATGATCTGCAAGACGATGGGCTACAAGCCCGCCGAGGAAGACACCTACGACTTCTCCGACGTGCCCTCCATCGTCCACCTCGAAGGGTCGCTGTACCCCTACCACTACGTGGCTGCAGCCGTTCTCAAAGGCTGGGCCGTCACGCACTCGGGCACCTTCCACCCGCTCTGGCGGGAGTACACGAAGGAGGCTTTGGCGTCCATCCTGGCGGCCGCCGGTGACGCCCTCCTCGATCCGCCCGATACGTTCGTGGCCACCCTCACCGACGAGGACGTCGTCGTGGCCGAGAACCTGCGCATCGCCGAATACAACGGCCTGCTCGACAACATCGTGGGCCCGGACGGGACCCTGGCCTCCTGGAACGTCCAGGAACCCGTCACTCGGGGCCAGGCCGCCCAGCTACTCTGGAACCTGTACCTGAAGCTGCACCCCGCCACCTAGCAGCCTACCGGCCGCGGGGCCGCGCGCCATTACCGGTCTGCACCGGCTACGGGCGAGGCCGTCGCGGGCTGCATATTCGCCGTGCATATTCTATGCTGCAGACATGTCGACCCAGACCACACATCCCGGCGCCGCTCCTCCCTTCGCAGTCCGCCCCACCGGCACGGCCGACCAGGCTTGGGTCACCGAGATGGTCCTCGGCTGGGGAGCCGACTTCATAATCACCAGGGGCCGCAAGGTCCGCCCTCAGGAGTTGCCCGCCTTCTGCGCCGTCGCGGCCGGCGGCGAACGTCTCGGACTGGCCACGTACGAGATCGCCGGTGCCGACTGCGAGCTGGTGACACTCGACGCCCTGCAGCAGTGGCAGGGGGTCGGCACGGCACTGCTGGAGGCGGTGAGGGGTGCGGCGGCCGCCGCAGGCTGCCGCCGCCTCTGGCTCGTCACCACCAACGACAACCTTGACGCGCTTCGTTTCTACCAGCGCCGGGGTATGCACCTGGTGACCGTGCACCACGGTCTGCGGGAGACCGCCGCCAGGCTGAAACCCCAGATCCCGCTCACCGGGTGTTTCGGCATCCCCATCGTCGACGAGATCGAGTTGGAGATGGATCTGGACCCCGCCCCGCCCGCACGTCCACCCGCCGCCGGAGGGGCAGCAGAGGAGGCACGGAGATGACCGCCCTCAGGAAGACCCCGCTCCATGGCAGCCACGTCGCCCTCGGCGCCAAGATGGTCGACTTCGCAGGCTGGGACATGCCTCTGATGTATCCCACCGGAGTGGTGGCCGAACACCTGGCCACGAGGCGGACCGCCGGCCTGTTCGACATCTCCCACATGGGGCGCTTCACAGTGGCGGCCGGTGACGGCCTCGCCCGGCTGCAGAAGGTGCTCAGCAACAACGCGGCCGCCCTCGAACCGGGCCAGGCTCAGTACACCTTCATCCCCACCGAGACGGGCGGCGCCGTCGACGACGCCTACCTCTACCGCTTCTCAGAAGGCGAATACCTGCTCGTCGTGAACGCCGCCAACACGGCCAAGGACACCACCCACCTCGAGACGCACGGCGTCCCTCTCACCGACCGCACGGCCGGCCTGGCGATGCTCTCGCTGCAAGGGCCGGCCTCCCGTGACATCGTCGCCGGCCTCATCACCGCCGGCGCGCTCCCCGAGCCGCGGCGCAACGAACTGTCCACAGTGGCGATCGGGCACGCCCAGGTGCTTCTGGCCCGCACCGGCTACACGGGCGAGGCGCTCGGTTTCGAGCTGTTCCTGCCAGCGGAGCACGCCGGCGCCGTCTGGGAGTTGCTCGTCGAAAAAGGCGCTGTTCCCTGTGGCCTCGGCGCCCGGGACACCCTCCGGCTGGAAGCGGGACTGCCCCTGTACGGCCACGAGTTGGGCACCGACCCGATGGGGAACGAGATCCCGGTGTTCTCCTCCCCTCTCGCTCAGTTCGCCGTCAGCTTCTCCCCCGTCAAGGGCGACTACGTGGGCCGTGAGGCCCTGCTGCACCAGCAGGAAGCCTTTCACCGCATCGTGGACGGCGACCTCTCCGACATCGCGGCGCTGCCCCGCCTCACCCGTCCGGTGGCGGTCACCGGCCGCGGCGTGGCCCGCGCCGGGGCACCGGTCTTCCACACGGATGGGAGGCCCGCGGGCTGGGTCACCAGCGGCACCATGGTCCCCTACTGGAAGCCCACAGGCGACAAGCTGGCATCGCGCCCCAGCGACGAGTACGGTCTGCGTTCCATCTGCCTCGCGCTCCTGGACGCCGACCTACACGACGGAGACGACGTGCACATCGACATCCGCGGCAGCCTCACGCCGGCTGCGGTCGTGCGCTACCACCTGAGGAGCGACGCGCCGCCCTTCGCCCGGCCCATCGTCCACCGCCCGCCGGAAGAAGGCGCCGCGGCCCCGGCGCCGGACGCCCGCAAGGCCGCCGGCGATCTGGTGCGCCTCGCCGCCGAGAACCACCACTGGCGGCAGCGGGATTGCATCAACCTGATCCCGTCGGAGATGACTCCGTCCCCGCTGGTACGGCTGCTGTCGGCGAGCGACCCGGCCTTCCGCTACGCCGAACACAGGAAGCTGGAAGCCCTCGACGAGGCCGACATCTTCTACTACCAGGGCACCGGCTTCATCGACCAGGTCGAGCAGGCCCTGGAGCGCGAGATGCGGCGGTTCCTGGGCGCGGCCGAGGTCGAGACCCGGGTGATAAGCGGCCAGATGGCCAACACCGCCCTGTTCTCGGCGCTCGTGGACCACCGGAACCGCTGGAACAGGAAAGGGGAGCCCCAGCGCCTGCGGATGGTCATGAACAACCACATCGGCAAAGGCGGCCACCTGAGCGCCCAGCCCATGGGCGCTCTCAAGGACTTCGTCGCCACCGACCCCCGGACCGACCGGCCGGCGGTGGTCAACTTCCCGGTCCAGCCCGGCGATCCCTACCGCATGGACGTCGCGGGCGCACTCGAACTCATCGAACGCCACCGCCCGGAGCTGGTGATCCTCGGGAAGAGCATGGTGCTCTACCGGGAACCGGTCGCGGATATCCGCCGTTTCGTGGACGAGGCGGGCATCGACGCGGTCGTCATGTACGACATGGCCCACGTCCTCGGCCTTGCCGGCCGGTACTTCCAGCAACCGTTCGCGGAAGGTGCCGACTTCGTGACCGGCTCGACCCACAAGACCTTCTTCGGCACTCAGCGTGGCGTCGTCGCCACCCGCTTCGGCCGGCGGGACGACGAGTACGAACTGTGGGAGGCGGTCCAGCGGCGCACCTTCCCGGGCTCGGTGTCGAACCACCACCTGGGCACCATGCTCGGTCTGCTGGCCGCCGCCTACGAGATGAACCACTTCAAGGACGAGTATCAGCCCGCCGTGATAGCCAATGCCAAGGCGTTCGCGCAGGCGCTGGCAGCCGCCGGTCTGCGCGTGGCCGGCGGCCCGGCCGCCGGGTACACCGAGACCCACCAGGTCATCGTGGAGGTCGGATACGGACAGGGCCCGATGCTGGCGGCCCGTCTGGAGGAGAACGACATCATCTGCAACTACCAGGCGGCCCCCGACGAGGAGGGCTTCACCGCAGCCGGTGCGCTGCGCCTGGGAGTGGCCGAGATGACCCGGTTCGGCATGGGTGCCGAAGGCTTCGCGGCGCTCGCGGGAATCATCGCGGGCGTCATCCTCGATGACCGGCGGTCAGAGGCCGAGGTCCGCGACCTCCGGCGTGCCCACCAGACCCTGCACTATTGCTTCGGCGAGGCGGACTTCCCCGAAGCGTTCCGGGCGCTGCGCGACACCATCTGACGGCCTTTTGACAGCCCCCGTCCCGCGGCCTACAGTGAAGAGCAGGCGCAGGGCGCCGGTCATGACCCTCGAGGCGAGCGAAAGGCGGGTTCTATGTCTATCGGAGGCATCATCGGGATCGTCGTGGCGGTCGCCTTCATCCTGGGAATGCTGCTCTCGGGCATCAGGATCGTCCGGCCCACCCACCGGGGCCTCACCGAACGGCTCGGCAAGTACAACCGCTTCGCCGAACCCGGCTTCCACCTGATCATCCCCGTGATCGAGCACATGTACAAGGTCGATATCCGGGAGATGATGGTCGAGGCCACCCCACAGATGATCATCACCAACGACAACCTGAACGCTCAGGTGGACGCTCAGGTGTACCTCAAGGTCAAGCCGGACGAGGAGAACGTCAAGGCGTCGCAGTACAACGTCACCAACTACAAGTACCAGATCGTCAACCTGGCCCGGACGACGCTGCGTAACATCATCGGCACGCTGACCCTGAAATCGGCCAACAGCGAGCGCGGCAAGATCAACGCGGAACTGCGCCAGACGCTGCTGGAAGAGACCTCCAGTTGGGGTATCGAGATCCTGCGGACCGAACTCAAGGAGATCGACCCGCCGACCGACGTCCAGGAGACCATGAACAAGGTGGTCAAGGCCGAGAACGAGAAGGTGGCCGCGGTCGACTTCGCCACCGCCACCGAGACTCAGGCCGACGGCCAGCGCCGCGCAGAGATCAAGAAGGCCGAGGGGATCAAGCAGGCCAAGATCCTCCAGGCCGAGGGCGAGGCTCAGGCGATCGCCCTGGTCAACGAGGCGGCGGACAAGT
The DNA here is from genome assembly GCA_903873715.1 of uncultured Actinomycetes bacterium. Lineage (GTDB taxonomy): Bacteria > Actinomycetota > Thermoleophilia > RBG-16-64-13 > RBG-16-64-13 > CAIQPS01. The sequence goes on from CAIQPS010000061.1 coordinate 18,414, forward strand.
ACTTCATCGGCAACGCCCAGATGCTGCGGAAGCTCGAAGCCGTGGAGAAGGCGCTGTCGCAGAACGCCAAGGTCGTGGTCCCGGGAGATACCCAACTCATCAACGTCATCGGCGAACTGGCCGGCATATCCCAGACACCCAAGACCCCGGCGACCACCCCGCCCCCGCCGCCACCGGCGGCCCGGCGGTAGCGGCCGCCCACCCGAAGACCTCACAGCACCGCACACCGCCGTCCGGCCCCACAGGCCGGGCGGCGGTCTCGTTCGAGAGGGGTGGCGGACCCTAGATGGCGGTGTCCCGCCAGGAGGGCGGCTCGTCAGGCACTGCGAGAAGCGCCAGAGCTTCGTCGCGCCCGGAGAACATCCGCAGCCCCGGCTCCTGCGCCAACCCGACGATCTCGAACAGCCGCTGGACGTTGCGATCGGCCCCGATAACCCCCAGCCATCCGGTGGGCTGGGACCGGCGCACCAGATACAGGAACACGGCGAGCCCCCCGCTGTCGATGTAGCGGCAGGAGGTGAGATCGACGAACAGCCGCTGAGCGCCTGAGCGCAGGCTCTCCTGGACGGCCAGTTCCAGTTCACCGGCGGTCGAATGGTCGACCTCGCCGCTTACGACAAGCAGCGGGACACCCTCGAGGGACTCTCCGCGTATCTCCATGCTCTCTCCCGGCCTCCGATGGGAAGGGACCCCACAACGGTGCTTGCTACCCGCCAGGAGCGACGGCAAAACATGTACGCATCGGGTCGACCGTCACGGCTGCGAGGCCGGACGGGTCGAGGACCCGGCTAGATACCGGGCTTCTGCCGCCCGCTGGGGACGACGGTCGCCTCGATCTCGGGGGCGATGAAGGCCACGTCCTTGCCGAGTTCGATCCATTGGGGAGTGGGCAGGAACGGGGTGCCGTCGAAGACGTCGGAGAAGCGGCCGCCCGACAACTCGTAGCCGTATATCTCCCCCGTGGTCTCGTCGAACACGACATCGGAGATCTTGCCGAGATCCTTGCCCTTGGTGGTCACCAGCCTCAGCCCTTTGATGTGGGTCTTCTTGGCGAGTGCCGCCTTGATGGCGCGGTCCGAACCGGCTTTGACCACGCTGCGCATGGTGTCGAGGACCACGTTGTCTTCCCCGAAGGCCTGCACGGCCTTCCAGGCCGCCACTTTCGACGGGAGGAACATGCTGTCGGAGAGCACGAGGCCGATCACCTCCCGGCCTGCGGGATCGACCACCAGGTCCTTGATCCTGCCGACCTGCCGGCCGCCGTCGCGCGAAGTCACTTGCCGCCCGATGACGTTGGTGGCTTTCATCCCACCCACCTCCTACGAGCCGAAGATGTGGATGACGCCGGTCGCGGCCAGCACCACCACGATGGCGACGACCACGACTACGACGGCGATGAGCTCCCACCAGACCGACACGGTCTTCCTACCGACGAATCGTGGCATGGAGGCCTCCGGGAAGACGGGACCGCAGTGTGCGAGACACGACCAGTATACAATCGCACCGCACAGCTCACGTTGGGGGACAGGATGACCAACCGCCTTTCGCGCGAGTCCAGCCCGTATCTGTTGCAGCACGCCGAGAACCCCGTCGATTGGTTCCCGTGGGGCGCCGAGGCCTTGGCCAAGGCGCGGGCCGAAGACAAGCCGATCTTCCTCAGCATCGGATACTCGTCGTGCCACTGGTGCCACGTCATGGCACACGAATCGTTCGAGGATGAGGAGACCGCGGCCTATCTGAACGAACACTTCGTGAGCATCAAGGTGGACCGCGAGGAGCGCCCCGACCTCGATGCCGTCTACATGGAAGCGGTGCAGGCAGTGACCGGTCAGGGTGGGTGGCCGCTGAGCGCCTTCCTTGCGCCGGACACGACACCCTTCTTTGGCGGCACCTACTTCCCGCCGACGCCTCGACACGGCATGCCCTCGTTCCGCCAAGTCCTCGAAGCCATCGTGGCCGCCTGGGCCGGCCGGCGCGAGGAACTCGCCCGCGCGGCCGAGTCGGTGCGCGCCCATCTGCGGCGGGAGACGGCCATGCACGCCGGCGACTCGCCGGACTATGCGGACATCCTCGCCGGCGCCGACCAGGAACTGCACGCCTCCGCCGACGGCCGTGACGGCGGTTGGGGCGGCGCCCCGAAGTTCCCCCAGCCGATGGTGCTCGAATACCTCCTTGCCCGGCAGACGGTGGGTCCGCAACCGGAACTCGAGCGGGACATCGAGATCACCCTGGACGCCATGGCCGCGGGCGGCATCTACGACCAGCTTGCCGGCGGCTTCCACCGCTACTCCACCGACGGCGTCTGGCTGGTGCCTCACTTCGAGAAGATGCTCTACGACAACGCCCAGATCGCCCGCTGCTACGTGCACGCCTGGCAGCACCTGGGCAAGCCCCGTTACCGCACCATCGCCACCGAGACCCTCGACTACCTGCTGCGCGAGATGACACATCCCGAAGGCGGCTTCTTCAGCGCCCAAGACGCCGACACTCCGGAAGGCGAGGGCGCCTACTTCACCTGGACGACCGCCGAGGTCCGGGACCTTCTCCCTCCCGCCGAAGCCTCCGCCATCATCGACACGTACGGCCTGACCGAGGAGGGCGACTTCGAGGGAAGGAACATCCTGAGGCTGCGGCCGGGCTTCCCGACGCCGGCCAGGCCCGATCCGGCTTCGTCGGAGATACTTGGTGCCGCGCGGGCCCGCTTGCGGGCCGCCCGCGAGACGCGGCCCCGGCCCGCGCGCGACGAGAAGATCCTGGCCGGATGGAACGGCCTCGCCATCGCGGCGCTGGCAGATGCCGCGGCCGCTCTCGATTCGCCGCTGTACCGCGGCGCCGCGGAGAAGACGGGTACCTTCATCCTGGAGCACATGACCGGACGGGGGACGGCGCCCGGCGGCGGACCGGCTCCGGCGCCCAGTGATGGGTCAGCGGCCGCCGCGGACAGCGCCACACCGGCCACCATGCGGTTGTTCCATTCGTGGAAGGACGGCCACATCTCCGGCGACGGGTTCCTGGACGACCACGCCTGTGTGGCCGAGGGCTTCCTCGCCCTCTACCGGTGTACCTTCGACGAACGCTGGTTCGTGGCCGCCCGGTCCCTCGCGGACGCCCTGATCGAGCGGTTCGACCGCCCCGGAGGCGGGTTCTACGACACGAGCGCCGGCCACGAGGCCCTCATAAGCCGTCCCCGGGCGGCCTACGACAGCCCCACGCCCACCGGCAGCTCCATGGCCGCGACGGTGCTCCTCAAGATGGCGGCCTACACCGGCGAGGACCGGTACCGCGCCAAGGCTGAGGAGGCCTTGGCCTCTCTTGCCCACGTCGCCGCGGCCGCCCCGGTCATGGCAGGACAGTGGCTCTCCGCCGCACTTCTCGCGGAGGGGCCTGTCACCGAGACCGCTATCGTCGGAGACCTGGAGCATCCGCGTGGCCAGGCCCTCGTGGAGACCGCGCGCAGGAGGTTCCAGCCGCTCATGGTGGTGGCGGCGCGGCACGCCGGCGCCGCCACGGCGATCCCCATCCTGGATGACCGGGAACCCGCGCCAGAGAGCACTGCCCAGGCCTGGGTCTGCCGCCACGCCACCTGCTCGACCCCCACCGATGACCCGGAAGTCCTGACCGCACTCCTGGCCGGCGGCACGCCTCCGCTCTAGCACCTGGTGCCACACCAAAAGGAAGGGGCCGGTCGCCCGGCCCCTTTGCCTGTCTCGTATCCCAGCGAAGGTTAGTAGCGGGAGCCCCCGCCACCGTAGCCACCGCCACCGCCGTAGCCGCCGCGGGAACCGCCGCCCCCGTAGCCGCCACCGCCATAGCCGCCCCCGCCGCCGTAGCCGCCGCGGGAACCGCCGCCGCCGAAACCGCCGGGCCGGCGTTCCTGCTCGCGAGCGTTGTCGACGTTGATGGTGCGGCCGTCAAGATCGGTGCCGTTTAGCGCCTCTTTGGCGGCGTCGCCCTCTTCGGGGCTGCTCATCTCTACGAACGCGAACCCTTTCGGGCGGCCGGTCTGGCGATCGGTGATGATGTTCACCGATACTACTTCTCCGTGGACACCGAAGGTCTTCTGAAGAGTCTCCTCGTTGGTGCCGTAAGAGAGGTTACCGACATACAACCTAGCCGTGCTCATTCACTCCTCCACAGTACTGGTGGCACAAAGCGCATTCGTTCGGACGTACCTGTGGACGAGAAGAAAGCTGGGCATCTACGCGTCGACGAGGTTCTCCTACCGATGCAGCACAAGCATACAACGGGCGTTTCGAAAAGCAATACTCATGGGCCTGGACATTTGTATAAACATTGACCTGGAGGTTATCTCCAAACGTAGTAGTACAAGTGCCCACCAAGCGCCAAAACGACCACCCAGGCCCCGAACGCCGTCCACATGTACGGCCGCAGACGGTGCGCGAACTTAATGACGCCGGCCATCACCAGGTTGAAGAACGCGAAGAGCAGCACGACGATCAACCCGAGGACGTGGTGGACGAGAAACTCGGCGTAGAGCTTCGGGTCGTTGCTGAAAGCGGGCAGGAGGACCCCCAGCCGCGGCCCCATGATGGCGGCGACGAGGACGATCTGTATCCCCACTGCCACGCGCATGACCAGGCAGTGCCGCTTGAGCCGCCTCTTCTTTGCCAGCCACATAGCGGCCAGCGCCGTCACGAATATGACAGCCTGCAGCACGAGGTTGGCGACGATGAAGCCGAAGCCCATGCTCTCCCCCTCTCAGCGAAGCCTGCGGCCACCCGAGCCGGCAGCCAGGCCGGAATTACTGCTCGGCGCCGGAGCCCTGCTGCTCGTCGAGCGCCAGCAGGATGCTCTGCAGCTCGGCGACCTTGCCGCTGAGAGCGGAGAGTTCGTTCGTGAGACGCTCGGTGGCCTGGCTGACCTTCGCGCCGGCCGCGTCGCTCAACTCGTCTTCTTGGATCAGCTCTTCGATCTCGTCCAGATAGAAGAAAGCCTCGTCCAGCTTCAGCTTCGCCTTGTCCAGATTACCGATGATCCGTTCCAATGCGTCCTCCTCAGGGTATGCGCCTGTATATTACACATTGTTCCCGCTCTTGCGGACAAGGGGGTGTCCCGTGCCTGCCTCCGGCCCGGCCGTTCTGAAGATCGCAGTGTCCGAACACTCGTCCGTCACCGCCAAGGCGGAGATGCCCGCGCGCATCGGCGCCGGCACGCCGGTGCTGATACTCGCCCACGGCGCCAACAACGACCTGGACCACCCCCTGCTGGTGGCCGTCACCCGGCATGCGGCCGCCCAAGCCGGGGCGATCGCCGTCCGGTTCAACTTCCCGTACATGGAGCGTGGCGCAAGCTCGCCGGACCCAGCGCCGATCCTGGAGGACTGCTTCCGCCGTGTGCACGATCACGTGGTCGACGAACTGGCGGCTCCGGGGGCCCCGGTCTTCATCGGCGGCAAGTCGCTGGGCGGCAAGACCGCGGCCGAGTTGATCTCCCGGGGTGAGGAAGGCGAGGGCATCGTGGCCGCGGGGTTGGTTGAACTCGGTTACCCGCTACACCGCCCGGGCCACAAGGAGAACCTCTGGACCGAACCTCTCCGCAAGATCGGCGTGCCCAGCCTGTTCCTCATCGGGGAGAAGGACCCGTTCTGCGACACCGACCTGCTGCGCCCCCTCCTCGCCCGCTTGCTCCATCCCGCCAAGCTCGTCGTAGTGCCCGGCGGCGACCATTCGCTCCACAGGGCCGGCAGGGCGAAGGAACCTCACGGGGAGAGCGGCGTGGACGAGTTCGCCGACGTGGCGGACGAGGTGGCGCGCTTCCTGGATGAGGTCGCGGCCGGCTTGAAGAGCTAGCCCGCTACGGTGCAGGCGGCGCCTGTTCGGCCGCCATCTCGGGCTCCTTCTCGGAGCCGATGCGGGCGACCGTCGTGCCCGCGAAGACCAGCAGGAAGCCTATCCCGGTCCGGATGGTGAGACTGTCGTAGCCGGCGATGATCGAGAAGATCAAGGCGAAGACCGCTTCAAGACTCATGATGACGCCGGCCAGCGTGGGCGCCGTGTGTTTCTGCCCGACCACCATAAGAACGTATGCCACCAGGCTGCCCATTATCCCGGTCCACATGATGGCGCCGACCGACGGCCACCCCGGGAAGAGCGGCGGGTGTTCGAACGCGAACGCGCCTATCAGCGACAGGACCGCGCAGGTGGTCAACTGGAGCTGGACGAACGCCAGCGACCCGAGCCTGCTGGAGCCGTAGGCCACGCCCAATATGTGCAAGGCCCAGAAGATGGTCGCGAGCACGGTGGCGATCTCACCCCAGCCGAAGGACAGGTGCCCGTAGAGGGAGAGGAGGGCGAACCCGCCCACCACCACTACCAGACCCACCCAGACCATGAACGAGGGCCAGCGCCCGCTGACCACGCCGATGAACAGCGGGACCATGATCACGTAGAGGCTGGTGAGGAATCCCGAGACGCCGGGAGACGTCGACACCAGCCCGATGGTCTGCAGGGCGAAGCCGCCGAACAGCAGGACCCCGACGCCGATGCCTATCAGCCACCCCTTGCGATCCAGCCGCCGCATCTGCTTCCAGGAGAACGGCAGCAGGAAGACTGCGCCCACGAGAAACCGCAGACCGACGTAATAGACCGGAGGCATGTGGCCGACCGCGAGCTTCACCATGATGAAGTTGAAGCCCCAGATGAGCGCTGCAGCAAAAAGGCCCGCCTCCGCGAGCACCTTCACCCGCGCGGTGTCGTGCGGCGCGCGAGGGCGGCGAAGAGCGAAGCGGTCCTTCAACAGCACGGAGCGTCCCCTCGGTAGGCTGTGATCCCAGAAGAAAGTCCACCAAATAGCATAGCCGACTCCGTTGGGGGAAAGAGTCGGCTATACGCGGGAAAAGCTGCTCAGCTCTGCAGTGACCTGGGAGGGGGGGTTCCCGGTGATCACCTTGGTTCAGTGCTCAGCCGAGAGCTAGGTTAGCCCTTGGTTGATTATAAGTCCAATATATTGTTTCTATCTGTGCTATAAATCTTTCTCATGTAACCGTCGCCGTGTCCGGAGGGCGCGTTGGAGCTATTCCAACTGAAGTATTTCGTCAACATCGCGGACACCCTCAGCTTCAGCCGCTCTGCAGAGTTGCTCCATGTCTCCCAGCCGGCATTGAGCCACCAGATGCAGCAACTCGAACGCGAACTGGGCACCAAGTTGTTCGACCGGGAGCGCCGCAAGATCAAGCTGACGTCCAGCGGCGAGGTCTTCCTCCCGCTCGCGCAAGCCGTACTCTTCCGGGCGGACGAGGCCGTGCGCGTACTCAAGGAACATCTCGGTATCGAGACCGGCGACGTACGGATGGGCTGCAACCCGTCGGTGGCCACCTATGTGGCTCCGATGATCCTCGCCTCGTTCCGGACCGCCTTTCCCAAGGTCAGCGTCGAACTGATCGAGGGCGGCGACGGCGACCTGGCAAGGATGGTCCTCGAGGGGTCCATCGACTTCGCGGTGGTCACGGCGTCGGGATCGTACAGCACTCTCGAATCGACCTATCTGGCAACCGAGGAACTGCTGGTGGTAGTCCCGGAGGGCCATCGGCTCGCCGGGCAAGGGTCCGTCGCGCTCCCCGATCTCAGGGACGAGCCCTTCCTGTTCAACTCGGAATCGTTCAACGCCACCATCCAGGCCATGGAGGCCTGCAGGGCCGCCGGCTACGAGCCGCAGGTGCCCTACAGGGCCGGCTCGGTGGAATCGGTGAAGAACTTCGTGCGCCAGGGCCTGGGCATATCGGTCCTCCCTGCGATGACCCTCACCGAGGCGAGCGCCAACGGGCTGGCCGTACTCGAGGTGGAAGGCGGAATGAGCCGCGACCTCACGCTCATCCGGGCGAAGGACCGGTCGCCCACAGGGGCGGCGCGGGCGCTGATGCTGCACGTCAAGATGTTCCTCTCCGGGGACATCGACTAGCACGCGGAGGGGGCGCGATGCCCTCTCTCACTCTGCACCGGGGTACCGGCGCAATGTTCGCTCGGGCACCGCGCCCCCTCCGGGCCCCACTCGATGACTGTCATCAATGGGCGGGCTTCGCCGCCCCAAGGGTTCCGGTGCCGCTCGCCTTCCAGGGCAGAAGAAAGGGCGCCGCCGGCGAAGCCGGCGGCGCCCCAAAAGGACATCAACCTCGAAAGACGGTGAGGTGAGGTGCTGCGATAGCGGTCGCAGCTACTCCAGTTTGCCGCCTTTGCCGAGCCAGGGCATCATGGAGCGAAGCTGTTTCCCCACGATCTCGATCTCGTGCTCGGCGTCTTCCCGCCGGATGGCGTTGTACACCGGGCGGCCGGCCATGTTCTCGAGGATCCACTCGCGGGCGAACTCGCCGGTCTGGATCTCCTGCAGGATGATGGCCATCTCTTCGCGCACTTCCTCGCTGATCACGCGCGGGCCGCGGGTGAGGTCGCCGTACTCGGCCGTGTCGGAGACGGAGTAGCGCATGCCGCTGATGCCGTGCTCGTAGATGAGGTCGACGATGAGCTTCAGCTCGTGCAGGCACTCGAAGTAGGCGATCTCCGGCTGGTAACCGGCTTCCACCAGGGTGTCGAAACCAGCGCGCACCAGTTCGCTCACGCCGCCGCACAGCACGGCCTGCTCGCCGAACAGGTCGGTCTCGGTCTCTTCCTTGAAGGTGGTCTCGATGACGCCGGCGCGGAGCGAGCCGATGCCGGAGGCATAGGCGAGCGCCTTGGCGCGGGCCTGACCGGTGGCGTCCTGATGGACGGCCACGATGGCCGGTACGCCCCCACCCTCGGTGTACACGCGGCGCACCAGGTGGCCGGGGCCTTTGGGAGCGACCATGGTCACGTCGACGTTCGCCGGCGGGACGATCTGGTTGAAGTGGATGTTGAAGCCGTGGGCGAACATCAGCATGTCGCCGGCTTTGAGGTTGTCGCGGATGGCGGCCTCGTAGACGACTTTCTGGGTCTGGTCGGGGACGACCATCATGATGACGTCGGCCATGGCGGCGGCCTTGTCGGCAGTCAGCACCTCGAAACCGGCGGCCGCGGCGCGGTCCCACGCGGCGGAGCCCGGAGCCTCGGCCACGACGACCTTCACACCGCTGTCCCGCAGGTTCTGCGAGTGGGCGTGGCCCTGGCTGCCGAAGCCGATGACGGCCACGGTCTTGCCGTCAAGAAGATGCAGATCGGCATCCTTTTCGTACAGCATCTTTATCAACTACCTCCTGGTCTCAGTACATCGTCCGCAGGTTAACACGTATCAGCGGCGCGCCGCGTGCTGCGCGCCCGGGCGCCGCAGGCGCCACTCAGGCCCGGCCCCGGCCGGACCTACGTCGCTTTCCGGCCCCGGCTCATGGCCAGGCGCCCGGTCCGCATCTGTTCGACTATCCCGAAAGGCGCCAGCACGTCGATGAAGGCGCCCACTTTCTCGCGGGGGCCGGTCATCTCTATGAGGAGCACCTCAGCGGTCACATCCACGATCCGCGCCCCGAAGATCTCGACCATCTGCATGATCTCTCCGCGGGTCTGACCGGACGCCTTGACCTTGATCAGCAGCAGCTCGCGCTCCACGCTGCCTGCCGGGTCGAGGTCGGTTATCTTGAGCACGTTGATGAGCTTGTGGAGTTGCTTGGTCACCTGCTCCACGTTCTGGTCCTGCTCGTCGACCGCGATGGTCATGCGCGAAAGCTCCGGCTTCTCGGTCTCCGCGACCACCAGACTGTCGATGTTGAAGCCGCGGCGGGCGAACAGCCCGGCCACGCGGGTGAGGACGCCCGGCTTGTTCTCCACCAGGACGGACAGCGTGTGCTTCATAGTTCACGCTCCATCATGTCGTGGACGGTGCCGCCGGCGGGGATCATCGGGTAGACGTTGGCCTCCTGCTTGACCCGGATGTCGATGACCGCCGGAGCGGGGCTGGCGAACGCGATCCGCAGCGTCTCCTCGAGGTCCTCGGGCCGGCTCACGCGGTAGCCCTCCGCCCCGTACGCCTCGGCGAGCTTGACGAAGTCGGGCTGACATTCGATGCACGTCTGGCTGTAACGGGAGTTCCAGAAGAGCTCCTGCCACTGGCGCACCATGCCCAGCCACTGGTTGTTCATGATGCAGACCTTCACCGGTAGCCTGAACTGCACCGCCGTCGCAAGTTCCTGGAGCGTCATCTGGAAAGAGCCGTCGCCGGCGATATCGATCACGAGTCTGCCGGGGCTGCCCACCTGCGCCCCTATGGACGCCGGGAAGCCGAAGCCCATGGTGCCGAGGCCGGCCGAGCTGATGAACTGACGCGGGTGACGGCACAGGTAGTGCTGGGCGGCCCACATCTGGTGCTGCCCCACTTCCGTGCAGACGATGGCGTCGCCGTTCGTGACCTGCCAGATCTTGTGTATGGCCCATTCGGGCATGATCTCGCCGTTGTCGGGCTCCCGGACTATCAGCGGATGGTCGCGCTTCCACGACTCCACCTGCTCCATCCAGGGCAGATGCCGGTCGGGCGACAGTTCGAGCTTCCTCAGTTCGGTGATCAACTCGCCCAGCACCCACTTGGCGTCCCCGACGATGGGGACGTCGATGGCCACGTTCTTGGAGATCTCGGCCGGGTCCACATCCACGTGGATGAAGGTGGCATGAGGCGCGAACGCGTCGAGCTTGCCGGTGACCCGGTCGTCGAAGCGCACGCCCACCGCGAAGATGACGTCCGCCTGGCTGAGCGCGTAGTTGGCATAGGGGGTGCCGTGCATCCCCACCATGCCCATGGAGAGCTCGTGGTCCTCGGGGAAGCCGCCCTTGCCGGTGAGGGTGTTGACGACAGGGATATGGCCGTAAAGAGCCATCTCCCGCAGTTCCTGAGAGGCGCCGGAGATGATGATGCCGCCACCGGCGTAGATGACTGGCCGCTCCGCCGCGGCGATGACGCGCGCAGCTTCCCGGATCTGTTTCATGTGCCCTTTGACGGTCGGCTTGTAGCCGGGGAGATGGAGGGGCGGCACGTCGTCCGGGTCGAACTCCATGTCTTCCTTCATGATGTCGACCGGGATGTCGATAACCACCGGACCCGGCCGCCCCGTGCTGGCGATGTGGAACGCCTCGCGGATGGTCCGCGTGATGTCGTCCTTGCTCGTGATGAGGTAGCTGTGTTTGACGATCGGCAGGGTGATGCCGGTGACGTCGGCCTCCTGGAACGAGTCGAGCCCGATGAGGTGACGGCTCACCTGGCCGGTGATGGCCACCATCGGGACGCTGTCCATATACGCGTTGGCGATGGGCGTCACCAGGTTGGTGGCGCCGGGGCCCGACGTGGCGATGCACACGCCCACCTTGCCCGAAGCCCGGGCGTAGCCGTCGGCCGCGTGGCCGGCACCCTGCTCGTGCCGGGCGAGTATGTGGGTGATGCCCGGACAATCGTACAGGGCATCGTAGAGAGGGATGACAGACCCTCCCGGGAATCCGAATATGGTGTCGACCCCTTCGCGCTTGAGCGCTTCCAGGATCACTCGCGCTGCTTTCATCTCAGTCTAGCTCCGCTGTCGGAATGAACGGACGAGAGCGGGAGCCGGATGCACGGCGCCGCGGTCCTTAGGCGAGCGGTCCCCCGCCGCCCAGTACAGCACCGGTGTCGGCTCCGGAGACGAAGGCTACGTAGCGGCGCAGCACGCCGGAAAGCTGCTTGACCGGCCGTTGCCACGCCGTCTTCCTCCGTTCCAACTCGTCGTCGGCCACCTCGAGCACCAGCTTGCGTCCGGGGATGTCGATGCTGATCATGTCCCCGTCCTTCACCAGCGCGATGGTGCCGCCGTCATAGGCTTCAGGAGCCACGTGTCCGATGCTCGCCCCCCGGCTGGCGCCGCTGAAGCGGCCGTCGGTGATGAGAGCGACGCTGGAATCGAGACCCGCCCCCGCGATGGCGGAGGTGGGAGTGAGCTGCTCGGGCATGCCCGGAGCGCCCTTCGGACCGACGTAGCGGATGACCACGACCGTACCGGGGACGATCTTGCCCTTCTCGATGGCTTCCATCAGGGTGGCTTCGTCGTCGAAGCACATGGCCGGACCGCGGTGCACCAACATCTCGGGCAGCACTGCGGATTCCTTGACCACGGCGCCCTTCTCGGCCAGGTTGCCGAACAGCATGGCCAGACCGCCCGTCTTGCGATAGGGCTCGGCCAGCGGCTTTATGACGTTCTCGTCGCGGACGACCGCCGGTTTGCTCTGCTCGGCCATGGTCTTGCCGGAGATGGTCGGCACGGAACCGTCCACCAGACCGGCCTCACCCAGCCGGTTGAGCACGGCCTGGATGCCGCCCGCCCGGTACAGGTCTTCCATGTGCTGCGGGCCCGAAGGTGCGAGCTTCACGATGTTCGGCGTGGCGTCGGCCACCTCGTTGAACATGCCCAGGTCGAGCTTGACGCCCGCCTCGTTGGCGATGGCCAGAAGGTGCAGCACCGTGTTGGTGGAGCAGCCGAGGGCCGCGTCCACGGTGAGGGCGTTGCGGAGGCTCGCCTCGGTCATGAACTTGCGGGCGGTCCAGCCGTTCTTCACCACTTCCACGGCCTGCGCGCCGGTCTCCCGGGCGAGGCCCAGGCGGGCGGAGTACACGGCCGGGATGGTGGCGTCGCCGGGAAGGGTGAGGCCCAGGGTCTCCATGACGCAGCCCATCGAGTTGGCGGTGAAGAGGCCGGCGCAGGAGCCGCAGGTCGGGCAGACCGCGTCTTCCAGGTCGCACAGTTGGTCTTCGCTGATGTCGCCGTTGAAGTACTTGCCCAGACCCTCGAAGATCTGGGAGAGGCTGACTTTCTTGCCTTCATAGTCGCCGGCCAGCATCGGGCCGCCGGAGACCAGCACCACGGGGATGTCGAGGCGGGCGGCGGCCATGACCATGCCGGGCACGATCTTGTCGCAGTTGGGGATGAGCACCAGGCCGTCCACCCCGTGCGCCTTGGCCATGATCTCAACCGAGTCGGCGATGACCTCGCGGCTCACCAGGGAATAGTTCATGCCCTCGTGGTTCATCGCCAGGCCGTCGCAGACGCCTATGACGTTGAACTCGAGCGGGATACCGCCGCCCTGGTACACCCCGTACTTGACCTGCTGGGCGATGGTGTTCAGGTGCATGTGCCCAGGGATCCACTCGTTGTACGAGTTGGCGATACCGATGAGCGGCCGGCCGGCGTCGCCGCGGCCTACCCCGAGGGCGCGAAGAAGCGAGCGGTGCGGGGCCCGAGCGGGACCGGAGTACACGCGATGGCTGATACCTTCCAAGACTATCTCCCCGGGAAGAGAAAACGAAAGAACGACCGTAGAGTTTAGCGCAGCCAAGGCGTCGCCGTGGGACACCGGCACGGCGCGGCCGCTGGGCCCGGGTCTTGGTGGTGGCTGCCCGGCTGCATATCTGTAACCTTCGTGTATAAAACAGGCATGCTGCGCATAATTCATTGAATATCAGGAATTCTCCATGCAAGTCCGACCCTTGACGGGTATACTGGCGAGCGCGAGCGGCACACTAGTGGTACGCTCACCTCAAGTAAGGACCTGTCCGCGCGGCAGATCGGCCGCGAAGACAGGGCACGGACCAGTTGGAGGAGCCATGACGACGAACGCTGATATCGCCGCCCTTCGGGCCCAGGCCGTCCCCCGGGGCGTCCCTGCCACCGCGCCTGTGTACGTGGCCGGCGCGCGAAACGCGATCATCACGGACGTCGAGGGCCGAGAGTACATAGACTTCGCCGCCGGCATCGGCGTCATGAACGTCGGGCACAGCCATCCGAAAGTGGTGGCCGCCGCCAAAGAGCAGGCCGAGCAGTACTCCCACATGTGCTTCGGGCTCTTCGGCTACGAGAGCTACGTGAAGCTGGCCGAGAAGCTGAACCAGCACGCGCCCGGCGACTTCGCCAAGCGCACCTTCTTCATGAACTCCGGCGCCGAGGCGGTGGAGAACGCGGTCAAGATCGCCCGCTACGCCACCGGGCGCAAGGCCATCATCGCTTTCGAGGACGCCTTCCACGGCCGGACCTACATGACCTTGAGCCTCACCTCCCAGGTGTCGCCGTACAAGGTGGGCTTCGGCCCCTACGCGTCCGAGGTCTACCGGATCCCGTACGCCTACTGCTACCGCTGCCCGCTGGCCATGTCCTATCCCAGTTGCGCCTGCGCCTGCGCCGAGTTGCTCGAGCAGGCCTTCGCCAAACAGGTGAACGCCGAAGAAGTGGCGGCGGTCATCGCCGAGCCGGTTCAGGGCGAGGGCGGCTTCATCGTGCCTCCGCCGGAGTACATGGGCAAGATCAAGGCGATGTGCGAGAAGCACGGCATCCTGCTCATCGGCGATGAGATCCAGACCGGCATGGGCCGGACCGGCAAATGGTTCGCCATGGAGCATTGGGGCGTCGCCCCCGACATCATGACGACGGCCAAGGCTCTGGGCGCCGGGTTCCCCATCTCGGGGATAACCGGGAAGCAGGAGATCATGGACGCCGTCCATCCCAGCGGCGTGGGCACCACCTACGGCGGCAACCCGTTCGGCACCCGGGCGGGCCTGGCGGTGTTCGACATCATCGAGAGCGAGGGACTGCTGGCGCGGGCCTCGGTCATCGGCGAGCGCATCCGCGCCCGGTTCAAGGAGATGCAGAAGACCTACCCGGTCATCGGCGACGTGCGCGGCATCGGGGCCATGGCAGCCATGGAACTGGTGGAGGACCCGGAGACCAAGAAGCCGGCCGGCGACTTCGCCAAAGCCTTCCGCACCAAGCTGTACCAGAACGGTGTGGTCAACATCGGGGCGGGTACGTACCACAACGTCATCCGGATCCTGGTGCCGCTCACCATAGAGGACGAGACACTTGCCCGCGGCCTGGATATCATGGAAGAGACCATGTCTCAGGTAAGCACGATCTAGCGAGCGACACATGACAGACACGCGGCGGATCCTGGTCGTCGATCTGACGGCCGGGGATTCTCACGTCGATGAATTCGATGCCGAGGGCACGTTGGGCCTGGGTGGGAAGGTGCTCGGCGTCCGCCTGCTCGAGAGGTATCTCGATCCGGGAGCGGACCCGCTCTCTGCCGGCAACGTCATCGTGCTGGCCCCCAGCCAGCTGTCCGCCTACGGCATGTACGGGTCCAACCGCTTCGGGGCGTTCACCAAGAGCCCGCTCACCGGCATCTGGCTCGAATGTTATTGCGGCGGCACCTTCGCGCGCGTGTTCACCGAGACCCGCTGGGGCGCGGTCGTGGTCACGGGAGCTTCTGCGACGCCGGTGCACATCCATGTGACCTCGGACGGCGCCGAGATCCGCCCCGCCGAAAGCCTGTGGGGAAAGGACACCGCAGCCACTGAAGGAGAGATCCTGGCGGGGCTCGGCAGCCGTTCGGCCGTGCTCAGCATCGGTGCCGGCGGCGAGAACCTTGTGCGAGTGGCCTCGGTCATGCACGAGCACGCCCACAGTCTGGGAAGAGGCGGCCTTGGGGCGGTGTTCGGGAGCAAGAAGCTGAAGGCGCTCAGCGCCGGCTCCTCCGGATCCCTCAAGGCCACCGCGAGCCCCGAGTTCGCAGAACAGCGGCGTTCGGTGGGCAACTTCGCGAAGGAGTCGCCCGCGACACGCAACTACATCCTCTACGGCACGCCGGTGATGGTGAGGATACTCAACGACACCGGAGCCTATCCCACCGATTTCTTCGAACGGGGAGAGGCGGCGCACCGCGCCACCCTGGAGGCCGAGCGCTGGCCCGAATGGGCGACCATCGAACACGAGGGCTGTCCTCCCTGCCCGCTCCGCTGCCGGAAGAAGCTCACCGTCAAGGAGGGGCCGTACCAGGGTCTCCAGATCCATCAGGCCGAATACGAGACCCTCTACACCTTCGGCGGATCGTGCATGGTGGAGCACGCGCTGGACGTCGCCCGCCTGAACGACCGATGCAACCTGTTGGGATTGGACTCCATCAGCGGCGGCAACCTCGCCGGGGTGGCCATGAAGGCGCGCCAGGCCGGGCGCTTGCCCGACGGGCCGGCACCCGGCGATACCGAAGCGATACTCGGCCTCCTCGACCAGATCGCCACCCGATCGACGCCCACCGGCGACATCCTGGCGGAGGGCATGGACAGCGCACTGGCAGCCTTCGGCATGAGCGATCGGACGGTCACCAGCAAGCACATGGACCCGGCCGGGTACGAGCCCCGCAGGCTCCGGGGGATGGCCCTGGCCTACGCGCTGAGCCCCCGCGGCGCCTGCCACCTGCGGGCGACGTTCTACAAGGCTGAGCTGAGCGGGCTGCTCAAAGACCTGGACGACGACACCTACGTCGCTACCTACATCGACTGGGAGAACCGGATGCTGCTCATGGACAGCTTCACCATGTGCCGGTTCTACCGCGACCTGCTCTTCTGGGAGTTCTACGAGTCGGCGGCGACCCAGCTCCACGGCGGGTCGGTCACCGAGAAGGAGCTCGAGGCGCTCGCGAACGAGACCCTGACGCGCATCCGGAAGCTCAACCTGGCCTTCGGGATGACCCCGGCCGACGACACCATCGCCGAGCGCTTCTTCACGGAAGCCACCGACAAGGCGCCGGCCGTCGACCGAGCCGAACTGGAACGGCGCGTCCGCCTCTACTGGATCAAGCGGGGATGGGGCGAGACGGGCATCCCCGGCAGCGCAGGGACGCCGTCCTCGATCTAGCTCCAGGACGGCCACGGGCCCGCGGCGCCTCCAGTCCCTAGATCCTCTTCGCGACCGCTTCCGCGATGGCTTCGCCCATGTCTTTGGTGCCCGAGGTGCCGCCCAGGTCGTAGGTCACGCGCTTGCCCTCGCCGATGACCGCGCGCACCGCCTCGAAGAGCGCGTGCGCCGCTGCCGCCTCGCCGAGATGGGCGAGCATCAGGCTTGCGGACAGGGTGAGAGCCGTCGGGTCGGCCTTGTCGAGACCGGCATACTTGGGCGCGGAGCCGTGCACCGGCTCGAACACGGCCATCTCCAGTCCGATGTTGGCGCCGGGCGCCACGCCCAGACCGCCCACCAGGCCGGCGCACAGGTCGCTGACGATGTCGCCGTAGAGGTTCGGGCAGAGCAGGACGTCGTAGAGCTCCGGCTTCTGCACCAGCTGCATGCACATGTTGTCGACGATGCGGTCCTCGAACTCGATGTCCGGATAGTCGCCGGCCACCTCGCGGGACACCTCCAGGAACAGCCCGTCGGTGCACTTCATGATGTTGGCCTTGTGCACGGCGGTGACTTTCTTCCGCTTCTCGCGCCGGGCATATTCGAAGGCGAACCGGGCGATGCGCTCGGTCCCCTTGCGGGTGATGATCTTGATGGATTCGGCGGCGTCCTTGCCGACCATGTGCTCCACGCCGGCATACAGGTCCTCGGTGTTCTCCCTGACGATGACCAGGTCGACGCCCTCGTACTTGGAGACCACCCCGGGGATGCTGACCGCGGGACGCAGGTTGGCATAGAGGTCGAGCTCCTTGCGCAGACCGACGTTCACGCTGCGGAAGCCCGATCCGACGGGAGTGGTGATGGGGCCCTTGATGGCCACCTTCGTGTCCCTCACCGAGTCGATGACGGCCTGCGGGAGCGGAGTGCCGTACTTGTCCATGACTTCGGCGCCGGCTTCCACGTCGATCCAGTCGATGGTGACGCCGGTGGCGGCCACCGCGACTTTGGTCGCAGCCATGATCTCGGGGCCTATCCCATCGCCGGGGATGCAGGTGACCCTGTAGCTCGTCATCGTCCCTCCTCGAACTTCCTCTTGCGGTCGCCGCGTGCCCGCAACCGGGAACGTGGTTGGAGCATGCTACCCAACCTGCCCGGGGATGCGCAAGTTCCTACAGCCCGAGCTGGCCCAGCAGCAGCGGTGTGATGTCCTCGTCCGGCCGGTAGAGCTGCTCGCGGACGTAGTTCCAGATCGTGCTCATCCGCGCCTTGTCGTCTGCGGTGAGGGGGATGTCGGTATCGGGTTCCACCCCCGGGAGCACGGGCAGCACTCGGAAGCCGACCGGCTTGCCGGCGGCCTCGGCTCCGGAGGCGTATGCCACCTGGACGTACAGGGGAAGGTAGTCGATGCCCATCAGGTACGTGCGCAGCCCCCGCTTCTGGAAGCGCAGGTACACGGCGATGCCGGCCTGCGGAGCCGCGTCCTCGGATGCGGCCGCCCGTGGACCGGCGAGGAAGTCACCGAGCGAGTACGCGGTGTAGCAGTTGACCGTACGGGAGAAGGGGAAGTACGTCCCGATGGTCTGCACCACTCCCGCCCGGGTCCCGAGGATCACGTCCACCCCATGGCCGAGGATGTCGTTCGCGAGGCCTGTCTGATCCGCCGTGGGCCGCCGTTGGTATTCCGCACCGTAGTCCACCAGGGCGAGCACGATGTCGGCTCCCCAGGCCCGGGCGGTGTTGGCGTCCTGGGTGACGGTCGCTAGGTCGAGCAGGTTCACGGCGAACGGCTTCTGCTCGCTCACCGGAAGGCTGGCGCCGACCGCGGCGGTGTAGTCGAGGAATGCGACCTTCACTCCGTCGACATCCACGATGGTCGGAGTGTTGCGCTCTTCGGACGTCCGGTACGTGCCGACGTGGGCCAACCCCGCGGCGTCCAGGCGGTCCAGCGTCCCCACGACGCCGTCCCATCCCAGGTCGAGCGAGTGCGGGTTGGCGGTGCCCACCATGTCGATGCCCACCTGCTTCATCGCGAAGGCCAGTTCGCGAGGTGCGTTCGGCACCGTCTCCGAGTCGTACCCCACCACGGGACCGCCGAGCCGGGGCTCGAGAGCCGCCACTGTGTAGTCCGGCTTGCTGAGGTACCTGGCGACGGGCGCGAACACGGCGCCGAAGTCGTACGAACCGGTCTCGGCATCGCGCACGGTCGACAGGATCTCGGGGGTCGTGTACAGGCCGCCGACCGCGGCTATGGTGATGTCCACCGGGCTCGTGGTCGTGGTGGTGGACGGCGGCGGGGTGGTGACCGGCGGTGTCGTGACGGGGGGCTCCGTGGTCGTGGTGGTAGTCTCCAAACCGGGGATGGTGGTGGCCACGACGACCGTGTCGGGGACGGTGACCGTCACCGTGGCGTACCCGATCGTGGTCGGTTGCGTATCTTCCGCAGGGAGGAACATCAAGGGCGCACAAAGGGCGATAACGGCCACGATGGCGCCCGCGGCTTTCAGCGCATTACGCATGCGGGCATTGTATCCCCGTTGCCCTCCCCGGACCACGGCGCCGGTGAGTGGTAAACGATTCCGCGTAGCGGAACGGTCCACGCAGCACCTTTAGCACCCACCCGGTGCCGGAAGGGGTCGTAGGGGGAAAGAGTAGAATCGATAAGTGGTACTGCAACCGTACTGCGGACATCAGAAGTCGAGGGAAGGATCCTCTTATGCTTGACGCTCTGCTACGTCCCAAGGCGGTCGCGGTGATGGGGGCATCGCGCACGCCTGGGAAAGTCGGCTACGCCGTCGTCGCCAACCTCATCCAGGGGGGATTCCAGGGCGACATCGTCCCGATCAACCCTTCCGGTGGCGAGATGCTGGGCCACAAGATCTACGCCGGTCTCGAGGAATACGGGAAGGAGATCGACCTCAGCGTCATCGCCGTCCCGACCGCCGCGGTCAAAGGCGCCGTCATCTCGTCCCTGCACCAGGGGGCCAAGGCCATAGTGGTCATCACCGCGGGGTTCAAAGAGGTGGGGCACGAGGGCGCGGTGCTCGAGAAGGAGATCGCCGACCTCTGCCGCGCCTCCGGCGCTCGGATCATGGGCCCCAACTGCCTCGGCCTCATCAACACCCACCACGGGATGAACGCCTCGTTCGCAAGCCATATGCCGGCGGTCGGAGGCATCTCCGTCGTCTCGCAGTCCGGCGCCCTCTGCACGGCCATCCTCGACTGGGCCGCCGCCCGCAAGATGGGCTTGGCCACGCTGGTCAGCATCGGCAACAAGGCCGACCTCGACGAGACCGACTTCCTCTCCGCGTTCGCGGATGACGACAACACCAAAGTGATCGTCGGCTACCTGGAGAGCATCGGCTCGGGCGACGAGTTCATCCGGGCGGCCGAATCAGTGGCCGCCGTCAAGCCGGTGGTCATCTTGAAGGCGGGCACCACTTCGGCCGGCTCCAAGGCGGCGTCCTCGCACACGGGCGCCCTGGCCGGGGCCGACATCGCCTACGGGGCGGCGTTCAAGCGGGCCGGCATCATCCGGGCCGAGACCTTCGAGTCCCTGTTCGACTTCTCTGCCGCCCTGGCCATGCAGCCCCTGCCCAAGGGCGACCGGGTGGCGATCATCACCAACGCCGGCGGCCCGGGCATCATGACCGCCGACGCCGTGGAGAACTCCGGCATGAAGGTGGCGTCGCTCCACCCGGACACCGCCGAAGACCTGCGCGGCAAGCTGCCCGCGGCGGCCAGCGTGGGCAACCCCATCGACGTGCTGGGCGACGCCGACCCCGAGCGTTACGCCATGGCCGTGGAGGCCGCCCAGAACGACCCGTCGGTGGACGCGGTCATCGTGATCCTCACCCCCCAGGCCATGACCCGTCCCGCCGAGACGGCCCGCGCCATCGCGGCCAAGGCCAACGGCTCCAAACCGGTGCTGGCCAGCTTCATGGGCGGCTCCGACGTGCTGCCCGGCCGGGAAGAACTGGTGGCCGCCAACCTCCCCGACTACCCGTCGCCGGAACGCGCGGTCGCCGCCCTCAAGGCCATGGTGGACTACGCGGCGTGGCGCCTGCGCCCGCCGCGCATCGTCACCCGCTTCCCGGTCAACCGCCGGCGGGTCGAGCGCATCATCTCCCGGCAACTGCGCAGCGGCCGCCTGTACGTGGGCGAGGCTAAGGCCAAGGACATCCTCCGGGCCTACGACTTCTCGGTGCCGGACGGCCGCCTGGTGGCCACGGTGGACGAGGCCACGGAAGCCGCGCCCCGCATCGGCTACCCGTTGGCCATGAAGATCGTCTCCCCGGACATCGTCCACAAGTCGGACGTAGGTGGGGTCAAGCTCAACCTCAACAGCCAGCAGGACGTCGCCGACGCCTTCGAACTCATGATGCTGCGCATCAAGCGCCGCATGCCGGACGCCTTCCTCGAGGGTGTCTACCTCGAGAAGATGGCACCGCGCGGCCGGGAGGTCATCCTCGGCATGACCCGCGACCCGCAGTTCGGCCCCATGCTGATGTTCGGACTGGGCGGCATCTTCGTGGAGGTCATGAAGGACGTGACCTTCCACCTGGCCCCCATCACTTCGGGCGAGGCGATGAGCATGCTCATGGGCACGCGCTCCTACAAACTCCTCGAAGGGGTCCGTGGCGAGCAGGGGGTCGACCTCTCCGCCATCGGCGAAGCGCTGCAGCGCATCAGCCAGCTGGTCACCGACTTCCCGCAGATCGACGAGCTCGACATCAACCCGTTCATCGTAGGCAAGATGGGTGAAGAGTCCTTCGCCGCCGACGCCCGAATCCAGCTGTCCGCGGGAGGTGCGCTATGACGCCCGATGCGTCCATCTACGACGCCGATTGGCAGAGCAAGTACGCGAACATGATCATGACCGCCCAGCAGGCGGTCTCGCAGATCCGTCCCGGCCAGCGGGTGTTCATCGGCACCGGCGGCGCGCAGCCGCTGCATCTGGTCCAGGCGCTCGTCGACCGGCGGCGCGAGCTCGCCGACACCGAGGTGCTCCACTCCCTCACCCTCGGCGACGCGCCCTACGCCTTCAAGGAGCTGGCCGACAACTTCCAGGTGAACGCGTTCTTCATCTCCTCCAACGTGCGGGAGATGATCCAGCAGGGCTACGGCGAGTACACGCCCATCCCGCTGTTCGACATCCCGAAGCTGTTCGAGAGCGGGCGGATGCCCATCGACGTGGCCCTCATCCAGGTCACCCCGCCGGACAAGCAGGGCCGCTGCAGCCTGGGCATCTCGGTGGACATCGTCAAGTCGGCCGCAGCAAACGCCGGGCTGGTCATCGCGCAGGTGAACCCGCAGATGCCCTGGACCATGGGCGACAGCTTCGTCAGCGTGTACGACCTGGACATCCTGGTCCCGGTCGACGAGCCGCTCATCGAGACCAGCGAGTACTCGTTCACCGACAACGTCCGTTCCGGTGAGGTGGCCCCCGACGCCGCCGACCGCACGCGGGCCATCGGCGAGTACATCGCCTCCCTCGTGGAGGACGGCTCCACCGTCGAGGTGGGCATCGGCCGCATCCCCCACGGGGTGGTCGAGTTCCTCAAGGACAAGAAAGACTTGGGCGTACACACCGAGGTGGTCACCGACGCCATCATCGACCTCATCGAGGCCGGGGTCATCACCGGGGCCCAGAAGTCCACGGACCGGGGCAAGATCGTCACCAGCTTCGCCATGGGCAGCAAGAAGCTGTACGACTACGTCAACAACAACCCGGTGTTCTCGTTCAACCCCACCGAGTACGTCAACGACCCGTTCGTCATCGGCAAGCAGAACAAGATGGTGGCCATCAACACCGCGCTCGAGATCGACCTCACCGGCCAGGTCTGCTCCGACTCGCTCGGCACCAAGTTCTATTCCGGCATCGGAGGGCAGGCCGACTTCAACATGGGCGCCGGCCGCTCCCAGGGCGGACGGGCCATCATCGCCCTGCCGTCCACCGCGGAGAAGGGCAGTAAGTCGCGGATCGTGCCGTCGCTCACGCCGGGCGCCGGCGTGGTGACCACCCGGGGCTACGTGCACTACGTGGTCACCGAGTACGGCATCGCCTACCTGCACGGCAAGAGCGTCCAGGAGAGGGCCATGGCCCTCATCACCATCGCCCATCCGGACTTCCGGGAAGAGCTCCTGGCCAAGGCCATCGAGTACAAGTGGGTCCGGCCGGAGATGGCCGACGTCGAAGGCCGCTTCTTCGTGGGCCCGAAGGAAGTCAAGACCACCATGCTGCTCGACAACGGCACTCTGGTCAGCTTCCGCGCGATGCAGCCCACCGACGAGAAAGAGACCAAGGACCTGTTCTACTCGCTCTCGCAGGAGACCGTCTACTACCGCTACATGTCGCACATGAAGCGCATCCCGCGAAAGCAGCTGCAGAACTTCGTCTATGTGGACCACCGCACGGAGGTGGCCATCGTCGGGACGGTCCCGGAGGCGCACGGCGAGGACATCATCGCCATCGGCCGGTACTACCTCGACCAGCGGACCAACCGGGCGGAGGTCGCCTTCGTGGTGCGCGACGACTGGCAGATGCAGGGCATCGGGGGCTTCATCATGAAGCACCTCGCCACCATCGCCAAGCGGAACGGCATCTCGGGCTTCACGGCCGAGGTCATGCGCGACAACAAGCCGATGCAGGCGGTCATCAACCATTCCGGGATGAAGGTGCGGTCCAGCCTCAACGAGGGTGTGTTCCACTTCGAGATGGACTTCTGATCCCTCGCGGCGGCCCGCCGTCCCTGCATCATTGACCGTTCGGACTCGCCGGCGGTACCTTGGAAGATAGGGAAAGCGCGGGACGCGGCGAGGAGGGCTCGATGAACGCATCGTGGAAACGGTCACCGGCGGCGCTGGCCGGGCTGACAGCCGTCGTGGTCATGGCGCTGGCCCTCGTGCTGGCCCCTGCGGCACTGGCGGCTTCGCCCATCTCCCTGACCCTCGACGACGGTTCGGACTGCTACGCACCGGGCGACGCGGTCTACTACACGGCCGTCCTCACCAACGAGTCCGGCGCTCCGGTTTCCGGGGTGGCGCTCGACTTCACGTATCCCGACGCGGCCGACAGCGGCGCGTCCTCCTGGATGTGCGCATACGAAAACGCCACAGGCTCTTTCCCGAGCGACGGCACGGGGGCCATCTCGGGTACCGTCGACCTCGACGCCGGCGGCTCGGTGCGCCTCGAGATCCTCTGCCAGACGCTGCCGGACGCAAGCTCCGATCTGAAGGCGGTCATCACCGCGCAGGTCCCCGACAGCGCGGACTTCCCCGGCGGCGTGACGGAATCAGCGGTGGACGTCGACCTCGTCGGAGTCGTCACCACGATCCCGGTGGAGCCGGGCCCGCTCTCCCTGTTCAAGTTCGATGACGTGGAGGTCTACGAGCCGGGTGGGGTCGTCACCTACACCATCATCGTCGCCAACACCGGCAGCGAGCCGCAGCTCGGCGTCGGCGTGAACGACGTGCTCCCGAAACAGATCGACGCGGCCAACGCTTCCTGGGAATGTGTCTCGAAAGACATGGCCACCTGCAGCCCGGCCAGCGGTTCAGGCAACGTCGACTGCAGCATGGACATCGAGGCCGGAGGGTCGGTCACCATCACGGTGACCTGCCCCGTCCTGGAAGACGCCTCAGGCTACATGACGAACACGGTGATCGCCACGCTGGCTGACCAATCGCAGTACGTGGCCGACGACACCGACCTGGACCCGTCCGACACCACCGACACGACCGCGGATGACGGCTCCGGCGGCACCGACACCACCTGGGAAGAAGGGGCGAGCACCACCGATGCCTACGTGACCACGACGGCGCCCGGCGGCGAGACCACGGAGATCTCCCCCGAAGAGGACAGCGCCGGTTCGATCACCACGGTGGACGACATCGACACCGGCCACGGCCGCAGGGCGATGACGGATCCGGGAGTGTGGCTCTTCGCAGCCATGGCGCTTCTTCTCGCCGGCGGCGTGCTGTACGCCCAGATGAGGACCTCCCGGCGACGCGGCTGATCGGACGGCCGGGTCTAGCTGCCCTACCGGCCCGGCCCGACCAGGCGCCCTACCGGCCCGGCGATGCCGGCGCCCCGATCGTGGCGGGCGTCTTCTAGCCGAAGAGGTCGCGGCGCCGGTGTTTCAGCACCGGCATGCGCTCCCGGACCGAGCGCAGATATGCCATATCGAGGTCGACGGCGAGGACGTCCACCCCTTCGCGGCACTGCGCGATGACCGTCCCCCACGGGTCAGCTACCAGACTGTGACCGTAGCACTGCTTGCCGCGCGCCCACTGTCCCCATTGCCCGCAGGCCGCTAGATAGCAGCCGTTCTCTATGGCCCGGGCCCGGATCAGGGGCTCCCAGTGGTACATCCCGGTCGGCACGGTGAAGGCCGCCGGCAGGATGAGGACTTCAGCGCCCGACTCTGCGAGCGCTCGGAACAGTTCCGGGAAGCGGAGGTCGTAGCAGATGGCCAGTCCGCACACCACGCCGTCGCAGTCGAACACGGCGATGCGGTCCCCCGGGGTGATGGCTTCGGACTCAAGGTATTTGG
Organism: uncultured Actinomycetes bacterium; assembly: GCA_903873715.1. Lineage (GTDB taxonomy): Bacteria > Actinomycetota > Thermoleophilia > RBG-16-64-13 > RBG-16-64-13 > CAIQPS01. The sequence continues at coordinate 43,563 of CAIQPS010000061.1, forward strand.
TCCCGTCGGGCAGGACGATGTCGAAGAGGTGCAACTTGCTGTAGCGAGCGACTTCCTCCCCCGCGCGGTCGAACACCACCGACGTGTTGAAGTTGCCCTCGTCGCGCCGCTCGATGATGCTCCCGAGGTGAAGGTAGATCCCCTTCTCTTTGGCCAGTGCCCGGGCCCACTCGCTGGATTCCCCAGGTATGCCTTCGGCCGCTGCCGCGTTCTCGGCGTCGCTCCCGAGATGGTTGAACATCTCCGGCAGCACGACCAGGTCGACCCCCTGATAGGCGAGCCGCTCGACCCCTTCGGCCGCCGCCGCGAGGTTGGCCCGCTTGTCCTGCCGGGAGTTCATCTGTACAAGCCCGATCTTCATGCCCTAGATATTACCCAGAAGCGCGAACTGAGGTAACGCAACGTCTATTGCGTTGCAACGTGTCTGCAATCGCGCCCTGGGCGGAGGCCCCGCTCGCCGCCCAGCACCTGCAACCGCCCGCGAACGAATCGATGCCCGCCAGAAAGCGGAGCGAGGCAAGCCCACGAAGACAAAGAGCGAGCGAAACGACGCGCCAAAGAGGGGCGAGCGAAGCGACGCTCCGAAGAGGGGCGAGCGAAGCGACGCCCCAGAGAAGGGTGAGCGAAGCGAGCCACCTGATAAAGAGCGAGCGAAGCGTGGCTCTCGAGGACAACGTGGCTGAGTGGTCGCCGGCGATAGGCCGGCCGCGTGAACGAACATTGCGACGCGTGACCGCGAAGCCGGAGCGTGGCGCAGAGTGAGCGAGCGCGGTCGGCCTATCGCCGGCCACTACTATTCAGACTCGATGTACTCCAGGGCCATGTGGCGCACAAGCTCTGCGTTTTGGGAGCAGCGGTCCGCTATCGACTCCAACCGCTCGAGGATCGCCTTGAGCTGGTGGAACGTCTTGTAGTCGGTGTCCCACTCGAACATGAACCGGTACAGTTCGGCGAAGATGTCGTCGGCCTTGCTCTCCATCTTGTCGACGAGGCCCGCCAGCCTGATGGCCTCGCGCAGATCGGTACCCATGGCCTTCACGGCCGCGGTCAACCCGAGAACGGCGTCCACGTCCGCCCTGGCCAATTCGACGATGAGCTGGTTCATGGGCGATGGCAGACTGAAGCGACGCATGACGATGCGGTCTGCCGCACCGGCGGACAGGTTGTTGATGCTGTCCATGGAGGTGACCAGCCGGGACAGGTCGGCCCGGTTCATCGGGAAGATGCCGCCCAGCGAGAGACGGTCCAGGATGGCGTCCTTGGTGTCGTCGGCAGCGCTCTCGAGCGCGTCCAGTTCCTTGGCGGAGGCCGCAAGTTCTTCATACTGGTCCGCAGCGAAGCGCTCGACCACGTCCTGCAGCTTGTTGATGACCACGACGACTTCGTCGGTGAAATTGGCTATGCGCTCGAGGACCTGCTCCTCGCGCTCCTTGCCCATGGCGCCGATGACGCCTTCCAGGGTAGTCTCGCCCCCCATGGCCTGCCGGATGGACTTAAACCTGTTCTTAGCCATCTCCGCCTCTTTAGAACACGAGCTTGAGGATGTAATACACGACCGCCGCAACGATCGCACAGAACGGAAGGGTCACCACCCAGGCCAGCATGATAGCACGGAAGACTTTCCAGCTGACCCCGCCCAGACCGCTGGTGAGACCGGTCCCGGTGACCGCTGCGGTGATCACGTGGGTGGTGGATACCGGCAACCCGAACTTGGACGCGAGGAAGATGACCACGCCGCCCCCGGCCTCGGCGCTGAACCCGTTGATGGGATGGAGTTTGGTGATCTTCTCCCCCATGGTCTCGATGAGGCGGTTGGACTTGACCGATATGAACGTACCGATAGCCATGGCCGCCGCCGACGCGAGGATCACCCAGATGGGCACGTGGTAGTCCTTCAGATCGGTGACCCCGGCCTGGGCCGCCAGGAAGATGACGATGATGCCCATGACCTTGGTGGAGTCGTTGGAGCCGTGGTTGAACGAGACCCAGCTCGAAGACACGATCTGGGCGTACTTGTAGAAGCGGTCGGACCCCGACAGGCTCATCTTCATGACCCTGAAGAAGAGCCGGCTGATGCGCATGAAGATGTAACCCACGATGATGCCGATGAACGGCGAGACGAACAGGAACACGAAGATCATGATCAGCTTGTGCCAGACGATGCCATGAGCGCCGGAGGCCGCGAGCCCCGCACCCACGAGCCCGCCGACGAGCGCATGCGAAGAGCTCACAGGGAGGGCCCACCACCAGGTGAGGATCTCCCATACGATGGCGCCCGCCATGGCGGCGAGGACGAGGTGGGCGGTGGCCTCGTTGGAAGGGATGACCCCTCCGATGGTCTTGATGACGCCGAGACCCATGACCAGCGGGCCCACGAAGTTGAAGATGGCGGAGAGGCCGATGGCTACCTTGGGTTTGAGGGCGCCGGTGTAGATGACGGTGGAGACCGCGTTGCACCCATCGTGGAAGCCGTTCATGAGGCCGAAGATGAGGGCGACCGTGACGACTGCTATCAATTGGCCGTCCACGCCCTCAAGAGCCTTTCTCGTAGAACAAGCCGGCACGCCCCACGGACAGCCGGCTCGAGACCTGTAGTGCTCGCTTGTTCATCGGGCAACATGATACTTGATTGAGCGGGCGAGGGAGACACCATTCCGGGTGCGACGTGGCGATAACGCCCGCTCTATGCACAGAAAACAGCGCGGGCGGCAAAAGAAGGGGCGCGCCGGCCGAACGGCCTGCGCGCCCCGAGGCTCGCTCCCGGAGACCGCTCCGGGACGGCGAGGCGAAGTCCTAGGTGGTGGTCGGCGAGACCAGCGCCCGGATCTGATCCAGAGCGGCGGTCAGCGGGCCGACCTTACTCATGAGGATGGGGGCGATGTCCAGGAGGGTGGCCGTGTCGGAGAGCCCGGTGACGGCCGCATCGAGATCGGTCCACGCCTTTTCGACGGCAGCGGTGTCCGCGCCCTTGATCTTCTTGCCGTTATCGATGACCGACTGCACCTCAGGCTTCAGGGAATCCCTGGAGGCCTTGATGTCGGCCACCGTGAGGGTCATGGCCGTACCTTTTGCGGTCAGATCCTTGATCGCGGCGTCGATCTTCGCCAGGTTCCCCTGCACCGCGGTGACCGCGGCCTGATCCGTGCCCCCGCCGCCACAACCGGCCACTGTCAGCGCCAGAAGCGCCACGACGGCGATCAAAACGAGAACCACTGCCTTTCTCACTCTACCGATCCTCCTTGGCTAGTCACCCTGGAAGGGCCACACTTGGTCCACTGGTTTGAACCACCATGCACTGTAAGCCACAGCAACAGGTATATCAACTGGGCACGCGTTTCCCGAATGCTGAGTGTTCGGAATCCGCCCGGATCCACGCGACCACACACCCTCTCGGTGCGGCGAGCGCGCTGTGCTGTCCGGCCGCTCGCCGACGAGCGCCCGGGGACGTATCGCGGGATGATAAGGTTCAAGCATGAAGAGGCTCGTCCTGTTCTTCGATCTCGCCCGGGGTAAGTCTGCGCTGTTCTCGGTGAGCGAACCCGTGCTCGGCGCAATGCTTGCCACCGGCCACATCCCCTCCCTGCGGGTGTGCCTCCTGGGAGTCGTCGCCGCACTGGCGGGCTATCTGTGCGTGTACTCCTTGAACGACCTGATCGATCTCCGCGCGGACCGCGAGGAGATCCGTCTAGCCTCCCCGGACCCCCTCGCGTGGAAGCCGCAAGTGGCGCACATGGACATCGTCGCGCTGCGCCACCCCGTGGCGGCCGGTGCGCTGCCGCTGTGGGCCGCCACCGCCTGGGTCGTCGCGCTGGGCGCAGTCGGACTGGCGGCAGCATACCTGCTGCGCCCGCTCTGCGCATACCTGTTCATCGGCTGCGCGGGACTCGAGATCGTCTATTGCAGTCTGCGGCGGATCACGTGGCTCAAGGTCATCCCGGCCGCCGCGATGGTGGCAGTGGGAGGGCTCGCCGGGTGGTTCGCGGTCGGACGGCTCACCTGGGGGACGCTTGCGTTCTTCTTCCTGCTCTACGGCTGGGAGACCACACGGAACCTCACCAACGACCTGGCCGACGTGGTCCACGACCGTTTGGTGGGCATACGGACGCTGGCCGCCACGCACGGGCCCCGAGCCGCGTCGCGCGCCATCCTCGCGGCGGCCATGGTGATGGTGGCCCTCTCGCTCGCGCAGCCGGTCGGCTGGGCGGTCCGCGGCCTGCTGGCGCTGGTCGCCCTGGGGACGATGACCTGGCCCGCTCTGGTGTTGTACCGGGATCCGAGCGAGCCCGCCGCCCAGCGCTACTTCAACCGGCTGACGCTCTTCCCCCCGTTCGGCGCGGCATGCGCCATCATCGTCGCGGCGATCACCTATCTGGCAGGCTGAGAGCGGCTCCACACAGCCTCCACGGCGTACGGACCGCGCTGCCCTCCGCGGGGCAGGCTCTGCCGGTCGTACACGCCTATCCGACATAGGAGCGCCCCGAGGTATCTCGGCATGAGGTCACTCGCTTCCTCCACGCAAGCGTCAGGTGTCGCCTCGATGCTCCCGTGCTACCGCCCCCCGGGATCGGCGTGCCGGGCGAAAAGAAAGCCGGGCCCCGCAGATGCGGGGCCCGGCGTGAGGTCCTTCTGAGAGGGGCGCCGCGCGCGAAACCGCGGCGCGGCCCTGTCTTCCGCGTTTAGCGGTTGACGGTGCCTTCCCAGGTGTTGACTTTCTTCTGCTTCTTGTCGGCCTCGGTGAACCAGCGGGTGGTCACGCACTTGGTCTCGGTGAAGAAGCGGATGCCGTCCAGGCCGAACACGTGGCTCTCGCCGAAGAACGAGTCTTTGTGGCCGGCGAACGGGAAGAAGCTGACCGGTACCGGGATGCCCACGTTGATCCCGACCATACCGGCGTGGGTCCGACGGGCGAACTCGCGGCTGTAGTAGCCGGACTCGGTGAAGATGCAGGAGCCGTTGGCGAACCGGCTGGCGTTCATGAGCTCGATGCCCTCTTCGAAGTCCGCCACGCGTTTGATGGCGAGCACGGGGCCGAAGATCTCGTCGCGGCCGACGGTCATGTCTTCAGTGACGTTGTCGAAGATCGTCGGGCCTACGAAGAAGCCCTTCTCGAAGCCCGGGACCACCAAGTCGCGGCCGTCGAGCACCAAGTCGGCGCCTTCCTCGACACCCTTGTTGATCCAGTTCTTGATGAAGCCCTGGTGGTCGGCGGAGACCACCGGACCGAGTTCGGTCTTGGGATCGTAGGAGCAGCCCACGATGCGCTGCTGGGCGAACTTCGTCATATAACCGATGAACTCGTCGGCAACCTTGTCCTCCACCACGCAGACCGGGAGCGCCATGCAGCGCATACCGGCACAGCCGAACGTGGAGTTGATGATGCCGGCGGCGGCGCGCTCGAGCGAAGCGTCGGCCAGGACGAGGCCGTGGTTCTTGGCTTCGGTCTGGGCCTGGACGCGCTTGCCGTGAGCGGCGGCCACAGAGTAGACGTGCTTGCCCACGTCGGTGGAGCCCACGAAGGAGACACCACGGATGAGCGGATGGGTGAGCAGGATCTCAGCCTCGTGACGGCTGCAGGTGACGACGTTGACGACACCCTTGGGCAGACCGGCTTCCTGCAGCAGTTCCATGAGGCGCACCGACGACGTCGGCACCATGGAGGCAGCCTTGAGCACGAAGGTGTTGCCGGTGACGATGCACAGCGGGATCATCCAGCCCCAGGGGATCATGGCCGGGAAGTTGAACGGGGCGATACCGGCGAACACGCCGAGCGGCTCGCGGTAGCTCACGGTGTCGTGTCCGGTGGACACGTTCATGATGGACTCGCCCTTGGCCAGCATCGGAGCGGCAACGCCCACTTCGCAGCCTTCGATGATCTTGACGATCTCGCCGCGCGCTTCATCGAGGTTCTTGCCGACCTCGCGGGAGCAGATGTAGGCGAGTTCTTCCATGTGCTTCTCGAGCAGAGCCTTCCAGGCGAAGAGCACCTGGGTGCGCTTCTGGATCGGCAGCCCGCCCCAGATCTGGAACGCCTGGTGGGCGGAGTTGATGGCGTCCTCGACTTCGGACGCGGTGCAGCACGGCGCGAGAGCGAACACTTCGCCGGTGCTCGAGTCCGATACTTCCATGTATTTATCAGTCTTCGACTCGAGCCACTCGCCGTCGACGAAATACTTCAACTTGATGGGATCTGCCACGTGTATCACGCTGCCCTTTCTTGGTAATTCGCGATTACCCGATTTTATCGATTCGCGGCTGCTTTATGCTGCTTTTGCCATGAAATTCTCAGCTATCGACCATCAACTATGTCGATAGCGTATGGAAAACCCACCCGGTCCTGCGCCGCTCAGGCCCCGAGCGCCTGGTCGACGACCGCCAGGGCCTCGTCGACGATGTCCAGACCGTACTTCAGTTCCTCTTCGGTGATGACCAGCGGCGGGGCGATGAAGAACAGGTTGAAGCGCGAGTATGTGTAGAGGTGCTTGCTGCGCAGGTAGGCCGCCAGCTTGCCCATCTCCGGAGAGGTGCCGCCATACGGCGCCAGAGGCTCCTTGGTGGCCTTGTCCTTGACCAGCTCGACCATGCTGAACAGCCCGATGTGCCGGACGTCGCCCACGCACGCGTGCTTGGCTTTTAGGTCTTCCAGCCGGGCGGCCAGATAGGCGCCCTGCTTCTCCACGTTCTCGAAGACCTTCTCCTCTTCGTAGACGTCCATGCAGGCGATGCCCGCGGCGCAGCAGACCGGGTGCCCGGCGCCGGTGAGACCCGTCCAGAGCATGTGGTCTTCGAGGTGGTCGGAGATGCGCTTGTTGACGATGACGCCACCGAGCGGCATGAGGCTGCTGGAGACGCCCTTGGCGAAGGTGATCATATCCGGCTTGATGCCGTAGTTCTGGGTGGCGAACCACTTGCCGGTGCGGCCGAAGCCGGCCATGACCTCGTCGTCGATGAGCAGGATGTCGTACTTGTCGAGAAGGGCGCGCACGCGCGGCCAGTAGTCGGCCGGGGGCACGAGCAGCCCGTTGGTGCCGGTGACGCCCTCGGCCAGCATGGCGGCGATGTTCTGCGGGCCTTCCATCTGGATGACTTCCTCGATGTGGCTCACGCACTGCCGGCTGCAGGTGGCCTCTTCAGCGCCGAAGGGGCAGCGGTAGCAATAGGGGTCGAACACCCGGACGATCCCGGGGATCCCGGGCTCCACCGGCCAGCGGCGGAAGTCGCCGGAGGCGCTCATGGAGCCCATGGTGTCGCCGTGATAAGAGCGGTACCGGGTGATGATCTTGTTGCGGCCGGTCACCAGGCGGGCGATCTTCATCGCGCTCTCGTTGGCTTCGGTGCCGGAGAGGGTGTAGAAGGCCTTGTGCAGGCCGGAGACTTCCACCAGCTTCTTGCCGAGCTCGGCCTTCGGTGTGGTGACCATGGTCGGGCCCGCGTAGCAGAGCTCGTCGACCTGCTTCTTGATGGCTTCCAGCACCTTGGGATGCTGGTGCCCCACGTTGACGTTCATGATCTGCGCGCAGAAATCGATCCACTTGTTCCCGTCGCCGTCCCAGAACCAGACGCCCTGAGCCTTGGTCATGTGGATGGGCTGCACCGCTCCCTGGACGGACCACGGGAAGAGGGTGTAGTCGCGCGCGTCTTGAACTACCTGCTTAGAAGAGATGTCCATGCCTGCCTCCGATGTGGGATGAGACATGGTAGCCACGCCGGGGGCGGCTATTCAACGGACACTATGTCCAAAATCCATTCGTTTGAGCAGTTCCAGCGCCACGATGATGCCCGTGCGGCGCCGAGGCTGCTCCATGTCCCCGAGCAGACCGGTGAGCTGATCGAGCCGGTAGTAGACGCTCTGCCGCCTCACCCCCAGCCGCCTGGCCGCTTCGGCGACGTTGAACTGCGACGCCACCAAGGTCTCGAGCGTGGCCAGGAGGGTGCCCCGCGGCCGGCCGGGCAGCGCCAGGATGGGCCCCAGTTGCTCCTCGACGAAGCGTCCCGAGCGCCCCGTCTCGACGAGCGCATCGAGCAGTCCGTCCAGCCAGTGTTCGGAGTCGGAAGGGCTGTGGGGACGCAGGATGAGTTCGTGAGCCTCCTTGGTGAGCTCGGCGAACCGCACCTCTTCACGGAAGACCACCAGCGGGAACTCCATGAGCCGGGCGGCCCGCAGCATCTCTTCCGGGACTTCGGCCAGCCACTGGACCAGTTCGAGAGCGAGCGCCTGGGCCCCGGCGTCGACGAGCGAGCGCAGATAGGCGACCCGAGCGTCGGGCGTCGCCCGGGCCAGCTCGAGACCGGTGCTCACCAGCACCTCTCCCCCCGACAGGAACCGCCAGGCGTCCATGAGTTCGGACACGTGGACCCAGGTCACGGGCTCGTGGAGGCGCGACTGGCCGGAGAGGACCTCCGCCTTTTCGAAAGCCGGCAGCGCGAGTATGTCGCAGAGTGACGGCAGGCTCACAGCGGCCTCCTCGCCACGATCTCGTCGTCCTCCATCTCACCGGTCTCGCGGAACCCGAGCGACTCGTACAGTCGCTTCGCCCGGATGTTCGCCGGGGAGTAGCTCAGGGCCGCCGACGCGCAGCCCTGATCGCGGAGATGGTCGAGGGCCGCCCCTACGGCAGCCCGTCCAAGCCCCTGTCCCTGCCGGTCCGCTGCGATCTGCACCCCGCCCAGCCAGCCGCTGTTGTCCGCTGGGTCTACGGCCCACATCATGAACCCCACTGCCCGCTCCTTGGAGTAGACGGCGAGAGGCCGCCACGAATCCGAGTAGTGGCAGAGGACCAGATAATAGGTGACGGGCGCCACGAAGACCCGTTGATCATCGTGGATAAAAAGCTCCGCGCAGTCGCGCCAGTTGCTGGCATCGACTGCGCGGAGCGAGATCTGCGTCTGAGCAGGCGGCATGGGCTTCACCGGCCGGTGTCCCCCTGGGACGACCGTCACACGGCCGGCGGCTCCTCACTCGGGAGTCGCCCGGGCTCTTCGCCGCTCTTCCGCGGCGTCTCCTCGGTGAAGCAGACCGTCTCCAGACAGAGGCGGCGCCGCACCGGGAACAGGTCGACCGCTTTCTTGCGAACGAGCGTGCCCCACAGACCGCGCTGGGCGAACACGACGACGCCGGCGGCCAACGCGCCGATGAGGATCAGGTACCAGGTACCGTAATCGGAGAGCACCTGCTGCAGGATGAAGAAGATGACCGCCCCGATGATCGGGCCCTCGATGGTACCCAGGCCACCGATGACCACCGAGAAGATCATGAGCGCGCTCCACTGGAGGCTGAAGCCGGCTTCGGGCTGCACGCGCAGCAGGTTGAGGTAGATCACCGATCCGACCATGCCGGTGCCGGCCGCGGCGATGATGTACACCCACAGCTTGGACCGGGTGATGTTCACGCCGAGCCCACGGGCGCCGAGGTCGTTGTCGCGGATGGCCGTGAGCGCCAGCCCGCGCTTGGAGCGAAGCAGGAAGTACACCAACACGATCGAGCCGACGGCCACGCCCAGGGCGAGCCAGAAGGTGATCGATTCCCGGGCGTGCCGGCTGACCGAGTTCACCGAGCCGATTGTGAAGCCGGAACCACCACCCAACCACTTGATCTGGGTGACGATGAGCCGGAACACCTCGGCGATGACCCAGGTGCCCACCGCGAAGTACCCACCGCGCAGCCGGAACGCGAGCCCGGCGGTGGGGATCGCGAACAGACCCGCGACGATGCCGGCGAAGATGACGCTGGCGAACGGGTTGAGGTGGAACTTGTCGGCGAACACCCACAGGGTGTAGGCGCCTATACCGACGAAGGCCTGCTGACCCACCGAGACGAGCCCGGCGTAGCCGGCGAGCAGGTTCCACATCTGCGCCAGCCCGATGAGCGTGAGCAGAGTGACCGACTGCTTCATGATCGCGGACGAGCCCCATGCGGGGATGGTGGCCGCGGCTATGACGATGGCCGCCGCCACGGGCAGAGCCACGCGGCTGGTGCGCGTGTAGCGCTCGACCTTCACGTGATCCTTGGATTGCTTCGCCATCACTGCACCTGCCTTGCGAAGAGGCCCTGCGGCCTGAATGCCAGGATGGCCAGGAACACCAGGTGGCCCACCAGGATGCCGTAGCCCTGGTGGATGTGGTCGCCAAGGACCTGGGCGATGCCCAGCACGATCCCGCCGACCAGGGTGCCCCACAGAGAGCCGAGACCGCCGATGATCACCGCTTCATACGCGAAGATCAGGCGCAGCGGGCCTGCGCTCGGGGAGAACGTGGTCCGGATGCCGATGAACACGCCGCCGATGGCCACGATGGCCAGGGCGACCGCCATCGCCATGCCGTACAGATGCCGGTTGTCGATGCCCATCAACTGGGCGGCCCGCTGGTTGTCTGCCGTGGCCCGGAAGGCGCGCCCCGTGCGGGTGCGGCCCAGGAACCACTGCAGCGCCACCAGGACGACAACCGAGACGATGAGCGTGGTGAGCGGGAACCAACCTATTGCGATCTGCTTGCTGATGGTGATGACCGCGTTCTCGATCTTGCCTGCATCCAGGCCTTTGCTGTTGGCGGTGAAGCCCTCGAGCAACAGGTTCTGGATGATGATGGCGATGCCGAACGTCGCCAGGATGGCCTGCATCGGGCCCGCGTCCATGGCGAAGTTGAACAACCCGCGCTGGATCACATAGCCGAAGATGGCCATGATGATGATCACGATGATCAACGTGTAGAACGGGTTGATGTGCAGCAGGCCCACGAACGCCAACGCCAGATAGGCGGCGAGGATGCTGAAGTCGCCGTGGGCCAGGTTCACGAGTTTCATGACCCCGAACACCAGGGCGAGCCCCGCGGCGAACAGAGCGTAAAGCCCGCCGAGAAGGATCCCTTGGATGATGTCGTTTACCCAGACCACCGGTCACACTCCGAAGTAGGCAGCAAAGATTGCTTCTTGGCTGATCTCACCGGGGGCGCCCTCGAGGACCAGACGTCCTTCGAGCATGCAGGTGACCCGGTCGGCGAACTTCATCGCCTGGCCCACGTCCTGCTCCACGAGCAACACGGTGGTGCCGGAGTCGACGATGGCGGGCATCGCTTGGTAGATCTTCTCCACCACGACGGGCGCAAGACCCAGCGACACCTCGTCGAGAAGGAGCAGGCGGGGGTTGGACATCAACCCGCGGGCGATGGACAGCGCCTGCTGCTCCCCGCCGGACAGGCCGAAGGCCTGGCGGTTCTTGAGGCGGGCGAGCAGCGGGAACAGCTCGTACACCTTGTCGATGTTCCAGACGCCCGTGCGCTTGGAATGAGCGCCGACCTGGAGGTTCTCGTGCACGGTGAGGCTCGGGAAGACCCAGCGGCCCTCGGGGACGTAGGAGATGCCCAGGCCCACACGTTTGTGCGGGGACATCGCGCCGATGGCCTGCCCGTCGAAGCGGACCTTGTCCGCCGGTTCGGTCTTGATGAGCCCGCAGATCGTGCGCAGCAGCGTGGACTTGCCGGCGCCGTTGGCGCCGATGATGGCATGGGTCTCCTTCTCTTCGATGCGAAGGTTCACGTCGAAGAGGGCCTGGAAATGCCCGTACCCGGAGTTGATGCTTTCGAGTTCGAGCAGGCTCATGGCGCCATGCTCCCCATATACACGTCCCTGACTTCGGGACTGTTGATTACGGTCTTGGGATCGCCCTCGGCGATGAGCTTGCCGAAGTCGAGCGCGATGAGGCGGTCGACCACTGCCAGCAGTGCGTGGACGATGTGTTCGATCCAGATGATGGTGATACCTGCGTCGTCGCGCAGGGACCGGATCGTCTCGATGAGCGACTGGACTTCGTGCTCCGTGAGACCGCCGGCGATCTCGTCGAGAAGAAGCACTTTGGGCTCGATGGCCAGCGACCGGGCCAACTCGAGGCGCTTGCGCTCCAGCAGGCTCAGCGACTCCGCCAGAGCGTTGGCGCGGGGCAGCAGCCCCGTGCGCTCCAGCGCCTTGGCGCAGAGGTCATACGAGGCTTTTTCGGACATGCGGCGGCCGTAGGTAGCGCCTACGAGCACGTTCTCGAACACCGTCATGCCTTCGAACGGCCGGGGGATCTGATAGGTCCGCCCGAGCCCGAGATGACAGCGTTGATCAGGGGGCAGGTGTGAGACGTCACGGCCGGCAAAGACCACCGTGCCCACGTCCGGGTGGACGACCCCCGTGAGGAGGTTGAGCATGGTGGTCTTGCCCGCACCG
>CAIQPS010000062.1 GCA_903873715.1 uncultured Actinomycetes bacterium
CCGGTATCAAGATGGTGTTCATCGACCCGTTCTACAACCACACCGCCGGCCTCATCGGCGACAAGTGGTTCTCGCCGAAGATCGGCACCGACCACGCCCTGTCCTTCGCCATCGCCTACACCTGGCTGACCGAAGGCACCTATGACAAGGAATACGTGGCCACCCACGCCCACGGCTTCGAGGAATGGGCCGACTACGTACTCGGCAAGACCGATGGCGTCCCGAAGACCTGCGAATGGGCCGAAGAGGAATCCGGCGTGCCGGCTCCCGAGATCCGCGCCCTCGCCCGCGAGTGGGGTAAGAAGAAGACCATGCTGGCTGCCGGCGGCCTCGGTGGCTGGGGCGGCGCCTGCCGTGCCTCGCACGGTATCGAATGGGCCCGCGGCATGATCGCACTGGCCACCATGCAGGGCATGGGCAAGCCGGGCTCCAACATCTACTCGACCACCCAGGGCTCCCCGGTGGACTACGAGTTCTACTTCCCCGGCTACGCCGAGGGCGGTATCTCCGGCGACTGCGAGAACAGTGCGGCCGGCTTCAAGTTCGCCTGGCGCATGTTCGACGGCAAGACGACCTTCCCGTCGCCCTCCAACATCAACACCAGCGCCGGCCAGCACATCCCGCGCCTCAAGGTGCCGGAATGCATCATGGACGGCAAGTTCCAGTGGTCCGGCAAGGGCTTCTGCGGCGGTGACATCCAGCATCAGATGCACCAGTACAGCTACCCGGCTCCCGGCTATCCCAAGATCAAGATGATGTGGAAGTACGGGGGCCCGTGGATCGGCACCATGACCGCCACGAACCGCTACGCCCGTATGTACACCCACCCGAGCCTCGAGTTCGTCGTGAGCCAGTCCATCTGGTTCGAGGGCGAAGTGCCGTTCGCGGACCTCATCCTCCCGGCCTGCACCAACTTCGAGCGCTGGGACATCTCCGAGTTCGCGAACTGCTCCGGTTACATCCCGGACACCTACAGCCAGTGCAACCACCGCGTGATCTCGCTGCAGGCCAAGTGCATCGAGCCCGTGGGCGAGTCCAAGTCGGACTACGATATCTACCGCCTGGTCGCCGACAAACTGGGCATCGGCCCGATGTTCAGCGAAGGCAAGACCGACCTGCAGTGGGTCGAGCAGTACTACAACGCCACCGACATGCCGAAGCACATGACCTTCGACGAGTTCTTCAAGAAGGGCTACTTCGTCGTGCCGGACAACCCGGACCGCAAGAAGACCCCGGCTCTCCGCTGGTTCGCCGAGGACCGCGAGAAGGACACCCCGGACTGGGGCCCGCGCCTCAACAACCAGTGCAACCGCAAAGGTCTGCAGACCAGCACCGGCAAAGTGGAGTTCATCGCCACCAGCCTCAAGAACTTCGAAGAGCAGGGCTTCATCGACGAGTACCGCCCGGCCATGCACACCTACGTGCCGGCTTGGGAAGGCCCGCGCTGCGAGCTCGCCAAGAAGTACCCGCTCGGCATGCTGGCTCCGCACCCGCGCTTCTCGTTCCACACGATGGGCGACGGCAAAGACAGCTTCATGAACGACATCAAAGACCACCGTATGCTCATCGACGGCTGGTACTACTGGATCATCCGCATCAACAGCGTCGACGCCGCCAAGCGTGGCATCAAGACCGGCGACCTGGTCCGCGCCTACAACGACCGCGGTTCGGTCATCCTGGCCGCCCAGGTCGGCGAGCGTACGCAGCCCGGCACCTGCCACACGTATGAATCGTGCGCCGTCTACGCCCCGCTCGGCAAAGCCGGTCATTCGGCCGACCGCGGCGGTTGCGTGAACATCCTGTCTCCGGATCGCTACATGTCCAAGTACGCTTCGGGCATGGCTCCCAACACCATGCAGATCGAAGTCGAGAAGTGGGACGGCGGCATCTACGAGATCGACTGATCGCGTTCATCCGAGCAATCTTGCATGACGGTAAGGAGTCAGCAAAGTGAAGCAATGGTATAAGGTCATCGACGTGGCGAAGTGCCACGACTGCAACAA
>CAIQPS010000063.1 GCA_903873715.1 uncultured Actinomycetes bacterium
CCCCTTTAACAGTACCCCGAACGACTCCGCAAGGATCGCACCGCTTGGGGGCGTTAAGCCCAGCGCGCGCTGGCGACCCCCCGGCCCTCTGCCCCTGGCAAGGTTTCTCTCGGGGGGTCTTTTGTGCCTGTCAAAGGTTTTGACGAATGTTGTGGACAGACTGCATTCGGTCGGTCAAGGATGTTGACGCACCACCAAAACCAATGAAAGCCCTCGCCTCCCTCTTCGCCATCGGCCTGATCTGCTGGCTCGCCGTCGTCACCTTCTGCGGCCCGGAACTCTACCGCCTCATCAACGGCCCGGAGCCCGTCAAGGCCAAGGTCGTCCGCCGCGCCCGCTAATTTCCACCCACACCACACCATGAGCACCCTAGGTATCATCAAGATCAGCGAACCCGAACGCCTCGAGACGGCGAAGGACATCATCGTCCAGCACCGCGCCAAGGCCGGAGCCCGGGCGTCCTGCGAACTGTACGGACTGGACTACGGCTCCGGCAAGGTCGTCGTTACCCGCATCGACAACGCCCCCACCTCGGCCGACTTCGCCCCCATGATCGCGAAGAAGCGCATCGCCGTCCTCATCGACCGCCACAACATGGTCGTCGAGTTTCGCGGCGCCTGGAAGTCCGACACCGAAGGCAAGGTCGTCGCCTACGAGTCCCAGCAGCAGGCCGACATCAACGCCGTCAAGTAACCCTTTCCTCCCACGACCATGAACCAAGACCCCATCGACATCATCACCGTCGGCGACAGGCCCATCCGCCTGTCCCGCCCGGTGCTCCCCCACGCCGCCCTGCGCCTCGCCGGCGTCCTCCCGCAGCTGAACGCCCTCAACACGGCCGGCAAGTCCCAGGCCGACGCCGCCGCCGCCCTCGGCGTGTCCATCGGAGCCGTCCGCTCCTGGATCGCGCTCGCCGGCATCACCTGGTCGAACCTCAACCGCCGCGGCCCGTACGCCAAGCGCAACAAATAAGACCATGCCCAAAGGACAATCCCCCCGCGCGCCGAAGGCCACGCACACCCTCAACGGCGTTTGGATGAGCAAACTCAAGTTCGACCGCATCAAGGCCTTCCGCGCCCAACTCCCGCAGCTCGACCACAAGGAACGCCTCGGCGCCCTCGACATCGCCGCTCGCCTGGGCATCTCGTCGTCCTGCGTCAACCAGTGGCTGCGCATCCTCGGCTACCGCCTGAACAACCACAACGGGCGCACGATCTACAAGCACGACCACACGGGCTGGGAGGAGAAGATCCTCCCCGTCTACAAGTCCACGGGCTACATGGCCGGCAAGACGGCCGAACTCCTGGGCATGGACAAGTCGGTGGTCTACCGCTGGCTCGCGAATACCGGGCACCTGAAGCCCAAGTACGCCCCCCGCGACATCTCGACCTACAAGTTCCAGAACTACCGCTGATGCCCTGCCCATCCCACCGCCCCTACCATCCCATGACCATCATCAAGCCGAACACGAAGCCCCGCCTCTGGTGGCTCTTCCCCTGGTCGTACGCCCGGACGCTGCACACGTCCGCGAACGCCCTCCGCGCCCTCTCCGACCGCCTCGACGACGCGCTGACCTTTCAGTCGCACGTCATCGCCGACCAGTCCGAGGAGATCGCGAACCTCAAACAAGAGGTCGAGCGCCTAAACAGCGTAATCGAAAGCCATAAGGACGCAGGCTTGCGTCTAATCGCTATGCTCAATGAAGAACGCAGAAAGAATGGAGGCCAGTCGTGAGCGGCTCCTTCCAGCACCTGGACGGCATGACCGCCCTCCTCAGCGAGCTCTTCCAAATCAACGAGCGCATCATGTGCGGCGACATCGTGTCGGCAAGGGCCGCCATCAAGTCCCAGCGCATGGAGAAACTCCTCCGGCATTACCACGAAGCCCTCTCGGAAGACGGGGCGTCGAGCATCAGCCTGGACGTCTTCGTGGCGGCCGGCGGCTGGGTCGGCATCACCTACTCCTACCAACTGAGCGACGGCTTCGTGATCTCCGGCTCCCAGACCCCGCGACGCGTATGAGCACCCACGACGACGACACCTGTCCGCACCTTGTCCGGGCCAGCCTGCTGGAAGCCGAGAACGCACGCCTCAAGGCCGAGGTCGAGCGGCTGACCGCTTTCACCACCCGCACCATCATCCCGAACGAGGACCTTCAAGCACAGGTCGAGCGGCTGACCAAGGCGGGGGATGCGATGGCGATGACCGTTTATGATATGGTTAGTCGCAAGAAGCCCACATATGGTTCAGACCTTTTGGATTTGGCTATGCAGTGGAAAGCCGCCGCCAAGAAGGGAGGCCGGCCGTGAGGCAGGTCGCGATCATGACCGGCGGCCTGAGCCTTGGCATGGCCGGCAACACGTTCGGCTGGGACATCGTCTGGCCGTTCGCCGTCGCCTTCCTGTCCATCATCCTCGTCACGTCAGA
>CAIQPS010000064.1 GCA_903873715.1 uncultured Actinomycetes bacterium
CGGCGAGATCTACAACCACCACGCTCTGCGCGCCGAACTCGAGGAGCGGGGCCACCATTTCCGCACACACAGCGACACCGAGGTGCTGCTCCACGGCTACCAGGAGTGGGGTGAGACCCTCGTCCGGCGCCTCTCGGGCATGTTCGCCTTCGCCCTGCTCGACCGAAAGGCCGGGCGGGTGCTCCTGGCCCGCGACCGGGTGGGCAAAAAGCCTCTGTATTACTCGCTAGTTTCGGGCCGCCTCGCGTTCGGCAGCAACATCAAGTGCGTCGTGGCCGGCTTGGACCGCGCGCCGGAGATCGACTATGCTGCGGTCTACGAGTACCTGGGGCTGTTCAGCGTGCCCGAGGACCGCTGCATCTACCGGGATATCTCCAAGCTCCGCGCCGCCCACTACGCGGTGTGCGACCTGGCGTCCGGCGAGATGCGCCTGCAGCGCTATTGGACCCCGGAGTTCGAGCCGCGGATAGCGTGGAACGGCGACACCCTCTCTCGCGTCGAGAGCACCCTGCGTCAGGCTGTCGGCCGCCGGCTGGAGAGCGACGTCCCCCTGGCGGTGTTCCTGAGCGGCGGGATCGATTCCAGTCTGGTCACCGCCTTCGCCGCGGCGGAGCGGCCCGGGGTGACCACCATCTCCGCGCGCTTCTCGCAGGCTTCGCATGACGAGGGCGAGTACGCCCGCGCGGTCGCGCAGCGGTATGGCACCGACCATCACGAGGTCCACGTCCGCGAATCGTCCCTCGACGTGGTGCCCGAGTTGGTCTGGCAATACGGCGAGCCGTTCTCGGACAGTTCGGCCATCGCGCAATACGAGATCGCCAAGGCTGCCCGCGAACTGGCCACCGTCGTGCTCACCGGTGACGGCGGCGACGAGTTGTTCGGCGGCTACCGCCGGTATACCCTGGCGGCCGCGCAGATATGGCTGCGTGACCGCCTCCCCGAGTCTCCGCTCCGGGCCGGCGTCAGGGCCGGCACGGCAACGCCGGCCCCCGTGCGCAGGTTCGCCTCCCGGGGCTTCGACCGCGCTCCGGACGCCATACGCGGGGCCCTCGGGGCCATGAACCCGGCGAACCCCCCGTACTTCCTCTTCCACACCTGGTTCCTGGACCGCGACCGCCTGCTGTCGCCGGCATTCAAGGAACGGCTGGCGGACGCCTGGACCCCGCCGCGCTCCACCGGCCGGCCGGCGAAGCGCCGCCGCCCGTTCGATCAACTGCTCCTGTCCGACCTCGACTACTGGCTGCCCGCCGACATGCTGACCAAGGTCGACGTCGCCACCATGGCCGCCTCCATAGAGGCGCGGAGCCCGCTCCTGGACCACGAGATGGTGGAGTTGGCGGCGCGCATAGATTGGCGCGGCAAGGTGGGGATGCGTCAACTCAAGAAGGGCCTGCGGGAGCTTGCCGAGCAGATGCTGCCTCTCGAGGTGGCCCGCAAGCCCAAGTGGGGCTTCGTGGTGCCGGTGGACGAATGGATCCGAGGTGATTCCCGGCAGCTGTTCCGCGAGGTGCTGCTCGGCGACACGGCGAGGGCCCGGGGACTCTTCGACTACGACTACGTCGAGCGGGTGCTGGAATCACACCTGAGTGGGGCGGTGAACCACAAGCACCGCTTGTGGTCCTTGTTCTCGCTGGAGTTGTGGTTCCGGATGTTCGTCGACCGCAGCCTCGACCGGAGCGACTCGCTCGCCGGATCCTAGCGCCGGGCCCGCACCTTGCTCGCCGCCCACTCCTCCAGGCAGACGCGGCGTTCGAGTATGGCGGCCAGCCTCTCGACACTCGTTCCAGCCCTGACGGGAAGCCGGGGAAGACGCAGCAGGTCCGGGATTCGTGCCGGCACCGCCACTCCCCCGGCCACGACCCCTGACGAGTAGAAACGGCCGGCGGCGCGGCTGACTGCGGCGTTCGCCAGCGCTAGCGGGTAGCACACGGAGGTCGGCCGGACTCCCGTGCGCCTCTGGATCTCGTCGGCTGAAGACTCGAACTCGGTGAGCAGGTCGGGCTCGGACAGCTGCCTTAGATCGCGATGGTGGTACGAGTGGGAGCCGATGGTAACGCCGCTGCCCGCCGCTTCGGCCACCTGGGCCCAGGTCATCGGCTTGAGACCCGTGTAGCGGGCGTCGTCCAGAGGATGCCGGTCCTCGCCGTTGAGGAAGGCCGCCGGCACGTACAAGACCGCCGGGATCCGCCGCTCTGCGAGCATGGGCAGGGCCACTTCGTAGAAGTTGAGGAACGCGTCGTCGAAGGTCAGCACCACCGAGGGGCGGGTCTTCGCGGTGGCGGCTGCGGCACCGGGCTTCAGGCGGTCGACCAAGTCGTCCAGGCCGATTACGTCGCAGTTCTCCCACAGCATGTCGAGATGCTCGGCGAACTCCTGGCGAGGGCTGTCTATGACCAGTTCGGTGCCTTGCCCCACCAGATGGTAGGCGAGGATCCAAGCGGCCCCCGGGGACCTGGGGACGAGAGCCTGGCCAAGTCGCGCCGCCGAGCGGACGATATCAGTCGATCGGACGTTTCGCATCGCGATCTTGGAGCATCAATAGCACCATCGGGAGCAAGAGCACCCTCTGCCGAGCGATTATTCCGAGATTGCTCATGGAGAAGCCCAGCATCACCGCGTAGAGGACGACGAAGACGATGCTGAAGACAATAAGGCGATGCGATCGCCAGTCGCGCGCAAAAGCCCAGATTTGGCGCCGGCGAACAATCACCAAGACCAAGAGAACCACCACTTCAAGGGCTGAGACTAGGAGAAACGGGCTGCGAGCTTCCCAGAGATAGGGACGAAAGATCGTGTTGACGATTGCCTGGGGAACCTTGAGCGGGCTAAGTCCCGTGCCCGCCGTGGCACTGCCTCCGATAGCACTGCTCCTGGACTGGCCCTGAATCAGGTCGACGGCAGAGTCTGCTGATTCTATTCCGAGAGCATTCGCGGCAAGAAAGCCGGTAAGGGCAAGCGCCCCCACCCAAAAGACGGCCTGAAAGTACCAACGTCCGGCGATTCCCCTGGGGTCCGTGGTAGCAAGGATGCCAGCGCACATGGCTATCATCACCACGGCTGCAATGTGCGGACGAACCATCCCGAGAGCCAAGAGACCGATAGGAAGAGCCACCCAGCTACTCACGCGGGGAAAATGGGTGTACCCCCAGACAGCTAGTCCGAGCCCGAGCATGAGAAACGCTTCCTTGCCAATGCTGGACGGCCAGAAGAAGAGAGACGGCCACATTACCAGCCACGCCAGATAGGTCACAGGCCGGACTCCCGGCAAGCGAGAGGACGCTGACGCAACGAGGAAGACGCCGGCCAGAGCTATGAGGGAGAAGAGGAGGAAGGCCGCGAGCATGCTTGGCCCGGAGATTGATATCACTATGCCCGATACCTTGTCCAGGAACTCGGTTCCCCAGATCCTGTCGCGAAAGTAAAACAGGGGAGACGTATCAAAGTGCCAGAGCGATTGGGCAATCGCTAGGCCTCGCTCGTAGTACCCCGGCGCATCCGCCGACCCGTCATACGCCCGGAATATCACCTCGTATCGCGCCAGGCTCCCCACCATCTTCAGCACCAGCCCGAGCGCGACCACGCCCCACAGAGCCCGCCGCCCGGTCGCGTACTTGATCCCCAACACGACGGCGACCACGGCCAGCGCCGCTGCCCAGATGAGGTAGATCCGAAAGTCCAGCGAGGCGTAGGTGATCAGCAGATAGGCCACCGCCAGCGCCGCCACGATTATCCCGACGGCCACCAGCGGCGACCCCGCCGACGTCCACCGGCTCACACGCAGGCTGGGCGCCCTCACGTCAGAAGAGCTCCAGGTCCCCGAAGCTGGCGCCCCACGACGCGAAGCTGCGGGTGTCCGGCACGAGGCCGTCCTTGAGCGGGCGCACGGTCATGTTCGGGCCCTTCTGGCCCACCGGGATGTAGCAGTCCGCCAGGCCGAGGGTCTCGGCCATGCCGGAGGCCGCCACGTAGTCGGCGCCGGTCTCCTTGGCCAGCTGCCTGGTCAGGCGCGCCGCGAGCCGGCGGCTGCGCGCGTCGGGCAGCGCCACCACGTCGGTCACGAGGAGCTCGTCGAGCGCGCCCCGCCGGCTGGTCCGGCAGATCACCAGCGCCCCGGAATCGCCCTTCATCCTGAACGCGGCCTTGTACGCATACCAGCGGTTCTGCCCGTAGCGCCACTCCAGGTAGGCCTGGGTCTTGGCGGTCTCGAAGACGTTGCGGTCCTGGCGCTGCGCGGCGGCATGGCCGGCCCGGTCCACCAGGTGCCGCACCTCGTCCTGGCGGAGCACGTCGAGGACGGCGCTGTTGTCCACGGTCTCGAGGATGGCGGTGGCGCCGCCGAGGCCGGAGCGCTGCGCGGCTACCTTGGCCAGGCGCGTCGGGCGCTGGGGCCTGATGCGGAGGGGCAGGCGGCCGACGAGGGTCCAGCCCATCTTGAGGTACCCGGGCATGCTGTACTGGTTGGGGGTGTTGAAGATGAAGTCCACGCCGTCGGCGGTCAGCCGCTCGATCATGGCGGTGGTCATGTGCTCGAAGATGCCGTGGCGCTTCCACTCCGGATGGGTGGCGGTGTCGACGGCGCGGACGGCCCGGAAGGTCGTGGGGCCCACCCGCCACTCCCAGCGCAGGAACACCCGCAGGCCCACCACCTTGCCGTCGCCGATGGCCACCATGCCGGGCGATTCTCCGAAGGGGTTGTCGTAGTGCTTCCAGCGCCAGAACCCGGCGAGGTCGGGGAAGGCCTCCTGCTTCATGGCCACCCGGAGCAGGTCCAGGATCTGCTCCTCGTCCTCCCGCGTATAGGCGCGATACTCGACTTCCGGATGATCCATCGGCTGGTCCGTCACCGCTGTACCTCCTACCGCTGGGGGCCGCTCAGGCCGCCGGCCGGCTAGCGAAGCTCGTGGTCTTCGGTGCTGAACGAGGGGGCTTCGCCGGCGGCATCCTCGACGAGGAGGCCATGGCCGTCGTCGTCGCCGGATCTGCCGTTCTTCTTGGCCTTGCGCTCGGACCCGTAGGCCTCGTACCCGTATCCGTCGCCGTACCCGTACCCGTAACCGTAACCATATCCATAGCCGTAGCGGCTGTAACCGTGACGTGCGTGTTTGTCACTGCCCACGACCACGCCCAGGGTGCGGGCGCCGCTCCGTTCGATGAGGCTGCTGACCCTCTGGGCCGCGTCCCGCTTGGTGTCGCTGATGCGGGCGGAGATGATGATGCCGTCCACGTTCTGGCCGATGGCCAGCGGGTCTGCCACGAGTAGCACCGGCGGGGTGTCGACGATGACGTGGTCGGCGCCGCTGCGGGCGGCCAGCTTGAGCACCTCGGCCATCCGCTTGGAGGCCACGAGCTCGCTCGGGTTGGGCGGCGTGGGACCGGCACAGAGCACGTAGAGGGTCTTGCGGGAGATCCTTTCGGCGGTCTCGTCGGGCGCTGGCACCCAGTCGGAGATGTCCACCGCCTGGATGGCTTCCTCGAGGGTGGCGGTGCCGGCCAGCACGTTGGCCACGCCGATCTCGTTGCTGAGCCCCAGATACTCGTGGATCTTGGGTCTGCGGAGGTCACACTCAACCAGCAGCACCCGCTCGCCCGCCAGGGCCATGGTGAGACCGAGGTTGATGGTCACCGTCGTCTTGCCCTGCTGGGGGAAGGCGCTGGTGACCATGAGGGTGCGCATGTTCTTGTCCACGCCGAAGTACTGCAGGTTGGAACGCAGCAGCATGTAGGGCTCGAGCAGCCCGCGATGTCCGCCGTGGAACCCGATGCCCTGCTGGCCGGCGATCTCGGCCACCGCGCTGCCTCCATCCACGCGCTTGCTCCTGCGGTGCCTGTGAGGTTTCACGAGGGGCACGCTGGTGAGGATGGGCAGGCCGAAGGCCTTCTCCATGCCTTCCTCGTCCCGGATGCGGCGGTCGAAGTAACCGAGCACGAGCACCGCACCGATGCTCAAGATGAGCGCTATCGCGAAGGCGATGCCGGCGTCGCGGGTGGGGCGGGGCGAGTAGGGGGCGCCGGGCACCGCTGCGGGCTGGAGCACGCGGTAGTCGGCGATGGCCACGTAGTCGAGCACGCTTATCTGCTTGAGGCGGTCCTGCAGGGCCTGGGCGTAGGCGCCTTCCTTCTGGTCTGCGGGCAGGTCGGCGATCTCCTTCTCGAGGAGCGCGCGGGCCGCCTGCAGCGACTGCTTGATGGACTCGCCGCGGCCGGCCACGAAGGCGTCGACGAAGCCGTTGGCAACCTTGGCCGCCTCCGCCGGGTCGGCGCTATAGGCTGTCACCCGGATGGACTCGGTGGTGGCGAGGGGAGTGACGCTGATCATGCCCAGCAACTGCTCCGGCGTGCGGTCGCTGCCGATGGCGGCCTGCACTTTGGCGGCCATGTCGGGAGCCTGTAGGAGCCGGGCGTCCACCGGGATGGCCTGCTGGTTGAAGTAGCTCATGGTGCCGATGCCGAGCAGACTGCCCTGGAAACCGGCGGACTGGTGGATGATCTCAGCGCTGGTGGCATAGCGGGGCGTCTGCCGGGAGGAGAGGAACCAGGTGGCCGCGGTGACCACCACCACGACCGTGACTATGAGCCACCACCGCTCCCGCACGAAGGCGACGTAATCCTTCGGCGCCATGGTTGCGCCGGTCTGTGGTTCTGCGGACCTGATTCGTGCCTCCATCTTGGGCATAAGTGTAGCTCACTACTTTGCGCGCAGCGGCGCCGTTCTTGTACTACATTAGGCCCACCGGCAGCCGGGAAAGCCGTGTGCGGGCCGGAGCTTCCTGGTGCAATAATCGACTCGATGAAGCGTCTGCTTGATACGTCGCTCGCCTTTGTCGCGCTGGTGGCACTCGGCCCCCTTCTCTGCGCGACCGCGCTCCTCGTCCGTTTGATTCTCGGTAGGCCCGTCTTCTTCCTTCAGGAGCGCCCCGGTGTGGGCGGCAAGACCTTCCGGCTGTACAAGTTCCGGACGATGCGGCTGTCGGCGCCGGGCGGCGCGGCCGGCGGCGCCACGGGCGGCGCCGCGGGAGACCGAGCCCTCGCCGGGACAGGCGCCGAAGGCGCGGCAGCGGCCGGCGCCGCCACCCCGCCGGACGCCCGCGACGCGGTCGCCACCGACGCCGCGCGCCTCACCGGCCTGGGCCGCTTCCTGCGCCGCGTGAGCCTCGACGAGCTGCCCCAGCTCTTCAACATCCTCAAAGGCGACATGAGCTTCGTCGGGCCCCGGCCGTTGCTCGTGGAATACCTGCCCCTTTACACTGAGGAGCAGGCTCGGCGGCACGAGGTGCTGCCCGGCCTCACCGGATGGGCCCAGGTCAACGGGCGCAACGCCGCCACGTGGGAGGAGAAGTTCGCCTTGGACGTCTGGTATGTGGACAACCGGACCCTGTGGTTGGACGCGCGCATCGTCGGACGGACGTTCGTGCAGGTGATACGCACGATGGCCAGCGGGCACGGCGTGAGCCAGCCCGGCCAGGTGACGGCGGCGCCGTTCGCGGGATCGGCGACCGGGGGCGCGGCGCCGGGGGCCGCGGCGGCGCAGGCGGCGACTGGGGCGACGACCGGGGCGGCGCAGCCGCCGGCGGGAGGTGCGGTATGAGCGGGCTTCTCATCCTGGGCGCGGGCGGCCACGGCCGCGTGGTGGCCGACGCCGCCAAGACCAGCGGCCGCTGGACCGACATCGCCTTCCTCGACGACCGTTGCTCCGGCATGGACGAGGTCGACTGCGTGCCGGTGCTGGGCGACCTGGCGTCGGCTCCGAGCCATCTGCCGCGCTTCGCGGACGCGGCGGTGGCCGTCGGCGACAACATCGTCCGCCTCCGGATCATGGACACGCTGCGGAAGGCGGGCTTCGATCTGCCGCCGGTGGTGCACGCGAGCGCGGCGGTCAGCGAGTCGGCGCGCATAGACGCGGGGTGCGTGGTCTTCGCCGGATGCGTCATCAACCCCGGCGCCGTGCTCGGAGAAGGCTGCATCGTCAACACGGCCGCCACCGTGGACCACGACTGCCGGTTGGGAGCGGGGGTCCATCTGTCGCCCGGGGTGCATCTGGGCGGGCAGGTGGTGGTCGGGGCGCGCGCCTGGCTGGGCGTGGGCGTGAGCGTGCGGAACGGCATCGAGATAGGCGAGGACACCATCGTGGGCGTGGGTGCCGCGGTGGTGTCGGATCTGCCCAAAGGGGTCGTCGCCACAGGCGTGCCGGCCGCTGTGGTCAGGAGGGTGTAGGCGTGGCGGCCGACGAGACGACGAGCGGCTCGGCGCGCTCGGGCGCGGGAGACGCGGCGGGCGCCGGGGCGCCGGGCGCGGCTGAGGCCTGCGGTGCGGGCGGCACGGGCCGCGCAGCCGCCGCGGAGACCTGGCCCCACCACGACCAGGACGAGATCTATGCCGCCACCCGGGTGCTCATGTCGGGCAGGGTCAACTACTGGACCGGCGAGCAGGCCCGCAGGTTCGAGACCGAGTTCGCCGCCCGGCACCAGAGCCGGTACGCGGTCGCCATGGCCAACGGGACGGTGGCCCTGGAAGCGGCACTGCTCGCCGTGGGGTTGCAGCCCGGGGACGAGGTCGTCGTGCCCCCGCGGACCTTCATCGCCACCGCCGGTGCCGCGGTGCTGCACGGCGGCGTCCCGGTCTTCGCCGACGTGGACCCCGACGGCGGCTGCCTGACGGCCGCCACCATCGCGGCCGCCCTGACGGAGCGGACCCGGGCGATCATGGTGGTGCACCTGGGCGGATGGCCGGCCGACATGGACGCCATCATGGGACTGGCGCGCAGCCGCGGGCTGGCCGTCATCGAGGACTGCGCCCAGAGCCACGGCGCCCTGTACCGCGGGCGCCCCACCGGGTGCTTCGGCGATGCCGGCGTCTACAGCTTCTGCCAGGACAAGATCATGACCACCGGGGGCGAGGGCGGCATGCTCGTCACATCCCGGGAGGACGTGTGGCAGGCGGCCTGGAGCGCCAAGGACCACGGCAAGGACTGGGCGGCGACGCAGCCGGGCGCGGGAGCCGCCGCGGCAGCCGCCGGCGACGGCGGCGCGGCTCCGAGTGGCGCGGCAGGCGCCGGCAGATC
>CAIQPS010000065.1 GCA_903873715.1 uncultured Actinomycetes bacterium
CCCCATGGTCACCCACGCCGCCCGGCGCCCGATCTCGTCACAGGTGCCCTCCACCAGCAGGCCGCCGGGGGCCAGGCCTGCGCAAAGCCGGTCCCAGGCCTGCCACGCCTCTTCCTCGCCGTACTGCCGGAGCACGTTGAACGCGCGGACCAGGAGTGGGCGCTGCGGCGCCGGGAGCTCGAAGCCTCCCAGCGCGAACGACAGGCCGGGGTAGCGGTCGGGCCCGTTCTCTGTGGCCAGGAAGCGCAGGCCTTCATCCACGCGCTCGGGGTCGATCTCCAGCCCGGTCACCCGCACGTCCGGTCTGACCACGCGCAGCCGCTCGTACAGTTCGACGGTGGTCACCGGGGATGCGCCGAAGCCGAGATCCACAACCAGCGGCGGCTCGCCGGCCGCGCGGAGCTTCCCCGCCAGGTTGGCGACTATCCATCGGTCGGCGCGGCGCAGCCGGTTGGGCGCCGTGGTCCCCCGGGTGATGGTGCCTTCAGGGCGGTGGGTCCTCTTCATACCGCGTTCTCCGTGCCGGCTCCGGCATCGTCGTCGACCAAGCAGGCATCATACGCCACCGGCCGCCGCGGCCGCTGCCGCACCACCCTCCGCGACACCCTCCGCGGCGCCGGCCGCCGTCGCGTCCGCCCGTGGCGCCGTCGCCGCGCCTCGGGTTGACGCCAGACGGCGCATGGCCTAATATCGGAACGATATCGTTCCGTAATCAACAGAGGCCGCAGATGCACGAAGAAGCCAAAGAGACGACCGGGCCGGGGAGACCGCGGGATCCCGGCGTCGACCGGAAGGTCCTGGCCGCGACGCTGAAGATCCTGGTGGAGGAAGGCTACGCGAAGCTGACCATGGACGGCGTGGCGTCCGCCAGCGGAGTGGGGAAGGCGAGTCTGTACCGCCGGTGGGCCACCAAGGAGAACCTGGTGCTCGACGCTCTCGACAGCGATCCCGGCAGGCCCTCACCGCCCGACAGCGGGAGCCTGCGCGAGGACATGCTCGCGTTCCTTCGCACCATGGTCGGATATCGCCGGACGCAGTCTCAGGCCATCTCGGCCATCAGCGGGGAGGCCGCCATCAATCCGACACTCGGGGCCGCGTTCCGGGCCTGCATCCTGCAGCCGCTCCTGACCGAACTGGAGACGATGGTGCAGCGGGGCGTGGATCGCGGCGAGTTGCCCCCCGGCACCGACGTCGCGCTTCTGGCCTCGGTGCCGCCCGCCCTTCTGTACGAGCATCTGCTGCTCAACGGGAGCTTTCCCGACGAGCGGTTGGTCGAGCGGATCGTGGACCAGTTCTTCACACAGGCCGGCCCAGGCGCGGTCGGCGGAGGTACCCGGCGATGACCGAGAAGGCGTTCAAGAACCGTTGGAAGATGCTGGGCGTGCTGTCGCTCAGCATGATGATCATCGGGCTCGACAACACAATCGTGAACGTCGCTCTCCCGACGCTGCAGCGCACCTTCTCCGCCACCGCCACCGACCTGCAGTGGATCGTCGACGCCTATCTCCTGATCTTCGCCAGCAGCCTACTCACCATGGGCACCCTGGGCGACCGGTTCGGCCGGAAGAGGGCGCTCCAAGGGGGGTTGCTCCTGTTCGGCGCCGCGAGTGCCGCGGTGCTCTTGGCCGACGAGGTCGTCCACCTCATCATCCTGCGGGTGTTGATGGGTCTGGGTGCGGCTTTGATCATGCCGGCCACGCTCTCCATCATCACCAACGTGTTCCCCCAGGAGGAGCGGGGGCGGGCGATAGGGGTCTGGGCGGGCACGGCGGCTCTCGGCATCGGGCTGGGCCCGCTCGCCGGAGGCCTGCTGCTCCAGGTGTTCTCCTGGAATTCGGTGTTCCTCATCAACGTCCCGGTGGCCGTGGTGGCGATGTTGCTTGGCATCCGGCTCGTGCCGGAGGGCCGCGACCCGGAGCCAGGGGCGTTCGACCTTCCGGGGGCGCTGCTCTCGGCGGCAGCGCTCATCAGCTTCGTGTGGGCGGTCATCGAGGCGCCTTCACGGGGATGGGACGACCCTCTGGTGTGGGTGTTCCTCGGGGTCGCAGTCCTGCTGGCCGCCGGGTTCGTGGTCTGGGAGCGGCGGGTCGCCTCGCCGATGCTCGATCTCAGCTTCTTCCGGAATCCGCGATTCAGTGTGGGGTCGCTGGCCATATCCACCATATTCTTCTCCCTCATGGCGGCCATCTTCTCCCTCACCCAATACCTCCAGTTCGCGCACGGTTTCAGCGCTCTGCAGGCCGGAGCGACGATGATCCCCCTGGCCTTCGGCACCATGCTGGGCGCCACCAATAGCAACCGCCTGGTGCGGCGATGGGGCACCAAGCGGGTGGCGGCCGGCGGGATGGTGCTGCTGGCGGCGATCCTCTCCGTGACGATGTTCTGGACGCCCGGCCTGTCTCCCGTGGTGATCGTCGCGTGGTGGTTCTTCCTGGGAGCAGCGATGGGCTCCGTGATGGCTCCCTCCACCGAAGCGGTGATGGGCTCGGTGCCTCCGGCCAAGGCCGGAGTGGCATCGGCCATGAACGATGTCACCAGGCAGGTGGGTGGCGCGGTGGGCGTGGCGGTTATCGGCTCCCTCGTCAGTACGGTCTTCTCGGACCGGATGGCCTCGGTGGCCGCCATGATGCCTGCATCGGTGCGCGACCACGCGTCCGCCTCCATCGGGGCGGTCAACATGATGACCTCGCAGTTGCCCGCCGCGGCGAAGGCGCAGGTCGCCACGACCGCCGCCGAAGCGTTCACCGACGCTCTGGGCTACGGGCTGCTGGCTACCGCAGTCCTCTGCCTCATAGGTGCCGCCGTGGTGGTCTGGAGACTGCCGGCTCGCCCGGTGCCCGCCGACGGCTGATATCCGGCGATTGACCGCCGGGACAAAAGCTCCACGACCTGTTACTCTTTGGTTACAGGGACCGTGCGCCTTGCCGAGGATGAGGAGGGCACGTGAACGCGAGAATGGGCCTGGTGGAGGTCGGCATCATCGTGCTGTTCGGGTCGCTTCTAGGACCCGGTCCCGCCGCACTCGCTGCGACCAACGAAAGCGTCGTCGGCTCGCCACACGATCTTTGTACCGGTGCGGCAACCGCCTGTGAGAGTTGCCACGGACCGGCCGACGCCTCCGGCAGTTTTCTCTGGGCTAGGGAGGTGAATACGGGCGGCGGCGCGTTCAGCGGCCTCAAAGCGAGATGCTACGGCTGCCACGACGGGTCGGTCACGAGCGTTGGCTCCTACGTCTTCAGCACGTCCGCCTCCACCTATTCGCACGTGGTGACGCCGTTGGCGACGGGGGAGACTCCCCACGGTGACGACTGCGACCGCTGCCACGATCCCCACGACGACTCGAACGGCAAGTTCCTGATCGTCGCGGCCGACGCCGACGTGTGTTCCGACTGCCATCAGACCGGGGAATGTGACCACCCGAAAGAGGTCCTTACCGACTTCCCGCATCTGCGGGCCTGGGACCCCGCGGCGAGCCCCGAGGTGACGGGCACCAGGCTCTGGAACGCCGGCGGCACGGCGGTGGTGTCGAGCGGCGCGGCCTACATCAAGTGCGAGACCTGCCATGCGCCCCACGGGGCCCGCACTCCGGAATTGAACGCCATGAGCACCACGGGCTCAGCCATCTGCATCAACTGTCATAGCTAGCTGAGGAGCGGTCGCCGCCATGGCGGCGGGGCGTGCCGCGCCTAGGCGATCGTTATCACCACGTTGCCATTCTTGTGTCCCCGGTCCACGTAGCGGTGGGCCTCGACCATCTCTTCGAGCGGGTAGCTCCGGTCGATCACGGAGCGCAGGGCTCCCATCTCGATCAGATCCCTGAGGAAGACGAGGTCCTCGGCGGACTCGCCCGGGTGCTCGCCGCAGACGATCCTCTTCCCGCTGGTCATGGCCGCCCGGCGCATGGCCGGGGTGCGGACAGGGGTGCGGACGTTGAGGTAGATGCCACCCCTCTTGAGCGCCCTTATTCGACACGTGGACCACGGTGTCCATCATAGGAGGCCCGCCGCAAGCCCGGAACGGCAGGGTGGTGGGTCTTGCGGCTGGTCAGGCGGCCAGGGGTGCGCCGACGGGCCGGCGATCAGTCGCCGGTGACCAGCACCGCTACGAAGATCTCCGGGTCGGTCCCGCCATCGGTCCCGCCCCTGCCCGCCCAGACGACACGGTCGGCTGAGACGCGCGGCATGAGATCCTCGGTGCGGCTGTCGGTGATCCGGATGACCCCGAGTGATGGAGTCCAGACGAAGATGTCGGTGCTGCTCTGCTTATCGGCGCTGTCGGCCTTGCCCTCCCACGCGACGACATCTCCCGACACGTCGATCTCCTCGCACGTGGAGGGGTCCTTGGTGAGCAGCACAGACCCCTCGCTGGGCGACCATGTGTAGGCCTTCGACCGCGTGATCCAAGCGACTCGATCGCCCGACACCCGGGGTGCGCAGAAGTAGCCCTCCTCGTTCGAGAGCTTCTGCACGCCGTTCTCGGGGCTCCACGTGAAGGCTTGGCCCGACCAGCTACCCCCGCCGAAAGTCCCCCATCTGGCGAGACCACACCATGAGATCCGATCGCCGGAGACCGTGGGGAAGACATCCGAGGTCTTGTTGTCCGTGATCCGGACCGCTCCGCCGGCGGGCGTCCAGGTGTAGGTCTCCTGGTAGGCGTTGGTGCGTCCCTGGTTGCGGGTCCAGACGACCCTGTCCCCCGAGACCGCCAGGTACATGTTGTCGTACTTCGAGTCAGTAAGCCGTACGGCGCCGCCGCTGGGTGTCCACGTGTAGATGTCCACCACCCCTCCGGGTGGCCGGCTGCACCAGGCGATGCGATCTCCGGAGACATCGGGGTCGAAGTCCCTGCTGCCGCCTTCTGTCAGCTGCACCACGCCGCCTTCGGGCGTCCAGGTGAAGATCTTGCTGACCGCATCCTTGCCCTCGCCGACGTTGGCGTTCCACACCACGCGGTCCCCCGACACCTCGAGGTTCTCCTCGTAGGCATCGTTCGTCGTCAGTTGCACGATGCCCCCGTCCGGAGTCCAGGTGAAGACCTCCCAGTCCAGGCCCCCGTCGCTTCCTCCCCCTCCCGACCACGCGACGCGGTCTCCCGAGATGCGGGGCAGATCGTCGCTGCTGTTGTTCGTGGTGATCTGAAGCACCGTGAAGGACCCTGGTGGCGGAGCGGTCGTGGTCGTGACGGCCTCGGTGGCGGTCGTGGAGATCGTGCTCATGGGTGCCGTGGCTGTGGACGTATCCGAGGCCGCGGTCGTGGATAACGGGCCGGCACCGGACGTCGTGGAAGAGGGGGCCGCGGAGGGGGGTGGTGCGGCTTGGCCTCCGCACCCTGAAAGGATCGTCGCCCCGACGAGCAGCGGCAGGGCAAGGACGAGCAGAACTCCGGACCACCGGGTCGTGAGAAGAGTCTTCATCGCTTCTCTCCGCTCCGACAGGCAGACGCAGCGCTCACTCGGGCGCAGTCCTGACTTGAGGGTAGTCCCGCTTTCGACCGGTCGCAAGTGGTGTGGCGCAGAACCGGCCGGGGCGGCCAGGATGGGGCCGCGGAAAGCAACGGGGGCCCCGAAGGACCCCCGTCCAGACTCCTCGAGGACCGCTCCGAGCGTTCAGACCGAGGGCGCCTCCATCAGCAGTTTGAGGTTCTCGAGGCTGTGGAGCATGTCGTGTTCCATCATCCTCTCGATGACGAGGCGGTCGGCCACCTTGCCGAGGATGCTCCCCGGGACGGTGTACTCCATCTCCTGGGTGACGATCGATCCCCCATCCTCGGGTCGGAAGTCCATGGTCATCCAGCCGGAAGTCCCTCCCGTCATCTCCCCGCGCCAGTGACTGCCGCTCGGCTCCTGGTTCTGTTCCACGGTGCGCACGATCTCGTGCAGGGGGACGCCTGCCATGTTCGTGGTGAACTCCACCGACTGCCCGACGCCTATCTCGCCGACTATCCTTTCCGGCTCCTTCATTCCCGCCATGAAGGTCGCCCAGTTATGGGGGTCCTCCGTGAAGTGCACGATCTTGTCGGTAGGGGCATCGATGTGGACGCTTTGCCTGAGATGGCCCATAGAACACTCACCTCCTCGCCGGGCAGGGTGGGCGTCCGCACGGGACGTGCGCGGTTCTCGAGCTCGTGCCTGAGCCCCGTGCCGGCGGCCTGTCCGAGCGATCGATTCGGGGGGACTCCTTACTCCCCGTATTCTTCGAGTATAGGACGACGGGGTTCGTGGTCAACCACTAGCTCTGCGAGGCCGACCCAGGGTCGCGGCCGATCGCTCGCCGGCAGAGCACCTGTCCTCGCCTCGCCGTCCGGCTCGGCTCGGACCGCTCACTGCTCGACAGTCCAAAGGGACTGTCTCGCTGACGTTCGCGCCCTCGCGGGTTCGGAATCCCGCCCCTCTCCGAACCGAGTGCTTGCTGAAGAAGATAGTGAAGGCGGAGAGGGGGGGATTCGAACCCCCGGTGCACTTGCGTGCACAACGGTTTTCGAGACCGCCGCATTCAACCGCTCTGCCACCTCTCCAAGTGGCCGACGGGAGACCGGGACTACCGGCACCCGCGCAGCATTGGGGATTGTAGCCGATGTAGCGCCGATGCGCGCGGCCTCGAGCCCGACTGGGGCCCGACCGGTCGTCCGATCAGGTGCTCTGGCGCTCCTGGGTGGCGAAACGGGCCAGTTGCCGGGTCTCGAAGACGCGCACGTTCGGGTGGGGGATGAGACCTGCGGATTCCAAAGCCTCGCGCACCGTCGGGGCTGCCGCGACGACGCCCAGCCAGCCCTTGCCACCCAGGGCCTTCACCCACGCGGCCAGCACTGCCAGGCCCGCGCCGCCGATGCCTTCGGTATCGGTGAGGTCCAGGAAGACGATGTTGTAGCGCGCCTTGGTCAGCTTGGCCAGCGCTGCTTCGAGCGCGCCGGCCGAATCGTCGTCGACGGTCCCCTTGGGGACCAGAGTGGGCACATCGCCCAGCAGGGCTTCCGTCAATTCCATCGCCGCTTCACTTTCGTCCATGGACCGTGGGTCGGGGCGCGCCCGCGTCGCCGCCGCCGACACCTACAGGGTAGCGCAGCCGCACCGGCTGCGCCGCCTCTCAGTGCGCCTTCTCCCGCAACGGCAGCCACATCACGCCCGCCGTGAAGATCAACCCTCCCAGGCACACCAGACCAAGCGCCACCACCCACTCGACCCAACTGGGGTAGTAGGCCAGGCTGAGCGCGAACGAGTCGGTGCCCACCGGCTGCGGCGTGCCGATGGCCACCCCGGGAGCGTAGGGCACGGTAGCGAAGGTCAGACCGTTCAGCACGATATTGAAGCGGTGGACGAAGATGCCCAGCACCGCCAGCACCGAGGCTACGACCACCGCCGCCGGCTTGAAGCGCCACTTCGGCACCACGAGC
This sequence comes from uncultured Actinomycetes bacterium, assembly GCA_903873715.1. Lineage (GTDB taxonomy): Bacteria > Actinomycetota > Thermoleophilia > RBG-16-64-13 > RBG-16-64-13 > CAIQPS01. Next base: position 7,390 of record CAIQPS010000065.1, read on the forward strand.
AGCACGAACGGAACCAACAGGCCCACGGCGATCTCGAACCAGAACAGCGGGCTGAAGCGTCCGCTGAGCATCCGGGCGATGGGGTCTGCCTCGAAGGAGGCGCCGTTGTAGGCGGCGGTCAGCATCTCGCTGAACACCATGAAGGCTTCCACCGCCACGAACACCGCCAGCAGTTTGGCCAGCAGCGCGCGGAGGTCGTCGGGGAACGAGATGCGTCCCACCCGCCGCACCACGGTGACGATGAGGATCACCAGCGCGGTGCCGGACACCAGCGCGGAGGTCACGAACATCGGCGCCATGAGCGCGGTGAACCAGAAGGCGCGGGATATCTGCAGCCCGAAGATCCACGCGGTGATCGAGTGCAGCAATATCGCCACAGGGAGGCCGACGGCCGCGAGCACCCACTTCATGCGGTCGTCCCGCCGCGCGCTGGCCGGCGTGTTGGTCGTGCCGAACGCCAGCCAACTCCGTCGTTCCGCGTTGTCGTGCCGGGTGTACACCCACACGTATATCAGCGAGATGATGAAGTACGCGATCACCACCGTGATGTCCCACATCATCGGCGAGCGGAAGTGCGGGTAGCGGAACAGGTGCCACAGGCGGTCGGGCCGGCCCATGTCGGGCAGCAGGAAGAGGGCGGCCAGCATGACGGCCACGGTCGCTTCGAGGACGGCCACCCGCACGATGGGCTTGAGCCGCTCACCGCCGAACAGCCGTCCGGCCGAGGCCACGATGAGGCCCCCGGCGGACAGCCCGACGAAGAACATGAACAGGGTGATGTAGAGGCCCCACATGGTGGGGTTGCGCATGTTGGTGACCGCGAGACCCTGGGTGAGCTGGTAGATCCAGGCGCCCACGCCGGCGGCGAAGCCCAGCAGGAGCAGGCCTATCCAGATGGTCCTTCCCGTGGTGCGGCGCGGAACCGCAGCGGTGGCAGAGATGGTGCTCATGGTTCCAGTCCTCTCTTCCGGCGCGGGGGAAGGTAGTAGACGTGCGGGTCGGTGCCCCGCTCCTCGAGGAGCTGATAGCCTCCGCGGTCGCGGATGAGGCGGCTCACCTTGCTGTCCGGGTCGTTGAGGTCGCCGAAGATGCGGGCCTGGCCCGGGCACGACCACACGCAGGACGGCACCTGGCCGTCGGTGATCCTGTGGACGCACATGGTGCACTTCTCCATGGTGCCGAGCGGCCTGGGGGCGACCATACCGGTGTCGAAGGGCACCGGCCGTTCCGGACGGCCCCAGTTGAACTGCCGCACGCCGTACGGGCAGGCCACCAAGCAGTAGCGGCAACCGATGCAGCGTTGCGAATCCTGCATCACCAGGCCGTCCTCACGCGAGTACGTGGCCGACACCGGGCACACCCGGGTGCAGGCCGGGTTCTCGCAGTGCTGACAGGCCAGCGGCAGCCAATGCATGGCCAGCCTGCCCTGCTCTTCGTAGGGAGTGTCGAGGCCGTCGCCGACCGTGTTGATGCGGTTCCACCACATCCCGTCGGGGACGTCGTTCTCCGATTTACATATCACGCAGCAGGACCAGCAGCCGATACAGCGCTCCTGATCGACCACCATGACCCACCGCGGGTCGGCCGACACCGCGCCGATCTCGCCGTATGCCCGCGAGGCCGGGGGCAGTGCTTCTATGGGGGAGACTTTGTCAGACACGGGTCACCTCACAGCGGCAGTCCTTCCAGCCGGTCGACGGGGCCCACATGTTGGCCACGAACTGGATCTCGTGGATGGGGTTGACCTCCGAGGACGTCAGTTCGTTCACGCTCTTGCCGCCGCCCAGTTGCCGGCTCCACCAGCCCTCGAACAGGGTGGCGGTACCGGGGGCAGCCGCCTTGGTGATATGGGCCCAGGCCCTCACCTTTCCGCGGGTGTTGCTCAGTTCCACCAGGTCACCCTCCGCGATGCCGCGCTCCGCGGCGGTCTCGGGGGCGAGGAGCACGGGTGCGCGGCCACCGGTGATCTCGTTGAGCCAGGCGACGTTCGCGTAGCTCGAGTGGATGCGCCACTTCGAGTGCGGCGAAAGCAGGGCTATCGGGTATTTGGCCGGGTCGTGGACGGAATCGTCGTGGGGTGGCTTGTAGGTGGGCACCGTCTCCCCGAGCTCGATGAACCGGTCGTCCTCCTTGTAGAACTCGATGCGCCTGGTGGGGATGAACGCCGCCGTGGCAGCCAGCGGCGCCGGCAGCGACCGCGGTGGGAAGGGCAGCAACTCATCGATCTGCCGGACGAAGGCCACGTCGGGGTCCGGCACCTTGAGACGCACCGGGCCGGCCTTGAGCTGCTCGAGGGTGATGCCCTCGGTGGGCCCGCCCTTGCCGCCGCCCTTCTCGAGGATGGCCTGGATGGCCTGTTCTTCGGTCATATCGAACGACGCGTCGAATATCGCCGGATCGATGCGCTTGATGATCTCCTGCCACACCCACAGCTCCGACCTGGCCTGCCCAACGGGCGGCAGCGCCGGCTGCTGGATCTGCAGGAACGGATGGAGGGGCGTGGCGGTGAGGTCGGTCTTCTCGTACCAGGTGGTGGCCGGCAGCACGATGTCGGCATAGCCGACGGTGTCGGTCATCTGGTGGTCCATCACCACGACGAGTTCGCAGCCGTCGAGGGTCTGGTGGAGCCGGTTGACGTCCATCCCCTGGATGAACATGTTGGCGAACGTGCAGAACAGGGCCTTGAAGCCGTTCTTGGGATAGGGCACGTTCTTGTTCATGGTCTCCGTGCGGCCACGGACGAAGTAGACGCTCGGCACCACCTTCGCCTTGTGGTCGCCGATGTTCCACCAGGGTGAGGTGTCAACCCGCACCTTGTATTGGCCCACGTACACCGAGAAGCCGCCGCCGGAGCGTCCGACGTTGCCGGTGAGCGAGGCGAGCAGGGCGAGTGCGCGCCCGTTCAAGTCGCCGTGATACCAGTGGTTGCTGCCGCCGCCCATGATTATGGCGGCCGGGCGCTCCGCGGCGTAGGCGTCGGCCAGGCGGACGATGTCCTCGGCCGGGATGCCGGTGATCTCCGCGGCCTTCTCGGGAGTCCAGGCGTCGACCTCGGCCTTCACCAGGGCGAAGCCGGGAGTGGCCTGCACCTGGCTGCCGTCGGCCAACGTGAGGGTGAAGGTGCCCTCCAGCGCCGCGTCGACCCCGGCGGGGATGCCCAGCCGTTCCGTGCCGACGATCACCGGTTTCTGGGACGCGGTGTCCCACACCACGAAGCGCGGCGGCGGGGGAGCGTCGGCGGCCGGCGCCACGGCGCCGGGTACCTCCGGCGCGGTGCCGGCCGGCAGGGCTTTCTTGCCGTAGCCGCCCAGGCCGATGCCGGTGGCGGGCCCCGGGTCGAGCGCCTGCCCGGGCGCGAGCTCGTCCGCCCGCAGCCGCTTGTGGGTGTCGGCCCGCACGAGCAGGGCCGCGTCGGTGTAGGTGCGCATGAAGTCCCAGTCGGCCTTGCCGGCCTCCATGACCCTGCGGCAGAGCGCGAGGCCAAGCACCGCGTCGGTGCCGGGCTTGATCTTGATCCAGGCGTCGGCCTTGGACGCGGTGGAGGAGAAGGTGGGGTCGACCACCACGAGGCGCGCCCCCTTCTCCAGGGCGTCCTCTATGAAGTGCGCGTCGGGGATGCGGGTCTCGAGCGGGTTCGCCCCCACGGCGAGGATGAACCGGCTGTTGGCCCAGTCCTTGGACTCGTGCTCGGCGTTCTGGACGCCGAAGGTGATGGGCATCCCCATGGGGAGGTCGCCGTTGAAGTCGAAGCTGGTGCCGTGGGTCATGCCCAGGGCGGTGCAGGCCCGGTAGTTGGCGCCCTTCTGGATGTAGCCCGAACCGGGCACCTGGCCGAACACGTGGATGCTGTCCCAACCCCATGCCGCCCCGATGCGTTTGAACTCGGAGGCGATGCGGTCGAGCTCCTCTTCCCAGGTGGCTTCGCGGAACTTCCCGGAGCCTCGATCGCCGTCGCGGACGAGAGGGGTCTTGATGCGGTCCGGGCCGTGGACGAGCAGGTGGTACGAGATACCCTTCATGCAGCCGCGGGGGTTGTAGGACTTGTCGGGGTAGTCGGCGGCCTGCTGCACCTTCACGATGTTGCCGTCGCGGACGAAGGCCAGTTGGCCGCAGGAACCGGTGCAGTTGGGGGAGCAGGTGGTGCGGACCACCCGGTCCACCGGCAGAGAGCGGAGAGGGTCGTCGCGGCCGGCGAGCACCGTCTCGGCCGCACCGCCCAGCACACCTGTGACGGCGGCGGCCCCGGCCGCCGCACCCACCCCCTTGAGGAACTGCCGTCGGGTGACCGTCATACGTCCGCCCTCCTGGTGAGGCCGGCGGCCCTGCGGGCCGCCGCCTGGATGGCAGCGGACGAGCCGGCGTTCGCGGGACAGGCCGGATCGAGCGCCGTGTGGCCGGCCGCGCCGCAGCGGGCGCACACCTGCCCGGCCGCGGTGCGCGGGGCGGGACGGAGCATCGGGGCCGCGGAGGCGGTCGTGACCCTCCATTTCTGGAAGACGCCGGAGACGACGGGCAAGGCCGCAGCCGAAAGCATCGCGAGGAGGAAACCTCGACGGTCGAGTTCCACGGACCCCCCCTTCTTCCCGCCGCAACCTCGGCTCGGTGGGAAACGGACTCTCATTGAGGTGAGCTTAGTGTAGTGAGTCGCTAATGTATTTGACTTTAGTCAAGAACAGCGGGAATGAGCCGCGCTACACTTGGTGAAGCGCAGACGAGGAGGACCCACATGTCCCCGGATGAAAGCCATAAAGCTCCAGTCGAGTGCCCGAGTTGCCGGGTGAGGTTCGACGCGGCGCGAGTCTTCCGCGAGCGGTTGCAGGCCGTCACGGAGGATCTGATCGCCGACTGTTCGAGCGCAGGGTGTCATACCCACATCGGGTTCGAGCCGATCCCGTCGCGGCAGGCCGTGATAGACATCATCGATCGCTGCAGGGAGCTTCTCTTCCCCGGGTTCTTCAGCCGGACCAGCGTGGACCCCGTCAACTTCCGCTATACCATCGGGCAGCAGGCCGGGGAACTCTTCGATCTGCTGGCGGAGCAGATAACCCGGTCGATAAGGCACGAGTGCTTCCGCCTCACGCTCGATTGCACCGACTGCGAGGACCGGGGACAGGAAATAGCCCTGCGGCTGCTGGCCGACCTCCCCGAGATCCGGCGGGTGCTCGACCTGGACATCCGCGCTACCTTCGACGGCGACCCGGCGGCCAACAGCGTCGACGAGATCGTGTACAGCTATCCCGGGCTGCAGGCCGTCGCGGTCTACCGGGTGGCGCACCGGCTGCTGGAGCTCGAAGTCCCCGTTCTCCCGCGCATGATGACCGAACACATGCATGGGGTCACCGGTATCGACATCCATCCCGGGGCCACCATCGGAGAGGGGTTCGTGATAGACCACGGCACCGGAGTGGTGATCGGCGAGACCTCGCAGATCGGGCGCGGGGTGCGCATCTACCAGGGCGTCACGCTCGGGGCGCTCTCTCTGCCCAAGGGTGCGGGAGACCGCTATCGGGGCAAGAAACGTCATCCAACCATCGAGGACGACGTGATCATCTACTCGGGGGCCACCATCCTGGGTGGGGACACGGTCATCGGTGCGCGGTCTCTCATAGGAGGCAACGTGTGGCTCACCGAGTCGGTGCCGCCCGATACCCGGGTGATGTTGGAGAACCCCCGGCTGATAAAGAAAGTCAACCTCGACCATTAGTATCGACCGCAAGGAGGTCGTTGAGTGAGCGGAGCAAGCGACAAGACGGCGAAGACCGCCATCATGAAGGACATCATCCTGGAGTTGCACCGGGGCTTGCCGGTGACGGACGCCAAGGACCGGTTCGAGAAGGAGATCGGCGACATCAGTTCGAGCGAGATCGCCGAACTCGAGCAGGGGCTCATCGACGACGGGCTGTCGGTGGACGAGATCAAGCAGTTCTGTAACGTGCACGCGCTGCTCTTCCAGTCCGCGCTCGAGAAGGCGGCCACGGAGGAGACCTCGCCCTCGCACCCTGTCTACCTGTTCCGGCTCGAGAACACCGAGATCCAGAAGCGGGTGGACGGCCTCAAGCAGGCCGGCGAGAAGGCCGACGGCGGCGCCTCCTGGAAAGACGATGTGCGCGCCCGCCTCGCCGACCTCAGGCAGATCGTCACGCACTACGACCGCAAGGAGCAGGTCCTGTTCCCGCATCTGGAGAAGGTCGGGTTCATGGGCCCCTCCAAGGTCATGTGGGGCAAGGACAACGAGGTGCGGGACCTTCTGAAGGCCGCCCTGGCCGCTCTCGACACGGTCGATGGCCCGGAAGCAGCCGCCTCGTACGTCACCGCGACGCTCACCCCTCTGCTGGAAGAGGTCGAGGGGATGATCTTCAAGGAAGAGAACATCCTCTTCCCGTCGGCCCTGGAGAAACTCAAGCCCGCCGATTGGGTGGAGATCCTCAAGCAGAGCGACGAGGTGGGCTACGCCTTCATCGAGAAGCCCGAGGAGACGGTGGAGCTCATCCGCCACCTGCGCTCGGCCCTGGATGAGGAAGCGGTCTACCAGGACGGCGAAGTCGTGCTGCCGTCGGGCGCACTCGGGCTGGGGGATATCCTGCCGCTGCTCAACACGCTCCCGGTGGATCTCACCTTCGTCGGTCCCGACGACACGGTCAAGTACTTCTCGGAGAGCAAGGACCGCATCTTCGCCCGGCCGAGGGCCATCGTGGGGAGGAAGGTGCAGAACTGCCATCCGCCGCAGAGCGTGGACGTGGTCGAGAAGATCCTCGGTTCGTTCAAGAACGGCAGCCGCGACTCCTACGAGTTCTGGCTGGAGCTCGGCGGCAAGTTCATCCACATCCGCTACTTCGCCCTCAGGGACGCCAAGCGGCGCTACCTGGGCACCCTCGAAGTGAGCCAGGACGTAACGCACATCAGAAAACTGGAAGGACAGAAGAGGTTGCTCGATGAAAGAGATTGACCTGGACTCCACGCTGTACGACATGACCGAGGCCTACCCGGAGCTCATCCCGGTGCTGAAGGACCTGGGCTTCGCGGGAGTCGCGAACCCGGAACTGCGGGCCACCCACGGCAAGATCATGACCATCCGCAAGGGCGCCGCGGCACACGGGGCGGACCTCGAGGAGATCGCCAAGACCCTCGAGGGGCACGGCTACACGGTCAAGCGCTAGAAGGAGCCAGTAATGGTCGACTTGGACCTCCGGCCGATGCCGCCGGCACAACGGCACAAGCTGATATTCGAGACGTTCGAGGGCCTCGCCTCCGGCGAGAGCATGAGGATCACCAACGACCACGATCCCAAGCCGCTCCACTACCAGTTCCAGGCCGAGTACACCGGCCGGTTCGAGTGGCGGTACGAGCAGGAGGGGCCTGACGACTGGATGGTGACCATCAAGAAGGTGTAGGCGGCCGGGCCGCCCGGCCGCGGTGCGGTGGCGCTCGCGCCCCGCTTGCCGCGGCATCTCCCGCAAAGAAACGGACCCCCGTCCTCTTGTGAGGACGGGGGTCCTTCTATGAACAGCCTAGTGAGGTGTTGCCGCCGCCCAGCCCCCCTGAGCGGCGCATATGCCTACTTGCGCTGGTCCCAGGGAACGAGGGGCGTGGCCGTCCCGGTCGCATACTGCGACGGATACAGCACGATCCTCTTGCCGTCCGGTCCCCACTGGAAGGAGAGGAACGGGATGTGCGCGATACCGGGGTTGTCCTTGTAGTACTCGCCATAGGTGATGTCGCCCATGACGGTGCCCTTGAAGGTGTGGCCGAAGACCTGGTCCCTGATGGCACCGGGTTCGAACACGCCGGCGTTCTCGATGGCCTGAGCCAGGATCTGGACTCCGGCGTAGTAGAGACCCGCGCTGTTCGAGGTGGAGCCGCCGTGGTCGGCCGAGAAGGCCGCGCCCAGTTCCTTGGCGCCCGGGAACGGCAGGGTCTCCGACCAGAAACCGTCGTAGCATAGGCCGACGGAGTCGGCGCCGAGAGCCTTCGGGATCTCGGCCGGCCAGACGCCCTTGTAGCCGAAGAAGTACTTGGGCGACCAGTTCTGTTCCTTCATCTGCTTGACGAAGGTGATGGCGTCGGACGGCGCGATGAGCGTAACGACGCCCTCGACCCCGGACTGTTTGAACTTGAGGATGATCGAGGAGAAGTCTTTCTGGCCCTCCACGAACTTCTCGTAGGAGACGACTTCATAGCCGCCGGCTTTGAGCCCACCCGCGGTGGCATCGCCGAAGCCGGTGCCGTCAGGAGTGTTCTCCACCATGACCGCCCATTTCTTGGGCTGGTCGGCCGCGGGAAGCGCCTGGGCGCCGCCGATGGCGACCTTACCGGATTCGACAGCGGCCTCGAACATGTCCGCGGACCACTTCAACTTCATTCCACCGATGAAGCTCGGCCCGGTCCCGTCGGGGAAGGGCTGGTCGATCCAGCTGGACACGATCTGGTAGAACGCCCCGTACTGCTCGGCGACGGTGGCCGCAGCCTGGTTGATCGGGGTGATGTTGGAGCTGAGGACGACTTTGATGCCGTCGGATTTGACCAGCTGCTCCATCGCGGCCGCGCCGGCATCCGGGGAGCTCTTGTCGTCGACGTACTTCAGGACCAACTTGTGCATCTTGCCGTCTTTGAGCTTGATGCCGCCCTTGGCGTTGATGTCGGCGACGGCTTTCTCCTGGGCCCATTTCTCTTCTTGGCCCGTCAGGACGTTGGAGCCGCTCATCGAGTTGATGGAGCCGATGACCAGGTCCTCACCCTGCTCGGCAGCTGCAGCGGTGGTGTCCGTGCTCGGGGCTGCCGTCGTGGCGGTGGTGGGTGCTCCGGTGGTGGCGGTGGTGGGTGCTGCAGTGGTGGCGGTGGTGGCCGCCGTGGTGCTCGTCGAGCTGCCGCCGCAGCCGGAGACGAGGAGTGCCGTTATGGCCAGGATCGTCAGGAGTGATAGGACGAGCGGGATCAGTCTCTTGTGTCTCATGGTCCCCCCAAGTAGATACTTGCCAGAGATCGAAGCTGATATGTCAGATGCTCGAACGATACGGATAGACCGGACGTCTTCGAAGATGTGTAGCGGCTTCACCCCCCTCTTTCCAGAACACAGACGGCGTGCTCCTCTGGCCTCCCCCAAGGACAGAGGGCCAAAGATACACCCAAATGGGGCAGAAGGTCAATAAGGTAATAAGTTTACTGCGGATTTGATTCGGACCCGTCCTCTTCAACCGGACCGCTGGGCCGGCCTACGTGCGCGTCGTGCGCTCCGGTGTCCTCATCCAGAGACTCCCGAGCCACGTGAGCACCAGGACCACCTCGACCGCGATGCAGTAGGTGCAGAAGGCCTTCAGCACGACGGCCTGCAGGAGGAGCAACGGCACGGCCGCGAGCGCGCCGAGGTATGCGAGTGCCTTGTACGAGACCGACGCTGCGCGCGAGCGCGTGGTCATCAGTGCGACGCTCCCGTAGAAGATGGCCGCGAAATAGACGGTCCCGAACAGGGCTATGGGCACCCCGAACACCGTGGCGTACCGGCTGGACTGCACCGTGTCGCACCCGTGCACCACGTAGCAGTGGAGGATGGTCCCCCGGTAGTGCACCAGGGTCAGGTAGAACGCCACCAGGAAACCGAGCAACGAGAGCGCGAGCAGGGTCCATCCCAACGCGCGCCGGGGCGCGCGTGCCGGCGACGCCGCGGCCGCCTGTACGGGCGCCGCGCTCACGGAGTCACCCCCCACAGAGTCTCGAACTCGGCCGCCGACCTCGGGGTCACTACCTCTCCGTCCACCACGAACCACGGGGTGTGTTCGACGCCGCCTCGCGTGCCCGCCTCCTTCTGGGCGAGGATCGCATCCTTTGTGGACTGCGCCGAGGAGTCGGCCCTGAACTTCTCCAGGTCGAGCCCCAGGGCCGAGGCATAGGCCTCGAAGTACGGTTGCGGGTCTGTGGAGGTAGACCAGTCCTGCTGGTTCGCGAACAGGAGGTCGTGCATCTCCCAGAACTTGCCCTGGAGGTACGCGGCGTAAGCCGCCTGCGCCGACACCATCCCGTACGGGTGGTTGTCCAGAGGGAAGAACCGGAAGACGAACCGCACGCGGTCGGCATACTGTTCCAGTGGTATGTGGCCGACCCGACGACCGGCACCGAGAGCGAGGTGGCTCTGAAAGCCTCCGAGGTGCTCGCCGCCCAGACCGACCCGAACGTCTTCCCGACTCCGGACACCTCTCTGAGCCCGGCCGGGCCGAGCTGGATCCAGATCGGCAACGAGTCCGGCTTCCTGCCGGCGCCGACGATCATCCCCAGCCAGCCGATCACCTGGATCACCGACCCGACGCGCTTCGACGTGGGTAACGTCGACAAGCACTCGCTGCTCATCGCGCCGGCCGAACGCGCCGACGTCATCGTGGACTTCTCCAAATACGCCGGCAAGACCCTTATCCTGTACAACGACTCCCCGGCTGCCTTCCCGGCCCGCCGGGCCAGCTACGATTACTACACCGGGGCGCCCGACCTCAGCCCGATGGGGTCGCCCGGTACGCTTCCCGGCTACGGACCGAACACCCGGACGGTCATGCAGGTGAAGATCGTCGGGACCCCGGCCGCGGCGTTCAACTACACCGCGCTGGCTACCGCGTTCAAGCACAAAGCGGACGGGAGCGGCGTGTTCGAATCCGGCTCGGCCCCCATAGTCGTGGGGCAGGCCGCCTACAACTCCGCGTACGGCAAGAGCTTCATCGCGTCCGGTTGGTGCAACAACCCCATCAACCCCACGGCGAAATGTGACGGGTTCGCTCGCATCAACGAGCAGAGCGGAGAGACCTTCAAGTTCGACACCCTGCTCGGCGCCCAGTTGGGCGTCAAGATCGAGCCCAAAGCCATCCACGACGAGACGAACGCGGTCACGGCCGACCCGTACGGGCGGATGATGGCGTCGCTCGGAGTCGAGGCCATGCCTGCCAACCCGGTGGCCCAGAACGCGATCCTCTACCCGTTCATCAACCCGGCGACGGAGATCTTCGACGCGACGAACCTGCCGACCACCGATACGCTCACGCCGATCGCCGTTGCCGACGACGGCACGCAGATCTGGAAGATCACGCACAACGGGGTGGACACGCACCCGATCCACTTCCATCTGTACGACGTCCAGGTGCTCAACCGGGTCACCTGGGACAACATCATCATCCCACCGGACGCGAACGAACTCGGGTGGAAGGAGACGGTCAGGGTCAGCCCGCTCGAGGACACGTATTTCGCTCTCCGGCCCGTGCTGCCGGTCCTCCCGTGGGAACTGCCGAACAGCATCCGGATGCTGGATCCGATGATGCCCGCCGGCGACACGACCGGGTTCAACAACGTCGACCCGGCCGGCAACCCGACACTCACGCCCATCACCAACCAGCTCGTCAACTACGGCTCCGAGTACATGCTGCACTGCCACATGCTGTCTCACGAAGAGATGGACATGATGCGGCCTGTGGCGTTCGCGATCGCCCCGGCAAAACCGGACGCCCTCGAGTACGTCGTGGCCGGCAGCGGCCGCAACACCACGCTCACACTCACCTGGAACGACAACTCCATCAACGAGACCGAGTTCGTGGTGCAACGGGACAACGGCGCCGGCGTGTGGCAGAGCATCGGGACCGTCCGCTCGCCGCTCGACCAGCCCAACACCCCGGGGTCGAAGAGCTTCGTGGACAAGACCTACCGGGACAACGGCATCGCCTACTCCTACCGGGTGGTGGCGCAGAACACCGTCGGGCTGGGAGGAGCGTTCCCGTCCAAGTCGGCGAAGACCATCTCGGAACCGATGCTCGTGAGCAAGACGTACGTCCTCACCCGTTTCGACCAGACCGACCCGAACATCCTCTATTCGGGAGCCTGGAGCACCTTCAGCGCCACCGGTCCGTGGATGGGCACGTATGCCCGGACTAGTGCGGCCGCCGGCTCGGTGACGATCGCCTTCCAAGGGCGCCGGCTCGATCTGTTGGCCACTCGCTCGGGGGCCATGGGTATCGCCGATGTCTCGGTGGACGGCGGTCCGGTCACCAAGGTCGACCTGGCTGTCGGGGCCACGCTCTATGCCGACCACGTGTTCACCACCGGCATGCTGGCGGACGGTCTCCATATCGTGAGGATCACCCGCGACCCCGCGAGCCTCACCGGTAAGTACATCAACATCGACGCGGTCGATCTCATCGGCGCGACCGTACCCTTCTCCCGCGTGGAGCAGACCGACGCAGGCCTGCTGTACGGCGGATCGTGGTCGACCGCCAGCGCGGTGAGTGCCTCGGCGGGAAGCTACGCGCGGACCAGCGCGACCGGCTCCACTGTGACGCTCGCGTTCGACGGCATCCGGCTCGACGTCGTCGCCGCGAAGTCGTCGGCTCAGGGCATCGCCGATATCTCTCTCGACGGCGGAAAGCCGATCAAGGTCGATCTCTCCAGCACGACGGCTCTGTACGCGCAGACCGTGTTCAGCACCGGGGCGCTCGCCGCGGGCTATCACACTCTCTCGATCAGCTGGGATCCCGGCAACGCGGCCGGCAAGTACATCAACATCGACGCGCTCGACATAATGGGTAACCTGGTCTCGGTCGCCAAGGTGGAACAGACAGATCCCCGGCTGCTCTACGCCGGGACCTGGGCTCCCTCCTCTGTCGCGACTGCCTCCGGAGGGAGTTACTCGAGTTCGAACACCTCGGGAGCTTCGGTGACGATCCCCTTCACAGGTCGTGAACTGGTGCTCGTCGCGGCCAAGGGCCCGACGATGGGCAAAGCCGACGTCTACCTCGACGGTGTCTTCGCCAAGACCGTCGATCTTGCCAACGCCACCGCACGCGACCAGATGAACGTCTATGACACCGGGTCCCTGACGTACGGCCTGCACTCCGTGACGTTCACGCGCAACCCCACCAACACAGCTGACAAATACATCAACCTGGATGCGGTGGGCGTGGTAGGCACGCTGGTGAGCTCGGTCCGTTACCAACAGACCGACACCCACATCGTCTATGGCGGGAACTGGAACACGTTCAACACCGCCCCCGCCTCTGGGGGTAGTTACGCGCGCACAAACTCCGGCACGGCGACGGCCACCATCAACTTCGTCGGCGTGAAGCTGGACTGGATCGCGAGCACCGGCTCCGCGCTGGGCAAGGCCCTTGTCTCCGTGGATGGTGGTGCGGCGGTCACGGTCGACCTAACCAGCGCCCCGACCTTGTACCAGCGAAACGTGTGGAGTTCCGGGTTGCTGCCCGCCGGAGTCCACACTGTCGTGATCAGCGTGAGCCCCTCGAGCCCATCGGGCAGGTTCATCAACATCGACGCGCTGGATGTCGTAGGCATCCTGCAGTGATCCTCTGTCGCCGGTGCCCGGGACGCGATCCACGTCCCGGGCACCGGCGGCGTCTCATCCCGGCCGGCGCAAGGACCCGGCGCTCTATCGCTCTCGGGTGAGTCCTCTGAGTACTTCGCCGGCGGCCGAACGCACCCGCGGGTCGGGGTCTCGTTCGAAAGCACGCAGTATGTCGACGGCCAGGGCGGCCAGTGGGGCCATCCTTGCGACGACTTCGAGCCTGGCTTCGAGCGAGAGTCCAGGCGTCTCTTTACGCACCAGCATGGCGGCCGCCTCAGACGCTTGGCCGGCCGCGCGGAGCACTTGCTCCGTGGCGGGGTCGAGGGGGTGGTGCTCCGCTCCGACGTGCTCCGCCATGAGTCCGAGCGACATCGCCCGCACATGGTCCCGCGGCTGTGCAGAGCGCGACGGCGGCCCCGCATCCGCGGCCGGCCTCTGTGACGGCTCGGACTTCAGGGCCGGCCTCGGAGGTTGCGGCGGCGCCTCGCGAGGCGGGCGTTTGTCGTCGCGCGGTTCGGCGATGGCTCCCAGGGCGGAGAGGATGTCCCGCTCGTGGAACGCCCCATAGCGGCGGGGAGATCGAACGGCGGTGTCCGAGACTTCCCGGGAGGCCAGTCCGGCGACGAGGCCTGAAGCATCAGAGGCATCCGGGCGGGCTCGCAGAGCCGACTCGTCCTCCTCGTCCAGCGGACCTGCGATGAGTCCCAGATCCGGCACTTCGCGGGCGATGTGCTCCGCTGCCTTGCTCGACTTCTCCTCGCCGTAGCGGTTCACCAGACGATGAGCGATGGTCTCGCTCATGAGGTAGTCGGCCGACAGCCCGAAGTGCTTGGCAAGGGCCTCCACCGACTCGGGGGAGGGTAGGCGTTCGCCTCGTTCGATGCGGGAGAGCATGGCGGCCGACAGCCCCGTGGCGTCCGAGACCTGTTCGAGGGTCTCGCCCATGTCGTGGCGCAGGCGCCTGAGTATGTATCCGAAGTCGATCCTAGCCATCTTTCATCCCCTCCATTCTACACCCTTGTCAAGTGGGTTTGACAAGGGTGGCAAGTAGCGCTATGATGCCTTTTGACAAACATGGCAAACAATTTGCCTTTCCTGTCCACAGCGGCAGCTATGATGAGGGAGAGGCGCGAAAGAAGGGGGTTCGCATGAACGAGCAGACAGGCATCAGACCGCAGGAGGAGCGGAGCATCCTCATCAACTTCGTGTTGGACAAGTCCGGGTCCATGGAGATCATCCGGGACGCGACCATCGCCGGGTTCAACGAGTTCCTGCGCGACCAGCAGCAGGAGGGCGGCTCGGCGGCCATGACCCTCACCCTGTTCGACACGCACTTCAAGCACGTGTTCGCGGGTCTGCCCATCAGCCAGGTGCGGCCGCTCGACCGCGGACACTACGCGCCGGGCGGGAACACGGCCCTCTACGACGCCATCGGGCACGCCATGACGCTGACCGACCGTTACGTGCAGGACCACCACCCCGACCAGGTGCTGTTCGTCATCATGACCGACGGGCAGGAGAACGCCAGCCGCGAGTTCAGCCGCCCGCAGATCATGCAACTCATCGAGCACAAACAGCTGACCGCGGACTACGAGTTCATCTACCTGGGAGCCAACCAGGACTCGTATCGCGTCGGCGCGACCATGGGCATCCGCCCGGGCCGCACGCTCGACTACGCCCATTCGCCGGCCGCCGCGAGTGCGACCATGCGGCGGGTGTCGGAGAACGTGAAGTCGCACCGGCGCTCCGGCGAGAAGCAGTCGAGCCGCGACTTCTTCTCGGACGAGATGGAGGCGCTGGGGAAGGGCACGTACGAGGAGTACAAGGCTCGTAGCGCCCGGGACGCGGGCGGCGCGGCCACCGGCGCCGACGCAGGCGGCGAGCACCGGGGCGACGGCGACGGCCCTGGTGCCGGCGGGAACAGCTCAGGCGGACCCAGCTCCGACGACGGCCAGGGGGTGAAGTAATGAGCGCCATCATCACCGATCTGGCGGGCCGCTTGCGGCTTGGCCGGCCGGCCTCCGATGGTGGGCTCACCATCGTGCCGGTGTTCGGAGAGTTCCCCGGCGCGCCGCTGTTCGTGACGCTCGAGGAAGCAATGGCCGCGAACAGTCTGGTGATCACCGAGGTCTCCGAAGGCGGTAGCGTCCCGACGCTCAAGGCCAGCAACAGCGGTTCGGTGGGCGTGCTCATACTAGACGGCGAGGAGCTCGCCGGCGCCAAGCAGAACCGCGTGCTCAACACCACGGTCTACATAAGGCCGGGTCAGGAGATCATGATCCCGGTGAGTTGCACCGAGGCCGGGCGCTGGGCATATCAGTCCCACGACTTCGACGATTCCGGCTACCTAGCCGCCAAGGACATAAGGGTGGCGGCGAACGAATCGGTCACCGGCAACCTCAGGATGTCGCTCGGCTTCAAGTCGGACCAGGGACGGGTGTGGGACGAGGTCGGCAAGCTGCAGGTGCGGCATGGCCGGCAGTCGCCGACGTCCGCCGCCCGCGATGTGTACGAGCACAAGGCGGAAGACATGCGCAGGCGCGAGGCCGCGTTCGCGTGCCTTCCCGGGCAGATCGGCGTCGTCGCTCTATGGTCGGGCAGGGTGGCCGGATTGGACGTCATCGGGAGCGGCAAGGCCTATGCGCGGCTGCACGGTAGGCTGGTGCGGTCGTATGCCCTTGATGCCCCGGCGGGCGCTCCGTCCCAGGCTCCGCGCGACCTGCAGGCGGCCGCCGACTGGCTGGCTGCGCTCGGGCGGGTCCAGACCACCGAGCACGAGTCTCCGGGAGCAGGTGTCAGCTACCGGTTCACCGGGGCGGGGGTAGTGGGGTCGGCGCTCGCGGTGGACGGAGCCGTGCTCCACGCTGTCGCCCTCGCCACCCAGACGCAGGACGCGCCGGTTCCGGACGAGGGCCGCTACCCCGGGTTCTTCGAACGGCGCGGGCACTTTCCCTGGTAAGACGCCAGACTAGGTCCAACGTCGTACCCATGCGGCCGCCGGCGCTCCCTATCCTGGAACAGCAGGTTGAAGGGAGCCGCTAGCGGCCGTATGCTGGAACCACTATGGAACCATAGTGGTTGGAGAGGGCGTGCCTACTACATTGACACTCAAGAACATCCCGGATGAGATCTATGAGCGGCTGAAAGCGTCCGCCGCGGAGCATCATCGCAGTCTGAACAGCGAGGCCATCGTCTGCCTCGAATCCGCGCTTGGGCCGCGCAAGGTCGGAGTCGAGGAGCGTCTCAGACGGGCGCACGAGTCGCGGTCGCGGATGCGCGGTCCGGGGCTGAGTCTCGAGGAGATCGATGCACTCAAGCGTGAGGGTAGAGAGTGATAGTCGTAGACACGAACATCCTCGTCTATCTCTACACCGGCGACGAGCGCAGTCCCGCGGCCGATCGGTTGTTGGAGCACGATCCCGAGTGGGTCGCGCCGGTTCTCTGGCGGAGCGAGTTCAGGAACGCCCTGTCCGGGATCCTTCGCAGCGGGCGGCTGACGATGCAGGAGATCCTTGCACTCCAAGCCGAGGCGGAGGACTTCATGGCCGACGGCGAGTACCAGGTGGATTCCAACCGGGTGCTGAGCCTCGCGGGGCGCAGCGGTTGCTCAGCGTACGACTGCGAGTTCGTCTCGCTGGCGGAGGAATTGGGGACGCACCTGGTCACGGCGGACCAGAGGGTGTTGAAGGCCTTCCCCGAGGTGGCCGTTCCTCTGATCCTCGAGTAGCGGGGCAGTCGGGCTGGGGGGTTTCGGCCTCGGTCCCGCTACTTCCTGCCAGCCACCGTCCGCGCGCCCAGATAGGCCTCTTTGACCTTCGGATCGTCCTGGATCTTCTGCGGGTCGCCCTCGGCGATCACCCGTCCCGCGTCGAGCACGTACAGCCGCTCGCACAGGTTGAGGACGAACGGGAGATCGTGGTCGATGAGGAGGATCGTGCACTTCTCCGTGTCGCGGACCCGGCGGATGGTCTCCATCATGCGGGCGGATTCCATCTCGTTGGCGCCGGCGGCCGGCTCGTCCAGGAGCAGGAGGTCGGGGCCGAGGGCGACGGCGCGGGCCATCTCCACCTGGCGCTGAACGCCGTACGGGAGGGTGCCCGCCCGACGGCGGGCCACTTCCTCGAGGCCGAACTGCACGAGCAGCTCGTCAGCAGTCCGGTAGACCGATGGGCGGTACTGCTGCGCCACCCGAGCGGCCACCTCGATGTTCTCCCAGACGGTGAGTTCGCGGAACAGGTGGGTGTTCTGGAACGTCCGGCCCACGCCCAACCGGGCGATCTGGTGGGAGGGCAGGTTCTCGATCCGGGTCCCGCTGAACGTGATGGTGCCGGAGGTCGCGGTGTAGAGCCCGGAGACCATGTTGAGGAGCGTGGTCTTGCCCGCCCCGTTGGGTCCGATGAGACCCAGGATCTCGCCCGGATAGACCTGGATGGAAGCCTTGTCCACGGCACGCAGACCGGCAAAGACCATCGAGACCTCGTCGACCACCAGGAGTGGCTCGCCGCCCTTCCGGGCCGCAGCTTGCGCGGCGGCCCCCGCCTGAGCAAGCACCGGCTCCCTGCCGGCCGCGACGCCGGTGCCCGCGGACCTCGCCGAGGTAGCAGGCGCCTCCTTTGTGGCAGCGTCGGCCGGTGTCGCTACGGCGTCATCGATCGCCGGCCCGGCGGCCGGCTTGCGCCGCACCAGCCGAAGCAGCGCGTCCCAGGCCCCGTCGATCTCCTTGTCGGCGAGGATGCCGCCCGTGCGCCACACCATCATGATCACCACGATGGCGCCGTAGGCCATGGACGACAGACCCACGATCATGGGCAGCTTGACACTGCCGATGTGCGGGCCGTCGCCGAGCCACCGCAGGACCTCCGAGAGGACGGTCACTATCACCGTGCCGAGAAGCGCCCCGGTCACGCTGAACATGCCACCGAGCACCAGCATGGCGACCTGGACGAACATCAGCGACTCGTAGAACTCGCTCGGGCTGATGGCGCCGAGCAAGTGGGCCAGGAGGGCGCCACCGAGAGCGACGAACACGGACGACAGCACCCAGGAGTAGTAGCGGGTGCGGTTGACACTCACACCCATGCTTCGGGCGGCCACCTCGTCTTCCCGGACGGCGCGGGTGCGCAACCCGCCTCGTGACGCAGCGAACATGCGGGCGACGACTATGGTCACGAAGATCGCGCCGAGCGCCCACGGGAGGGTGGTCTTCACCTGGATGCCGTAGAAGGCCTCCGAGCCCCCGGTCATCGCCTTCCAGTTGATGAGCACCGAGTTGACCACCATGAGGATGGCGAGGGTGACTATGCCCGCCGCGATCCCGTTCAACCGGCTCATGAACAGCCCGATGAGGGCCGCGATCAACGTGGTCACGACGACCGCGATGAGTATCGCGAGCGGCACCGGCAGTTGCACGCCGGCCATCCCCCAGGGGGCATGCGCGACGGCACCCGTGCTCTTGATGTCCGGGGAGGTCGACAGGATGGCGGTGATATACGCCGCGACGGCCGCGAGGCCCACGTGTCCGAAGGACAGGATCCCCGTGTTGCCCACGAAGATCTGGGTGGATACCACCATGATGCCGTTCAGCACCATCACGATGGCGATATGCCGTGCCGCGGGACCACCGGCGGCGTAGATGGCCGCTGCCGCCGCGAACAGGATGAAGCACGCCAACGCGCCGAGGGCCGGGCGGCGCCGCACTCCGAGGAGCCTCACGTCTTTGAGAGCAGTGAAGCCGCTCATACCCGGGCCGCCGATTTCGGAGCGATGAGGCCTTCGGGCCGGATGATCAGGATGATCGCCACTATCAAGAACAGCAACCCGTTCGTGAACCCGCTCGCGTTACTTGGCAGGAAGGCCCGGAAGCCCGTCTCGATGAACCCGACGATGAAGCCTCCGAGCACCGCGCCCCAGATGTTCCCCAGGCCACCGATGACGTTGGCGATGAAGGCGTTGAGCACCAGGGCGAAGCCCATGTGCGGGCTCACCGAGCCCCGGATCGCGAAGATCAGCACGGCGGCGATGCCGGCCAGGAAGCCGGAGAGGGCGAAAGCCGCGGCGATGACCCGGTTGGCCTTGACGCCCATCAGGCGGACTGCGTCGAAGTCCTCGGCGGCCGCCCGCATGGCCGTACCGATCACGGTCCGGCGCAGCAGTATCAGCGTGCCCACGAGGGCCACGATCGTCACCACGATGATGAGGATGTACTGCATGCGTATCTGCAGGCCGCCCAGCGACAGGGCGGTGTTCATCCAGTCGGGCTGGGGGATGGCCCTGGCCCGAGGCGAGATGAACGCCTCGAACGCGTACGAGATGAGGATGCTCAACCCGAGCGACGCCACCATCATGGCGATCGGGTTGGCATGGCGCATCGGACGGAACGCCAGGCGCTCCATGATGAGGGCGGCCACGGTCGAAGCGGCGATACCGGCTATCACCCAGACGATCCAGGGGGCGCCTGTGTACCGCAGACCGAGCATGACGTAGCCGCAGATGGTGAGGAGTTCACCGTGCGCGAAGTTGGCCAGGTGGAGGATGCTGAAGACCATGGCCACCCCCAGCGCCATGAGCGCGTAGGTGGAGCCCAGTGTCAGGCCGTTCAGTAGCTGCTGGCCGACGGTGTTCACGGACGGATGCCTCCGGTCATGTCAGTCACGCACCCCGAGGTAGGCCTCGAGGAGCTCTTTTTCGTCTTGCAGGGACTCGGCGTTGGCGTCCATCTGCACTTTGCCGCTGCGCAGGATGTACGCGCGATCGGCGAACTCCAGCACCTGGAGCGCGTTCTGCTCGACGAGCAGGATGGTGTAGCCGCGGCTGCGCAGGCCTTTGATGAGCTCGAACACGGCGTCGACCAGCTTGGGGGCGAGGCCGAGGGACGGCTCGTCCAGACAGAGCAGCCGCGGGCCGGTCATGATGGTCCGGGCGATGGCCAACTGCTGGGCTTCACCGCCGGAGAGCAGCCCGGCGAGCTGGTTTCTCCGGTCCTTGAGGATCGGGAACAGCTCGAACATGTCGTCGAGGTCCTTCTTGGCCACGGCCTTGTCCTTGCGGGTGGCCGCGCCGAGGCGCAGGTTGTCGGAGACCGTCAGCTGCTTGAAGAGCCGCCGGCCTTCGGGAACGAGGCCTACACCGAGTCTGACCATCGTCTCGGGCTGCGAGCCGGTGACGTCCTGCCCCATGAACAGCACTTTGCCCTGGGATGGATGCACCAAGCCCATGATGGACCCGAGGATGGTGGACTTGCCGGCGCCGTTGGGGCCGAGCACGCCCACGATCTCGCCTTCGTCCACGTGGATGTTCACGTCGCGGACCGCCTCGATGGGCCCATATCTGGTCGTCAGGTGCTGGACGTCCAGGATGGGGCCGGGAGCCGCCGCGGGCGTGGCTGCGGCGGCTTTCGAGATACTGGTGGAAGGCCCGGCTTGCGCCGGGCCTTCCGTTCCAGTGTTCGGCTGGTGATCCAGCTGTTCTTTGTCAGCGCTCACCGGATCTCACTGAGCGGGGATGTACGACGGGATGTACTGCGCCTTGAGGACGAACTTGCCACCCTCCACGGCAGCGACCGAGACGGTCTTCATCGGCACGCCGTCGGTGCCCTTGTAGGTGATGGTACCGGTGACCACTTTGACGTTCTCGAGGTTGGCGAGAGCATCGCCGATGGCCTTGGGATCGATGGAGCCGGCGGCTTCGACCGCGGCTTTGATGATGGCGACGCAGTCGCCGCCGAGGCCGGCGAACGCGTTGGCTTCAGGAGCTTTGCCACCGTTCCAGGCGGTGAAGTCGGCCACGAGCTTCTCGAGGTCGCTGCCCGGGGAGGCGTAGCCGTGGGTGCTGAAGACCAGACCTTCGGCATCCTTGCCGGCGAAGTCGATGAGGGCCTGCTGGTCGTCACCGTCGGAGCCGAGGACCGGGATGGTCACGCCCGCGGCGCGCAGCTGCTTGAGGAAGATGCCGATGTCCGGGGTGAACA
>CAIQPS010000066.1 GCA_903873715.1 uncultured Actinomycetes bacterium
CGGCCAGCGGCGCCAGGCTGCCGCTCTCGGCCGCCGCGGGGCCGCCCGCGGCCGGGCCACCGTCCGCCGCGCCGGACCCTGCCGGGCCGAGGTATTCGACGAGCAGCCGTCCGCGCCCGCCGCAGATCATCCCGAGCTTGGCCGAGTCGGCGTTGGTGAGTTCGTAGTCCATGAGGCGCGACGCCTGGGCTTCGAGGGCCTCGAGGCCGACGCGGATGGCCCGCGCCTCCAGAGCGCCACCGCCCACGGTGCCCGCGATGGAGCCGTCGGTCTTGACGATCATGGCGGCGCCGCTGTGCCTGGGTGAGGACCCCGCCGTCTCGAGGGTGGACACCAGGACGAAAGGCTCGCCCGCTTCGTGAAGAGCCACGGCGGCCCTTGCTATGAACAGATCCACGGTCGTGCCTCCTTGTCCCCCCGAGCCTGCGGCCGGGAACACCGGCCGTCGAGGGTGAATTGTAGCCGACAGGCGGCCCGGAAGGTCCGGTACACGGGGCGCCGCTGTTTAATGCTAGCCTGTAGCGAATACATCGAGATATCCCTGTCCCGGGGGAGCGGAAATGGACTTCTACAAAGGATCGGTGCTGCGAGTCGACCTGACGGCCAAGAAGGCCGTGATCGAGCCGCTGAACATGGAGTGGGCGGAGCGGTACGTGGGAGGCAAGGGCCTCCTCATCCGCTACATGTGGGAGAACGTGCCTCCCAAGGTGGACCCATGGTCGCCCGACAACCCCATATTCCTCATGACCGGTCCGTTCGCCGGCACCAACGTGAGCACGTGTTCCCGCCTGGTCGTGGGAGCTAAGAGCCCCACCACGGGGATCCTCAACGACAGCTACGTCGGCGGTTCGTTCGCTCCCGAGATGAAGTTCGCCGGCTACGACCTCATCATGATCTCGGGCAAGGCTCCGGAGCCGGTGGTCCTGTGGATCAAGGACGGCGACGTGCAGTTCCTGCCGGCGAAGCCGAGGTACTGGGGCATGAAGGTGTCCGAGGTGGAAGCGGCGCTCCGCGAGGATCTCGACAAGAACGCGAAGGTCCTCTCCATCGGCCCCGCCGGGGAGAACCTCATCCCCTGGGCCTGCCTGAGCACCGACCAGTTCCACAAGGCCGGCCGCGCCGGTCACGGCGCCCTGATGGGCTCCAAGAACCTGAAGGCCGTGGCCATCCGGGGGACGGGTGTGGTGAGCGTCGGGGACGTACGGGCGTTCCTGGCCGACATGCGGCGGATGCACGAAGAACACGTTCTGACGGCCGCCAACCTGTGGGCCAACGAGGAGGGCACCCCCATCCTGGTTGACGTGATGAACGGCGCCGGCTGCCTGCCCACGCGCAACTGGTCGGAAGGCACGTTCGACGGGGCGTCCGGCATCAACTCCGAAGCTATGCTCAACATCAAGGTGGCCAACCGCGCCTGCTACCAGTGCGCGCTGGGCTGCCGCCAGGTGCACGAGGTCGGCGGAATCAAGGGCGAGGGCCCCGAGTACGAGACCATCGCTCTGTGCGGCGCCAACTGCGGCGTCAGCGACATCGAGGCCCTGATGAAGTTCAACCAGGAATGTGACGAGTACGGCCTGGACACCATCTCGTCCGGGGCCGTGGTCGGTCTGGCGATGGACCTCACCGAGAAGGGCATCAAGGACTTCGGGATGCGGTTCGGCGAGGCCGCCGGCTATCTCGATGCGCCGGCTCTCATGTCCACCCGTACCGGGGTCGGAGCCGATCTGGCGCTCGGGACCCGGGCGCTCTCCGCCAAGTACGGCGTGCCCGACATGGCGATGGAGGTCAAGAACCTCGAGATCCCCGGGTACGACCCGCGCGGCGCCTTCGGCATGAGCGTGGCCTACGCCACCTCCGACCGGGGCGGCTGCCACATGCGCAGCTACCCGATCGCCGACGAGATCATCGAAGGCACCCGCCCGGCCGATAGTCTGGAGGGCAAGGCGGCGCAGGTCATCGGTGGCAACGTCGCCAACGGCTTCATAGGGCAGAACTTCAGCTCCATCAAGTTCAGCGGCATCTGGTGCGACTTCTGGGCCGTCGACCCCGATCAGATCGGACAGTGCCTCAAGCACGTATGGGGCCGCGACATCCCCGCCGACGAAGTGATGACCATCGGCGAGCGCATCTGGAACCTCGGCAGGCTGTTCAACCTGCGCGAAGGCGTGGAAGCCGATACCCTGCCCAAGAAGCTCTACGAGGAGAAGTCCGCCTTCGCGGACGGCCCGTCCGCCGGGAAGGCCATCGGCGAACAGGCCTTCAGGGAAGCCATCCAGCAGTACTACACACTCCGGGGTTGGGACGAGAACGGCGTGCCCACCGAGGACCGCCTCGCCCAGTTGGGCGTGGACGTGCGCATCTGACGCCGGTCTCAGGAGAAAGGAACTCCGATGCCTCACGTGATGATCAGCAGTAAGAAATGCACCGGCTGCCACATGTGCGAACTGGCCTGCTCGGCCTGGCACGAGGGAGCCTATCGCCCGTCGGTCGCGCGGCTGGCGTCAACCGTCAACCCGACCACCACTGCCGTCAAGGGCCAGACGTGTCTGCAGACGGCGTGCGCCAAGTGCGAAGAGGCCTGTCCCGAGGGCGCCATCGAACGGCTCGCCATCGAGGTGACGGTGCCCGGTTCGGACCCGGTCGCGGGATACGTGCTCAAGGTCAACGAAGCC
>CAIQPS010000067.1 GCA_903873715.1 uncultured Actinomycetes bacterium
ACCGCGGACTACCCCGCTGGCCAACGGTCCCCGGGGACGACCGCCGGACTGACCTGCAGTCGCCGGCGGGCGAACGCCAGGGCCCTGGCGGCCGGTGGCCTGGCGCGAGGTCGCGCTGTCATCGTCGCGGGCCATCATCGTCACCGTGGACTACCCCGCTAGCCCATGGTCCCCGGGGACGATCGCCGGACTGACCTGCAGCCGCAGGCGGGCCAACGCCAGGGCTCTGCCGGCCGGTGGC
This sequence comes from uncultured Actinomycetes bacterium, assembly GCA_903873715.1. Classification (GTDB taxonomy): domain Bacteria; phylum Actinomycetota; class Thermoleophilia; order RBG-16-64-13; family RBG-16-64-13; genus CAIQPS01. The sequence goes on from CAIQPS010000067.1 coordinate 242, forward strand.
CTGGCGCCAGGTCACGCCGTAGTCGCTGGGCATCACGGTCCCCGCCGACTACCCCGCTGGCCCATGGTCCCCGCGGGCGGAGTCACCGACGAGGAGCGAGGGCGCGCCGGCGACGCGGCATTGGTGGGTCGCCGCCGACGCGCCAACATGAGGACCGCCGCGGATCCGCAGACGCCGCCGACGGCTCCTCGGGTGCGGCCAGAGTGTTTCACAACCGAGCGTTTGTGGGACTACCCAGAGACAAGAGACACGTCCTCGCGTTCCCATCCACGCCCGGGTGCGCCGACGCGCCCATATCGGGGTGGAGGCACCGGACCCAAACGGAACGGTCCCCGCCAAGGACCCAGCCTCGACGGGGACCGCGTGCCAGACTGCGTGGCCCAGGCCTACTTCATCAGCACCATCCGCGTCACCGCCCGGAAGTCGCCGGCCGGCAGCACGCCCAGGTATACACCGCGACCGACGGCGGCACCCGCGGCAGGAGGTGGCTTCTGAAGGTGTGGAAATGGCGCGAAGGCCACCCTTACCTTCCTGGGAGGTAACCAACCAGCTCAGAGGCCGGGTAAACCCCGGCAGTCTACCCGACGCTGGCCGCTCGATTTCTCTGCTAGTCAGACCTCGCCGAGACGTACTTCACGCCGTCCATGCCCTCGAAGTGAGCATCCTGCGTCCACAACGTTGCCCCTCTCGCGCGGGCCGTAGACAAGATGATGGCGTCGGCCATGGGAAGTGAGGCCTCAAGGCTCAGCCGTGCCGCGGAGATGGCCGAGGCGCTCGTGAGCTCAACGACCTCACCCTGCTGCATCAGGGCCACCGCCTCGAGGGCCGGTCCCTCACCACGATGGAGAAGCACACGCTTGAAGACCTCGTAGACGGTGATGACGGGGACCACGAGCGAAGACGCGTCGGAGAGCGGCGTGGAGAAGAACTCCGCATGAGGACCGTCGCCGAAGAACTCGAGCCATCCCGAGGAGTCGACGACGTTCATCCGCGGTCCTCGTCACGCTCGACGGTGGCGTCGATGCCGGAAAGGAACCCACGCATGCTTGAGATGGGGCGGACCGGAACGAACTCGATGCGGCCGTCATACTCGATGGCCTGCACCTGCTGACCCGGGTGCAGGCCGAGACGCTCGCGGATCGTCTTGGGGATGACCACCTGGAACTTAGGCGAGATGGTGACTGTCGTCATCGCGGACCCCTTATCGATATCGTACAACGCTCAGTATATCGACCGCAGTCCGGTATGGCAATGCGATGGGCACGGGGCGACGGTCGCAGGGCTCCCTTCACTGGGGGGCCTAGCCGTCGATGGCGATGTCCCCAACGCCTGCACCGATGATGTCCTGGACAGCGCTCTGGGTGCCAACGCAGCACCACCCCGTCACCGGTACGTCGGCCGGTCTGTCACCCGTCGCCGGAACAAGGTGTGGGTATCCAGGACGGCACCGGGTCAACGATCACCATGGCCAGCCGAGGTGCCGCCATGGGCGAGCTCCATCAACCCTCTGGGCGCCGGTAGCGCCGGTAATACCGGAACCGCTCGCTCCGGCCTGAGACATGCACAAGTAGCACCCGCTCATCGACCAGGGCGTAACCGCAACCGGAGACCACCTTTTGTGAGGCGCTGTTGCCGACGGCAACGGTGGCGATCAGGTACGGGATGTCGTACCCGGCCAGCGCCCATTCCGTGACGGCGGCCGCTGCCTCTCGGGCGTATCCGCTACCCCTAGCGGCAGGAATCAGGCTGAAGAACACCTCGGTCTCATGCAGGTCATCGTGTTCGCCCGCCCCCGCCGCGCCCAAAATCGCGCCGTTCGATTTGTCGAACACTCCCAGGCAGACGATTCCGCGGACGATGTCCATCGCGAGGTAGTTGGATATATGCCAGTCCAAAAAGCGCCTCGGGTTGCTGCGCTGTTGCTGCCAGCCGCCGACTTCCGGGATATCCAGCAGCTTGGCGAAGTCAGCCAGATCACCTTCGGAGAACGTCCTGATGACTAGCCTGTCGGTCTCGAGCCGCACGGTAATCACCCCTCGATGATGCCTGCGAATTCGCTGGCCCAGCCCTGGCGCTCCTGGTACGCGCGGGGGCCGGCATTCTGCCCGGTTGCCGGGCAGATTGGCAAGCTGACGAGAGACGACTCTGCGCGAGACGCGCCCTACCAGCGACGCCTCCCCACACCAAGGCAACCCACCAAGCGCTAATGCCCCGCCTTGACTTGCCCCCAAGTCACAGGCAGCAGCGCTGTGGTGGTCAGCGCTGGCGACCACGCCGGATCGGTTCCCGCCACCAGCCTCCGCGCGTCGCTGCCGTCCACCGCCATGGTCCAGACCCACCCCTCACGTGCGAACGCGATCCGCGTGCCGTCAGGAGACCAGCAGGGATCGGTCTCCGCGATCTCCGGCGAGTGGGTCAGATTGGTGTTCGCGTCCACCCAGATATCGCCGTCGGCGTCACAGGCGAACCGTCCGTTGTCGCCCACGGGGCCCAACGGGGCGAGATGGCGGATTGCGAGCGGCAACTGGTGGATGCCCACCATGTCCGAGAAGCTGTATGAGACGACGGCGGACCGGTAGTCAACCTGGTCGAAGTAGAACGGCTCGACGGGATGGATGGCCCGGAGTTCTGCATCGTCCCAAGCCGGCTGGATGACCGCAAGGTACCCGCCCGACATCGCCCATTCCTCGTGGAGGTCCGAGCCGTCAGATCGCACCAGCCAGATCTTCGGACGGTCACGGGCTAACGCCGGCTCCGACTGGAAGGCGATGCGGTCCGAGTTTGGGTCCCAGGCCGGGTGACTGAAGGCCGTCCCCGGCCCACCGCCCGCCAAACGCGTCGCGGCGCTCCCGTCGGCGTTCATCACCCAGATCCCACCGATCCCCTCTCGATCTGACACGAAACCGATGCGGCCGCCGTCACCGGACCACGTCGGTTGTCGGTCACCGTTTCCGCCAGGTGTCAGCACCCACGGCTGGCCACCCGACGAACTGACGACGCAGATACCGCTTGCACTGGTGTCCGGGGCGGTGAAGGCGATCAGGCTCTCGGCACGAGCCGTCGCCAGCCCCGCGAGAAGGAGCCCGAGGCACACCGCGGGGCTGAGTGCCGCGCCGGGCCGCCCGCACCCTCGCCGTCGTGCCATCGGGTTACCAACGCCGACGAGGACTGCCAGGACAACGGGCTGCAACCGCATGCGGTGAGCCTTTCTCTTGCTAACCGGGGGAGCGCGCCATCGGGACCAGGCATCGGGACCTGGCCACCGGGGCGGCGCCGCCAAGACGCGGTGCAGACCTCGAGGCCCCGTCCCCAGCAGGCTGCGGTGCCAAGCCCATCGCCGCTGCGGTCTCCGGGGCCGCCAGACGGCACGCTGTGCCGCGCCCTCACCTACCTACCTGAAACTGACTTTGATCCGTGCCCAGGTGGTGCTCGGTATAGCCGTGGGTGCGGCCGGGAGCAGGCGGCCATCGACGAATCGGTCGGCATAGCGCCATGGGGCGCCGTCGCCCTGCAGGCTATGGAACGCGTGGTAGGTCCCCGGGACATCCCAGTCAGGCACGTTGATCATGAAGCCGACGATGCTGCCGGCCGATAGGCGCGATGGCATGCTCGCCTCGGCGCTGTCCCAGCGCAGATCATCGAACGGTGTGATGCAGAACTCGATGGTGCTGGTGTCGGCGATGCCGGCGGCGTGGCCGCCCCCGCCGTCAGCATAGGGGGGCCGGTTGGCCCAAGTCCCTAGGC
>CAIQPS010000068.1 GCA_903873715.1 uncultured Actinomycetes bacterium
AAGACGCTCATCCACCGCAATGTCCCCGGCGAGCGCATCCACGAGTTCCTCACCGCTTTCGATCGGTCGTGGGCGGTCGCGGCGCCTCAGGCGGTGTTCGGGCCCCGGCAGCGCTGGATCGCCGCCGTCGAGCACGTCGCCCAGACATGGCCGGTCATCGCCCGTTCCCCGGCGGGTGGGCGCACCCGCTGGCGGCTTGGAGAGGTCACCCTCCCCTGGCAGGCCGTTTCTCCGCGCTAGCAGACTGTCCCTCGACTGTCCCCTGGGACAGTTCCACCGCCCGCATCGCACCGTGATAATCGATGAAGGGTCACCGGCACGAGGGGAGATGTGCGATGAGACAGCGGGGCAACACCGAGCGTTCGAGAATCCGGATGGTAGTCCGCGTCCTTTGGGTCGCAGTCCTGTTGCTGGCAGTGTTCTTCGTGTTGGCCGGCACGGCCTCGGCGAAGCCGGCGCCCGTCGTCCACGTTCCTATCGTCTACTACGTGGATTCCGATGCGGCGGGGACCAACGACGGCTTGAGTTGGGTCAACGCTTTCACCGACCTGCAAAGCGCCCTGAGCGCCGCGGTGGCCGGGGACGACGTCTGGGTGGCCGCCGGTACCTACGTGCCCAGCGCCCTCACCAAAGTCGGCGATGCTCGCTCGGCGACGTTCAGCCTCAAAAGCGGCGTGGATGTCTACGGCGGCTTCTCGGGAGATGAGAAGTGGCTCAAGGAGCGCGGGTCGGATGCCGGGCTCACGGTGCTGAGCGGAGACCTGGGCACGGACGGGAGGACCTATCGGGTGCTGACCGCGACAGAGGTGACCGGCGCTGTGCTCGACTGCTTCAGCATCACTGCCGGTAAGGCCGACGGAGCGGGCATCACGATGGGCGGCGGCCTCTACAGCAACAAGAGTGCATTCACCATCTCGAACTGCATCTTCCACGACAACATGGCCAAGGATGCCGGCGGCGGGCTGTTCAACTACCAGGGCGCGTTGACCATCACCGGTTGCCTGTTCGAGGACAACCAAGCGGGCAGCGACAGCTACTGGTGGGGCAAGGGCGGCGGGCTGTGCAACTCGGGGAATTACAGCCTCGCTGAGATGCCGACCGTCATCACCGGATGCACCTTCCGCGACAACCACGCCTACACCAGCGGTTCCGCATCGTTCAGCGGCGGAGGCGGGATGGGCAACTTCACAGCATCGCCCATCATCGAGCGCTGCACCTTCGACGGTAACTGGGGCAGTTTCGGCGGGGGCATGTACAACTACGCGTCCTGGCCGACTGTGACCGGGTGCTTGTTCAAGGTCAACGAGGCATTCCATGGCGCCGGGATGTTGAACGATGCCAGTGCCGTGACGATATCGGACTGCGTCTTCAACGGCAACTGCGCGACCGAAGCGGGTGCGGGTATCTACTACGACGGAGGCCGAGTGAACATCCGGAGTAGCACCTTCTACAAGAACGGCGAACCGGGCACCACCCGGTACACTCACCGCACCTACTACGGAGGCGCCATCTACATGCGCGAGATCTACTCGCTCAGCATCTGCAACGTCGTCTTCAGTTGCAATGCGGTCAGGTATGACGGCGGCGCGGTGGAGGATAGTCTCGACTCTTCGCGCTTCCCGCTCTTCGCGAACTGCCTGTTCTACGGGAACACCAGCCTGGAGCGCCCGGCGAACGGCGACCTCTGCGGGATAGCGGTCGACGCGACCAACATCTTCGGCTCCGATCCTCTGCTCGTGGACCCCGATGGCGGGGACTTCCGTCTGGCCTACGACTCGCCCTGCATCGACACCGGCTACTACGGCAGGCACGGCAACGTAGTCTGGACACCGGTGGGGACCAACGACTTCTACGGTGACAAACGCGTGAGGGACGGCGACGCCGACGGCACGCCGATCGTGGATATCGGGGCTACCGAGTACATCCCCAACCTCCCCGACCTGCGCCCCTTCATTGAAGACCTGGCCGCCGCCGGAACGCTGGACGAGGCGACCGCCACCCGGCTGCTCGCCTACGTCGACGAGGCCCTGGCGGCGAGCGGCCGCGAAGCGGCGACGGCCTTCCTCGAGGAACTCATCGCCGACGTGCAGGCGTCGCTGGGTGGGACCGACCCGGCCACGGAGATCGTCAACAGGACCGAGGCGGTCATCGAGAGTCTCGACTAGACGCCGGCGCTCGCGGCCTACAAGCGGGACGCGACGATACCCGCCAGTTCCTTGAGTTGGTCCATGCTCAGCATCGTCTCCTCCATGGAACCACTCTTGAAGTAGGTTACGAGGAGCGCGGTGTGATCGCCTTTCTTGAACGCCACCTCGTACAGCGTGTCGCCGGCACCCGCGTCTTTCGAAGGGCCGACGAAGGCCGCATCGCCGAGACCGGACAGCGGTTCGCGGAAGTTGGTGGTGCCGTTGAACGTGTCGAACTGCGCCCCGCCGTAGAAGCTGGCCATGACCACCAGCTTGCCTTCCGCGGTGACGAAGTTCACGTCTCCGCCGGCGCCCGCCTGGGAGCCTTTCTCCACGGTCTTGATGCCGGTGAGCCCGCTCACCTTCTCGACGTCGGCCACGGTCAACAGGTCGGAGGCGGAGGCCGGCGAGCCCGAGACCTCGGTCGTAGCTCCGGCGGGTGCGGTGGTCGTGGCGGCCGCCGAGCCGCCGCAGGCGGCAAGCGCCAGCACGAGCACGGTCAGGACTGCAAGAAGCGCGATACGGTTGGGCACTGACTCCTCCGATGGTTCTATGGTCGACCTGGCGGCGGTCCGCCGCCTCCGCGTATACGTCTAGATGTCCTTCCGTATCCCCGACTCGTTCATGATGACCTCCACGTCCTCCCACTTGTTCAGCGTGTAGATGTGGAGCCCGCCGATGCCGGCCGCCATGAACCTGTGGATCTGCTTGACCGTGTACTCGATGCCCGCCTTCTTGAACTCTTCGGGCTTCTCGCCGTACTTGCCGATGATCGCGGCGAGTTCCGCCGGGATGGAGCAGCCGTTGCTCACGGTCATGCGGATGATGGCGTCCTTGACCAGCGCCGGCATGATGCCGATGACCACCGGGACCGTGATGCCGGCCCAGCGTATCCGCTCGACGAACGCCGAGAAGGCGTCGACGTCGTGGCACAGCTGCGACATGAGGAACTCCGCACCGTTGTCTTGCTTGCTGCGCAGATGGGCGATGTCGGAGTCGAAGCTGGGAGCGAGTATGTGCTTCTCCGGATAGCAGGCCGCCGCGACGCAGAAATCGGGGAACCCGCCCTTGATGTACCGGATGAGCCCGTCGGCGTTGCTGAAATCACCGTTGGTGCCTTCCCAGCCTTCCGGGAGATCGCCACGCATGGCCAGGATGTTCTCGAGGCCGAGGGACTCGTACTGCTTGAGGGCATCCGAGATCTGGCCGCGGGTGTTGCCGATGCAGGTGAAGTGGGGCATCACCTCGGTGCGGGCGTCGTTCTTGAGGAGCTCGACGACCTCCATGTGGCGGCCGGCGTTGGTGCCCCCTGCGCCGTACGTGCAGCTTATGAAATCGGGCTTGAAGTCGTAGTAGTGGTCGATGGCGTCCCGCAGGTTCGTCATGCCCGCGTCGGTCTTCGGCGGGAAGACCTCGAACGAGAAGCTCATGCGGGATCCGAGCAGTGAGGAGATCTTCATGAGACGTGCCCTCCTGGGTGTCGAGGATGGGGGGATGGTAGCACGGCGCCGGGAAGCGGGCTCCGAAGGCTGATCCGGTCTCGGTGCCGGGCCGCCCGGGCGGTGGTGACCGCCCTCGCGGCCGGCCGCGCGTGCGCCCGTGCGGCCGGTGGCCGCCCGGCCCGGTCTCGCGTATCGTGTGACGCGGACGACACGCCTCGAACACCGTGAGGGTCGATATGAACGAGCACGCCGATACCGATTCCGACCTCGTGCTGGTGGGCGACTGCGGGCCCGTGCCCTACGAGCGGCTCCTCACCGAGGAAGAGTTCCGCGCGTTCCGGGAGATAGCCGAGAAGGCCGAACCGACCGACGAAGAAGTGACCCGCGGCCAGGCCCTGCTCCGGTTGATGATGAAGCGCTACCCGGACGGACCGGGAGCGAAGTAGCCCTGGCCGCGCCGCAGCTGCGCGGCGGCGCCTCCACCTCGCAGTACGAACAGGGCCGCCCCG
>CAIQPS010000069.1 GCA_903873715.1 uncultured Actinomycetes bacterium
AGCTGAAGCCCCACATGTGCATGCCGCCCCAGTGCCAGCCTTCCCAGCTGTCCGGGTTGTGGTCGGCATACGTGATACCGATCATGTTCATGAAGCGGAAGTAGGTGCTGTGGCGGTAGCCCACGTTGCCCCACATGTGGTGGGAGCTCGGGCTGGTCACGATGGCGGCCGGACCGGCTTCACGCTTGACGCGGTTGATCTCGGCGACCAGGATGTCGGTGGCTTCGTCCCAGCTGATTCGGCGGTAGCCGGAGACGCCGCGGTTCTGGATGTTGCGCTCGCCGTTGGGATCGAAGTCCTCACGGATCATGGGGTACATGATGCGCTTGTCGGAGTAGATCATGGACTTGAAGCCCGCGGTGTAGACCGAGTAGGTGGTCTTCCGCGGCGGGCTGTACGTCTTGCCCCTGGCTTCGATCTTCCACGATGCGGCGTCGACCTTGTCGTCGAAGTCCATCGGGGTGATGCGGACGATCTTGCCGTCCTGCACGTAGACGAAGACCGGGCCACCCGTGGATGAGTTCGTCATGCGAACTATTTCGCCCATTCCTACCTCTCTTTTCTCTTGCACGACTTTTCGCTGCTTTTGGGCTGCTGGAACACGAAGCCGCGGCCACCGGAACGCACCGGGCGCCTTCCAGCAGCCCCATGGCGCGACCGACCGCCATGCGGAAGACTGACTGCTAATCCCCCATACTTGCTTTTCCGCCCCTACTATACGGGCGGGCCGATACTCAATACTGCTACGGATGAAGTCCCGGCACAAGTGTCCTGCCGAATGGTCCCCGGTACCGTTGTGCGGAACAAGAAGGGCCCGCCTGTGCGGCGAGCCCTTCGATAGTCCAACTATGCGTGTTCCTGCGTGTCCGCGGGCAGCCCCTAGGCTTTCTCCAGCATGACCAGCCCGAGGTTCAGGCTCTCTCTCAGCGTGACCGTCCGCTCGACGGCCTTGTAGCCGTCGGCGCTGATGCGCACGGTGTAGCTCTTGCCAGGCTCCAGTCTGTCCACGACGAACTCGCCGTAGTTGTTCACGACACCCTCACCGGCCGTCGCGCCATCGATCGAGACGGTCACGGCCGCGCCGTCCGCGCAGTCGTCGGTATCTTTGAACGCCACGCTACCCGACGCGAAGACCTTGTCCCATTTGTGCAGGTTCTTGTACATCACCCGCGGGTTGGTGCGAAGTTCCTCGCGATGCGCCCGGAGTTCTTCCTTCTGGATGAGCGCCGCCCATTCCGCGTCGTCCGCGAAGACGACTTTGATGGCGTTGGTGGGGCAGACCTGCGAACAACGGGTCTCGGTCCAGCCCTGGTCGATCAAGTGGGCGCAACCGGTGCACTTCTGAGCGACGTCCGCTTCGGCGTTCCAGTAGATGGCGCCGTACGGGCAGGTGCCCACGATCTCCGGGTGGCCCTTGGCCTTCTCGGGGTCGATGATCACCAGGCCGTCTTCGCGGCGATAGATGGTCCCCGCGGGAGAGCCGTCGATGCACGGCGCGTCGGCGCAGTGGAGGCAGGGCTTCGGCAGATAGCCGGTCTGCACGATGGGGTACTGGCCGCGTTCCTTCCGCTCGATGTTCATCCACCGATGGCCCGACCAGGGCTGCGCCACCGAATACGGCGGGAAGTCGTTCCCGACGAACTCGTCCTTGTCGGCGAGGAAACAGTTGTTGCAGTCGTGGCACCGAGCGCAGTCGATGACCATGTTCCATTTCTTCACTGTAGCGGTGCCTCCATGTCGGCCAGGAGCCCCTGACGGATAAGACCTTGTCGAACAGACATTGTAGCCTAACTACCGCTCAGTAGTTTGACGGATGCGCCGACCATCGTCGCGGGGTCGTCAGAGAAGAAGAAAGCCCCCCGCCGGTTCACCGGCGGGGGGCCGAAATGCCATCTTGGATGGCGGCCCGGTCGCTATTCGCGAACGGGTACGGAAGACCTACTTGCCGGTCGGGTCGGCCATCGGGTAGATCGGGTACGGCTGGGTCTCGTTGACCGGGCCGTAGCCGGTGCCGCCGTAGGTGTACGTACGGTCCGCGACACCCTTGACGATGTCGTCTTCGTCGATCTCGGCCACGCAACGGACCATGGCGCCGTCGCCCATGTACCAGCGGATCGGGAAGCAGAAGAAGCGGAAGCGTTTGCCCGCGACTTTGTCGAGGTCCCCACCGAGGTTCTCGACGCCCACGATGCCGTTACCGAGCATGTACTTGTGGCACGGCTCCCAGGTACCTTCCTGGCCGATCGCTTCGAGTTCGCCGAACTTGGCGTCGTAAGCGGCTTTGCCGTGGACCTGGATGTAGACCTCTTTGTCGAATTCGGCGTAGGCTTCGATACCGAACTTCTCGATGTACTCATCGGTGATCGGTTTGCCGGTGGCGCCGCGGAGGTTCATCATCGGCGGGCCGTTTTTGCCCATGGCGGTGTGGAGCGGGTGGTCCAGAGCCTGGGAGTCCATGGCCACGCACTTGACCTTGTGCTTGACGAACCACTTGCCGGCTTCGATGCCCGTGCCGCAGCTGTAGTGGTAGTAGTCTTTGGAGTCGTCGAAGAGGCGGTGCATGCCGGTGTTGAGGCACACGACCATGCCTTCGAGTTCCTCAGGCTTGATGTTGGCGCGCTTGCACGCGTCTTCGAGTTCGGCCGGACCGATGAGGCCCCAGGGCTGGATCTTGATCTCGAGGCAGACGGCTTCGCCCGTGTAGGCGTCGACCGGCATCTCGTGGGTGTAACGGGCGCGACGGCCGTCGAATTCCCGCTCCATGACGTGACGCGGGGCGTCAGCATGGGTACCGGTGTGCTGGACGCAGTCCACACGCTGGGTGAGGACGCCGCCCTTGGCGATGGTGTGCATGGAGTCGATGACCGGCTTCACGAAGTACGGCCAACGCGGGATCTCCACGCTGAAGGGGTGGGTCAGGTCAACAAAGACTTTTTTCCCCATGGTTCCTACTCTTCTCCTTGTGAGAGTTACCTATCGACTCACGGGCAGGTCGCCTGCTTCAGAGCGACGACTCGGCTGCCGGAATGCGCTGGGCGGCGCGATACTGTGTCCTCGGTCGCTCACATAGCGGTGCTATGCTCGCTCCCTGCGTCCTACTCTCGCGCGTACCCATCGCATTCCTGCAGCGAGAAATCACTCTTCAGCAGCCTCCCGACCCGACGGGCCCATACTAGTTACTTGCCTTCCGCCTCGTTCATCTCGCGGATGGCTTTGGTGAGGTAGCCGAGAAGCCGTGCACGCAGGGCCTTCTGCTCCTCCGGCGTCCACGTCTGGTAGCCGACGCCGCCGGTCTTGAAGCCCAGTTCACCCTTCTCCACCTTCTCTTTGAGGAGCGGCGAGGGCTCGTGGGAGTCTTCCAGGTACTTGAGCACGTAGTTGTGGATCGACAGGGTGAGGTCGAGACCCACCATGTCGGCGTTCTCGCACGGAGCCAGCACCGGGAGCCGGAGGCCGGGGCCGTACTTGAGGCTCTCGTCCACGGTCTTGGCGTCGGCGATGCCGCGCTCGACGATGGAGAGGGCCTCACGCCACAGGGCGTGCTGCAGGCGGTTGGCGATGAAGCCGGGGACGTCTTTCTTGCAGTGCACCGGGCGTTTGCCGATGGCCTTGTGCAGGTCCATCGTCACGTCGATGACCCACTGCGGCGTCTCTTCGGTCTGCACGACCTCTACCAGCGGGATCAGGAACGGCGGGTTCCACCAGTGGGTGCCGATGATGCGGTCGCGCTTCTTCGACGTGCTGGCGATCTCGGTCGGGCTCATGACCGACGTGTTGGTCGCCAGGATGGCGTCGGGCTTGCACATGGCGTCCAGCTTGGAGAAGACGTCCTGCTTCAGAGCCATGTCCTCAGCGACAGACTCGAGCACGAAGTCCGCGTCCGCGGCAGCTTCCGCCATATCCTGGGTGGTGCTCACGCGGGCCATGATGGCGTCGACTTCGTCGAGCCGGCCCAGGCCGCGCTCCGCCAAGAAGGTGAGATCGGCACGCATGGCTTCGAGCCCCTTCTCCAGGGTCTCGAGACGGCGGCTGTACATGCCCACCGGATAACCGGCCTGGGCGAAGACCATGGCGCAGCCGTGGCCCATGCTGCCGCCACCGACGATGGCGATCTTCTTGACGTCTTCCAGCTTCATCATCCGGCCACCGCGCCACCGTCGACGGACAGGATGACACCGGTCACGTAGTCGGACGCCGGGGACGACAGGTAGACAGCCGCGCCGATGAAGTCATCGAGCTCGGCGGCCCGGCCGATCGGGATGCGCTGCATGAAGATCTTGACCATCTCGGGGTCGTTCTTGATCTGCTGCGTCAGCGGGGTCCAGAAGATGGACGGCGCGATGGCGTTGCAGTTGATCTTGTACTTGGCCCACTCGGTGGCCAGCTGCTTGGTGAGCAGATGGACGGCGCCTTTGGACGTGCCGTAGGCGGCGTAGCCACCGGGATGGCCGAGGAAGCCGCGGACCGAGCCGATGGTGATGAGTTTGCCACCGTCGCCCTGCTTGATGTATTCAGCACCCGCGTACTTGGCGCACAGCATGGTGCCGCGCACGTTGATGTTCATGACCTTCTGCCACTCGTTGATGTCGAAGGTCTCGGCGGGCTGGCGGTTGCCGGCGGAACCGGCCACGGTCACCATGATGTTGACTTTGCCGAAGTCGGCGATGACCTGCTCCATGGCGCCTTTGACGCTCTCGTCGGAGGTCACGTCCACGCCGCTGGCGGTGGCTTTGCGGCCGAGCGCTTTGATGTCGGCCACGACGTCTTCCTGGAATTCCGGCTTGATGTCCCAGCAGGCGACATCCGCGCCGAACACGGCCAGGCCCTTGGCGATCGCATGGCCCAGCGTACCGCCGGCGCCGGTGACGACCGCGACTTTGCCTTCGAGGCTGAAGATGTTCCTCAGCTCCTCAACGGTCTTCCTGGGGGTGTCATCAACCATTTCTTACCTCCCGCTCAACGATCTCTGTCTCGTTTGGTATTGCCTTGTCCGTGCCCGCCGCTCAGGCTTTGGGCGGGGTGCCCAGGATGACCATCATGCTGGCCGGGAACTGGGTCTTGTTCTGGATGGAACGGCCTTCGTCCGGAGCGATGTAGATCGAGTCCCACTGCTTGAGGACGGTGTCGTTGCCGTCTTTGTCGGTGATGGTGACCTCACCGGCGATGCAGAAATAGATGGTGTCGAACGGCCGGCTCGGGCTGAAGTCAGCACCGCCGCCCGGCAGGAAGTGCGTGCAACCCAGAGAGAACTGGGTCGTGCCCGTCTCGGCCTGGCCCTGCAACCTGAAGCAGGAGCAGTCGTTGTGAGCCGGGGGGAAGTACCGCTGAGAGTCGCCGATGCCAACCTTCTTCATTCTTCACTCCCTACATAACGCGACCAACGTCGCCTTTTCCGCCATCATCCCCCGCTAGGCGCCGGCGGCGCCCGATGCGGGAGATCAAACGGCCGGGCCTGAGCCCGGCCGAGTGAAACCGAGGTACTTACTTGGCCGCCGGGAGGCCCAGGATCTTGCGGGCTTCGTCCGGCGTCGCGATCTCGCGGTTGAACTCAGCAGCCACGCGCTTGGCCTTCTCGATGAACTCCACGTTGTGCTTGGCAAGGACGCCCTTGCTGATATAGACGTTGTCTTCCATGCCCACGCGCACGTGGCCGCCCATGGTGATGGCCATGGCCATGATCAGGTCGGCGGTGGGGCCGCAGCCGAAGGCGGACCAGGTGGAGCCTTCAGGCAGGGAGTCGACGAGGAAGGAGAGGTTCTTCGCGGTGCCTTCCATGCCGCCGTGCACGTGCATGCAGCACTGGAAGTGGATGGGGGTCTTGAGGAAGCCGTCTTTGGCAAGACGCTTCGCGTTCCAGACCATGCCGGCGTCGAACACTTCGACTTCGGGCTTGATGCCGTTCTCGATGTAGGCCGCGCCGAGTTTCTCGAGGAAGAGCGGCGGGTTGAGGAAGACACCCTTGTAGAAGTTCATGGAGCCGGCGTCGAAGGTGCCCATGTCCGGCTTGAGGATGGTGTGCGGAAGGATGCGCTCCTCGTCGCTGAAGCCGAGGCCGCCGGAGGACGTCATGTTGAGGATGAGGCCCGGGCAGCGCTCGCGCACCAGGGAGACCGTCTTCTCGAAGCGGTCGACCGCCATGGTGGCTTTGTCGTCTTCGGTGCGGACGTGGATGTGGGCGATGGCGGCACCGGCTTCCCAGCACTGCTGGACTTCGTCGGCGATCTGTTCGGGCTGCGTGGCCAGATACGGCGTGTTGTCCTTGGTGGTCATCGCGCCCGTGGTCGCCACGGTCAGGATCAGTTTGTCCATAGCCATACATCAACCTCCGCATGTTGCCTATCGATACTTCCCACCTCGAGGTCTCAGAGCGTAGCGCATGGACCCTGGCGGGCGAACAAAAACGACCCGGATGCCCGGATCTTGACTCAACTTTGAAATCGAGTTCGAGATTTACTCTACACCATTCCGTTTCCTAACGCTCGGTAGGATAGGCGCAGGCACGTGCGCAGGGCACAAATCCCGTTCAGCGGAATCGTGCTCCGCTGAGTGGCACACAAACCCGTTTCTCGTCTCGCCAAGTGGTAAGGCGTTCCGCCTGACCGGCGTCGAAAACCGGCGATCACCGCCTTCCGGCACCCTTCCCCTGGGCTCGCGTTCGACTATAATACGCACCGCCGGCCTCTCGCCGGACACCCATCAGCCGAAGTGGCGGAATTGGCAGACGCGCTGGACTCAAACTCCAGTGGGGCTAACACCTCGTGCGGGTTCGATCCCCGCCTTCGGCACTCTTCCCACCCGTGAAGCCTTGAAACGGCCGTTCGCACTGTCACGAAACTTTTCTACGGAAATCTCGCAACGCCCGTAGATTTTGTTTCGTGGTGCTGTTATGCTTTTTGCCATGGACGAGAGACAACAAGAACGCGAACGCCGCTACGCCGAACTGGTGGGAGAACGGCTCCGCCGGCTTCGGCAGGACCGTGGTCTAAGCCTCCAGGAAGTGTGCGAGCGATCGGGCGATTCCTTCGTGGTATCGACGCTCAGCGCCTACGAGCGCGGCAAGCGCAGCCTGAGTCTCGAGCGGCTCTACGAGCTCTCGACCATCTACGGTCAGTCCCCCATGTCGATACTCGACGTCGAGGACGAGCCGGAGTTCCAGAGCGCGCTCAGCAAGGGCACCCCGCTCCGCATCCGCTTGGATCTCCTCGACCGGCTCGGGCCGGAAGAGCGGCGCCCCCTCGAGACCTACCTCGCCTTCCTGCGCAAGCTCCGTGACGATCCGTCCCAGGAAGTGCTGACCATCCGCAAGGACGATCTCAACTACATCTCGGGGCTGTACGGCATCCGGCCGCAGACGCTCAAGGAATACCTCGAAAAAGAGGGTGTCCTCATCACCCACTGAGGTCCCCCGGGATCTCTGCCGCCCACGGCGGCCCTTCTTCTCGACTGACCGTCACACCGTCCGTTCCCGCGCGCCCACGGCTTCACCTGCGCCCGTGAGGAACTCCCGTACCCCTGCCAGGGCGTCATCGAGATCCTCGCCCCTGCGCACGATGTCCACCAGGCTGCTCCCGATGATGACCCCGTCCGCGAACCGGGCGACCTCCCCCGCCTGTTCCGCGGTCGAGACCCCGAAGCCCACGGCCAGCGGCAGGTCCGTATAGCGGCGCACGCGCTCGACGAACGCGGGCAGGCCGGCGCTGAGCGCGGCCCGGGCCCCGGTCACGCCGGTGGTCGACACGCAGTAGATGAACCCCGAGGCGGCCGAAGCGATGCGCTCGAGGCGCGCGTCGGTGCTGGTGGGGGCGGCAAGGAGGATGACGTCCACCCCGCTCTGCCCGGCGGTGCGCTGCAGGTCGCCCGCTTCCTCCACCGGCACGTCCGGCACCACCACCCCGGCCACGCCCTTGGCGCTGCAGTCTGCGAAGAAACGCGCAGGCCCGTAGGCCAGGATCGTGTTGAGGTAGGTCATCAGCACCACCGGGACCCCGGCCTGCGCCGGTCCGGAAGCCAGGTCGATCACGTCGGCGGGCCGGATGCCGCCCTTGAGGGCCTGGACGGACGCACCCTGGATCACAGGCCCGTCTGCGAGCGGGTCGGAGAACGGCACCCCTATCTCGACGATCCCGGCGCCGGACTCGGCGTAGGCCCGGAGGATGCGCGCGCACGATGCCTTGTCCGGGTATCCGCCCACCGCATACGGGATCAGCAACGGGTGCCCCGCGGTGCGAAAGGCTTGGGTGAGTCTGCTCTCGAGTGCGCTCATCTCTTCACCCCCAGGATGCCGGCCACGCTGTACACGTCCTTGTCCCCGCGGCCTGAAAGGCTGACCACGACGACGTCTTCCGCGCCGAAGCCGTGCTCTCCACTCAACAAGAAGGCGATGGCGTGCGCGCTCTCCAGCGCCGGGATGATGCCCTCCAGCCGGGAGAGCGCCTGGAACGCCTCGAGCGCCTGCTCGTCGGTGGCCGATGTGTATTCCACCCGGCCGGAGTCTTTGAGGAAGGCGTGCTCGGGGCCCACCGACGGGTAGTCCAGGCCCGCCGATACGGAATGGGCCTCCTGGATCTGGCCGTCCTCGTCCTGCAGGACGTAGGAGAACGAGCCGTGGAGGATTCCCGTGGCGCCTCGCGCCAGCGAGGCGCCGTGCTTTCCGCTGTCGAGGCCGAGACCGCCGGCCTCCACTCCCACCATGCGCACGCCGGCGTCGCCGATGAACTCGGTGAACAGCCCGATGGCGTTGCTGCCGGCCCCGACGCAGGCCACCAGCCCGTCGGGCAGCCGGCCTTCCTTTTCCATGACCTGGCTCCGGGTCTCCTCGCCGATGACGGCCTGGAAGTCCCTGACCATCGCTGGGTACGGCGCCGGGCCCACCACCGACCCGATGATGTAGTGGGTGTCCCCCACGTTGGCCACCCAGTCGCGGATGGCCTCGTTGGTCGCGTCCTTGAGGGTGCCGCTGCCGGAGGTCACCGGCAGCACCTCGGCTCCAAGCAGGCGCATCCGGAACACGTTGAGCTCCTGGCGGCGGATGTCCTCCTCCCCCATGTACACGTGGCACTCCAGGCCGAACAGGGCGGCGACCGTGGCGGTGGCCACGCCGTGCTGGCCGGCGCCGGTCTCGGCGATGATGCGCTTCTTGCCCATCCGGGTGGCGAGCAGGATCTGCCCGAGCGTGTTGTTGATCTTGTGGGCGCCCGTGTGCGCGAGGTCCTCCCGCTTGAGATACACCCGGCAGCCGGCCCGGGCGGAAAGGCGGTCCGCCCGGAAGAGCGGCGTGGGACGGCCTGCGTAGTCGGTCTGTAGGGTGTGCAGCTCGGCCAGGAAGGCCGGGTCGTCGCGGTAACGCTCGTAGGCGGCGTCCAGCTCTTCCAGGGCGGAGACCAGGGTCTCCGGGACATACCGGCCTCCATAGGGGCCGAAACGGTGCTGTGTGGTCAACGTGCTTCTTCCTTCCGCACTAGTGAACCGAACAGGGCGCGGAGCAAAGCCGCGTCCTTTATCCCGGGCGAGCTCTCGACCCCGCTCGAGACGTCGATGCCTACGGCCCCCGAAACCCGGAGGGCCTCGGCCGCGTTCCCAGGGCCCAATCCCCCGGCCACCAGGAACGGGGTGCCGTCGGCAGCCTCCCTGGCGAGAGCCCACGGGAACGGGATACCGGTGCCTCCGAACCTGCCCCCCGACCGGGTGTCGAAGAGCAGCATGCCGG
>CAIQPS010000070.1 GCA_903873715.1 uncultured Actinomycetes bacterium
CACGAACTACCAGGCCGACTCCGGCTCCGGCTCCGTCACCATCACCAAGGCGTAGGCCACCATCAAGGCCACCGACTACACCGGCGTCTACGACGGTGCCCCGCACGACATCACCATCACTGCGACCGGCGCCAAAGGCGAGGACCTGAGCGATCTGGTCACCCTCGGCGCCGACTACACCGACGCCCCGGGCGGCACCCAGACGTGGTCGTTCGCGGGTGACGCGAACTACCAGGCCGACTCCGGCTCCGGCCAGGTCACCATCGCCAAGGCAGCCGCCAAAGTCACTCTCACCGACCTGGTCCACGCCTACGACGGCAGTGCCCACCATGCCGGCGCCACCACGGACCCGGCGGGTCTTGGCGTGAGCATCGCGTACAGCCAGGGCGGCACGGAAGTCACCGATCCGACCGATGCCGGCACCTACGACGTCACCGCCACCATCGACGAGACGGACTACACAGGCTCGGCCTCCGGCCAGCTGGTCATCGACGTGGCGCCCGGCGTCTCCCTCGATTCCGGCGCGGCCGCGGTCACCAATTCTTCGCCCATCCACGTGACGGCCACGTTCACCAAGGATGTCACGGGCTTCACCGCCGCCGACATCACCGTGGGCAACGGCGCGGTCTCGAACTTCGCCGGGAGCGGCAGCGCCTTTACGTTCGACGTGACCCCGAGCGGCCAGGGGGCGGTCACGGTCGATGTCGCGGTGGATGCTGCCCAGGATGCGAGTGGCATCGGCAACACGGCCGCCTTGACGCTCACGCGCACCTACGACTCGGTGGCTCCGACCGTGACAGCGACGCCCGCCGGCACCAGCTTCGATTCCTCTATCGACGTGACACTCGAGTCATCCGACGCGACGGCGTCCGTCCACTACACCGTTGATGGGTCGACCCCGGATGGCTCCAGCACGGCCTACGTCGGCGCGATCAGCCTCGCGGCCACCACCACCCTCAAGTTCGTGGCCATCGACGCCGCGGGCAACTCCTCGGACGTCGGCAGCGAGACCTACACTCTCAACCCGGTCGTGACGGGCCCCACCGTGGTCTCTATCGTGCCGGTCGCCACTCCGACGAACGCGGCCACCGCCGACTTCACCGTCACCTTCAGCGAACCGGTGACCGGCGTAGACACGCATCACTTCAGCATGGCCACCACCGGGTTCACCAAGGCCCCGAGCATCAGTTCGGTGGCGACGGAAAGCGGCACTTCGGGCGACACCTGGACCGTCACTGTCGATACGGGGACGGGGGATGGGACGATCGATCTGCATCTGGACAAACAGCTGTCGGGCATCACCAGCGCCGCCGACGGGACGGCTCTGCAGTCGGCCTACACCACCGGTGATCTCTTGACGGTGGACAAGACCGCCCCGGTATTGAGCATCACCTCGTTGAGCGACGGCGAGCGGGTCACGCAGCCCGATCCGGAACTCGACTACACGGTATCCGACACTGCTCCGGCAGCCTCCAGCGGCCTCGGCGCGCTCGGCCAGCCGGCCGGCGTCCCGGTGATCCTCGTCTGGGAGGACGGGAAGGCCTCGCCCACGCGGAACGGGCAGAAGCTGGGGCCGTACGCCGAGGGGGTCCACACCGTGACCGTGGAAGCCATCGACGTCGCCGGTAACTCCACCACCGTCTCCGTGACGTTCACCGTGGACCTCCACGATCCGGCCGTGACCATCGACCAGGCATCGAGCCAGTCCGATCCCGCGACCTCCGGGCCCATCATGTTCACCGTGGTGTTCAGCGAGCCGGTGACCGGATTCGCCACCGGCGACGTGGTCCTGGGCGGCACGGCGGGTGCCACGACCGCGACTGTGTCCGAAGCGTCGCCCAACGATGGCACCACCTACCACGTGGCGGTCAGCGGGATGACGGCGTCAGGCACAGTCACCGCGAGCGTGCCTGCGGGTGTCGCCGTCGACTCGATCGCCAACGCCAACCCGGCGTCGACGTCCACGGACGACACGGTGACCTACAACAAGCCGGTGCCGTACACGCCGCCGGTCATCACCGTGCCGGCCGACATGACGGTGGAAGCCACCGGCGCCACCGGTGCCCGGGTCAGCTTCACCAGTCTGGTGAGCGCCGTCGAGCCGGTCGACGGCGGGGTGACGTGGACTTCGTCCCCGGCCTCCGGCTCGGTGTTCGCGCTCGACAAGGCCACCACCGTCACCGTCACGGCGACGGACGCGGCGGGTCACACGGCGACCAAGACGTTCAAGGTGACCGTGGTCGACACCTCCGCTCCGGTGATCGCGGCCAAGACCAGCTACACCTTCTATGCCAGCGGGCCTGCCGGGGCGACCGTGACCGCGTCGATGCTCGGCGTGACCGCCAGCGACAGGGTCAGCGGCGCCGTATCGATCACCTATGGGACTTCGCTGCCGTCCGTGTTCCGCCTGGGCGGCCCGACGAAGCTCGACCTCGTCGCCACGGACGCGCACGGAAACAAGGCGGTCTTCACGACCTCCATCTACGTCGTCTACGGCTGGGCCAAATGGACGGACCCGACCAAGCCCGCCCTGCGCGTGGGGGACGCCTTGAAGGTGGCGTTCAAGCTGCGGTCGAAGCTGACGAACGCCGTGGCCCTCCTGACCATCACCGGACCGGGCGGGGTCAAGAAGGTGGACGCCCAACCCTTCACGTATTGGGCCCCCACCGGCGAATATCGGTACGTGGCCGGCCAGGCCTTCGGCATCAGCACCATGGGTTGGGCGAAGGGCGCCTACGTCATCAGCGCCGACCTGGGCGACGGCGTCCAGCACCTGCTCACCATCACGCTGAAGTAGTGCCGCCTCGTCCGGCTCGACCGCCGGCCGCACTCTAATCCCAGCGCGCTCACCTGCCGATAGCAGTCCCGTGGCGAACGATCGCCTCCATCCCGCCATGCGATGGGTCCGCCCGGGATGGACCGGCAAGACAAGGAGAGGGCATGGATTCGATCTTTCATCAGGAGGACCGCAAGGTCCGGGTGCACATAGAGGCCGGCGGTTACAGCTGCGAGGGACTGGTGCACCTGCCGGGCATCAGGCTTTCGGACGTGCTCAACGAGCGCAATCCGTTCCTCGTCCTCGTTCAGGCGACGGTCACTCACGAAAAGCCGGGAGAGGCCGCTTCGGAGCCGTTGGAGCTCGGCACGATCTTCATCAACAAGAGCGATATCAAGTACATGATCCCGGTCGACGAGGCGCGTCTCGCGGACATGTAGCATCTGGGGCGGCGGGGCCCGTTGTTGGACCTTGGTCCAGCCGGGCCTGAACATGCCGATGATATAGTGGCATCCTCCTCCGGAGCGTCGGGGACGGGTCTGGACAATCGGCTTGGAGGGGTGCTGCCGTGGCTATCGCGAGGGTGGGGCGCAGGATCCTTCTGAGCGTGTGCGCCTGCTGCGCCGCCGCGCTCCTCACCGCACTGCTCGTCGTCGGACCGGCCTTGTCGGACACCGTGTACGAGGGCTACACCGGTGCCGCCCCCTCGTCGATCGACGCCAAGTCATCCGACTGGCTCGCCCAGACCTTCACCCCGTCGACCACGCACGCCATCGACTACGTGAAGCTGGCGGTCTTCAAGTCCAGCCAGGGCTCCACGACGTTGACGGTGAGCATCAGGGCGACGAGTTCCGGCGTCCCGGTGGGGACAGACCTGTGCTCCGCCACCGTGGACACCAACAGCCTCGCCGGTTCTTCCACGTCCACGGCTCTGACCACCCTCACGTTCTCGTCGCCGGCGATCCTGAACGCCGGCACGACGTATGCCATCGTCATCCGGGCGCCCGCGAACGGCAGCAAGTCGGCCGGATGGTGGCGCAGCGCATCCGACACCGCCTATTCCGGCGGCTCCGGCCTCACGAGCGCCAACAGCGGCTCCACCTGGGCGGCGGCCGGCGGCGACTTCGTGTTCCAGGAATGGTCGGCGGCCCACACCATCGTCGCGAGCGCCGGCACCGGCGGGACCATCACGCCCTCCGGGGCGGTCGGCGTCGAGTACGGGCAGGACAAGACGTTCACGGTGGTGCCGAACACGGGGTACGTCGTGAATGGCGTCTCCGTGGACAACGCGGCCCAGGGTCGCATCCAGTCCTACACGTTCCCCGACGTCACCGCGAACCACACCATCGTGGCGACGTTCGAAGGCGGCTGGAAGCAGCCCGCCTCGTATGCCGACATCGGCCTGGTGACCGACGCCGGCAACGCCTATGTGTCGGACGACGCCGTCGCGGACGTCGCTCCCGCGGGCACGGCGACCTTCCACGACTGGGGCTGGGGACTGCCGTCGACGCAGATCATCGACGGCATAGCGGTGGCCGTGGAGGGGCGGCTGAGCGGCGGGACGCTGAGCGTGGCGCTCTCCTCCGACTCCGGCCTCACCTGGACGGCGGAGGCCGCGCAGGCCTCGGGGGCGGACACTTCCGACGTGACGCTGGTCTACGGCGGGTCGGGGAACCACTGGGGCCGTTCGTGGAGCGGCCCTGACTTCGACGACCCCGGCTTCCGGGTGCGCCTCACCCTGGACGGCGCCGCCACCACGGACGCGTACGTCGACCAGGTGCAGGTGAAGGTCTACTCGCACGCCGACACGACGGCCCCGGCCGTCTCGATCACGGACCTGGTGGGCGGGCAGACCATCACCGGCACGCCGCCCTTCACCATCACCGGCACCGCGACCGACAGCGACGGCACCGGCGTCACCGACGCAACTCTCACCATCCAGCGCAAAGACACCGGGCAGTACTGGGACGGCTCCGGCTGGGGCACCACCAGTCAGACCTGGCTCGACGTCACCACGAGCGACGGGTGGGCCACCTGGTCGTACGTCTGGGATTGGACGCCGGCAGTGCAGGACGGCACACCTACATACGACGTGCAGGCGCGGGCCACCGACGTGGTCTCCAACACGGGGTACGTGACGCGCACGGGCGTCAGCATCGACAACACGGCGCCGACGATCACCGCGCCGGACGTCGTCCGCAGCGCCACCGGCGCGACCACGCCGGTGACGCTCGGCGCCACCGCTTCCGACGCGCACTCCGGGACGGCCGCGGTGACGTACTTCCTGGGGGCGACCCAGATCGCGTCCGGATATGCGTTCCCTCTGGGAGACACGACCGTGACGGCCAAGGCTTCCGACGCCTACGGCAACCAGTCCGCCAAGGACTTCACGGTGACGGTGAACAAGGTCGCCATCGCGGTCACGGCCACGGCGAAGACCAAGACGTACGGCCGGCCGGACCCGGCGCTCACCTTCACCTACACCGGCACCCTGCACGGCAGCGACAGCTTCGGCGGCGCGCTCGCGCGCGATGCGGGGGAGACCGTCGGCGGCTACGCGATCACCCAGGGCACGCTCTCGCTGCCCGGCTACTACGACCTCACCTTCACCGGCGCCACGCTCACCATCGATTCGGCGCCTCTGCACATCACGGCCGACGACATCACCAAGACGTACGGCGAGACGGTGACCTTCGCCGGGACCGAGTTCACCACCGGCCCGGGCGAAGTGGTCTCCGGCGACTCGGTCACGAGCGTGACTCTCGAGAGCGCCGGCGCTTCTGCGGCCGCCTCCGCCTCGGCCGTCCCGTACGGCATCGTGCCGAGCGCGGCCATCGGCACCGGTCTCTCCAACTACACCATCACGTACGTGGCCGGCGATCTCACCGTCGACCCGAAGACCCTCACCCTCAGCACGGGGCCTGTCTCCCACGACAAGGTCTACGACGGGACGGACGCGGCCACGGTCGACGGCGGCGCCCTGGACCTCTCCGGGGTCATCGGCTCCGACCAGGTGGCCCTCGCCGGCTACACGGCCCATTTCGAGGGTGCGGACGTGGCATACGCCTCGGGCGTGCCGGCCGCTCAGACGGTCACCGTCACCGCGGTGCTCCTCACGGGCACCCACGCCGGAGACTACGAGGTCGCGGCGCCGTTCACCGTGACGAGCCGCACGATCACGCCCAAGCCGCTGACCTTCAGCTCCGCCCCGGCCACGCACGACAAAGTCTACGACGGCACCACGGCCGCCACGGTGGACGGCGGCACCCTGGACGTCACCGCCATAGTGGGCGGGGACGAGGTGACCATCGCCGGCTACAGCGCCGCCTTCGCGAGCAAGAACGTCGCGTACTCGGGCACGACTGTGGTCAGCCGTGCCGTCTCGCTCACCAGCGTCACCCTCGGGGGCGCCCAGGCCGGGGACTACCTGGTGGCCACGCCGCTGGCGCTGACTGCCCGGGTCATCTCGCCGGCGAGCCTCAGCATCGACGCGGTCACCGACACCAAGGTCTACGACGGCACGCTGACGTCCGCCGGGGCGCCGATCGTCACGGGCCTCCAAGGGGTCGACACCGTCAGCCCGCTCGCGCAGGCCTTCGCCAGCAAGAACAACCTCGGCGCGGGTATGAACGTGCTGCATATCGCCACGTATACCGTCAACGACGGCAACTCCGGCCGCAACTATTCGGTCTCCACCAGCACCGTCACCGGGACCGTCGCGTCGCGGCCCATCACCGTCTCGGCCCAGACCGCCAGCAAGACCTACGACGGCACCACCGCCTCGGCCGTGATCCCCGCCGTCACGGCCGGCAGCCTCGTCACCGGCGACGTCGCGGTCTGCAGCCAGACCTACGACACCAAGAACGCCGGTTCGGGCAAGACCCTCACGCCTGCCGTGACCAGCATCAGGGACGCCAACGGTGCCGGAGCGGACATGACCGGCAACTACGCCGTCACGCTGGCTCCGAACGTCACCGGTATCGTCTTCGCCCGGAC
The DNA here is from genome assembly GCA_903873715.1 of uncultured Actinomycetes bacterium. Taxonomy (GTDB): domain Bacteria; phylum Actinomycetota; class Thermoleophilia; order RBG-16-64-13; family RBG-16-64-13; genus CAIQPS01. The sequence continues at coordinate 6,773 of CAIQPS010000070.1, forward strand.
GCTGCTCATCACCGCCGGCGCCGCCACCAAGACCTACGACGGCGGCACCGTGGCCACCGGCACTCCCACCTTCACCGGGCTGCGCACCGGCGACACCGTGAGCCCCGTCACCCAGGCGTACGACAGCAAGAACGTGGGCACGGGGATCGTCATCCGCGTCACGGGATACACCATCAACGACGGCAACGGCGGCAAGAACTACAATCCAGGGACGGCCACCAACCTCGGCAGCATCACCGTGGCCCCGCTCACCATCACGGCCGCCTCGGCCACCAAGATGTACGACGGCACCAGGAACTCCAAGGGGATCCCGGCTGTGAGCGGCCTCAAGGGCACCGACACCGTGACCGGCAAGACCCAGTTGTACGCGTCCAAGAACTGCCTCGGGGCCGGGGGCAGCACCCTCTCGGTGTCCGCCTATACCATCAACGACGGCAACGCCGGCCTCAACTACACGGTGACCACGAAGACCAACACCGGCACCATCGCCCCGCGGACCATCACGCTCACCGCCCAGGCCGCCACCAAGGTCTACGACGGCACGACGGCCTCCGCCGTGGCGCCTCTCCTCACGGCCGGCACACTGGGAGTGGGGGACACGGGCGTCTACAAACAGACCTACGACACCGCCGCCGCGGGCTCCGGCAAGACCCTGACCCCCGCCATAGCGACCATGAAGGACACGACGGGCAGGAACACCGCAGGCAACTACGCCGTCACCGCCATCGCCGGCACGGCGGGCACCATCACGAAGGCGACTGCCGCCATCACGCTCGGCGGCCTCACCGCCTACTACACCAACAGCCCGCACTACGCGACGGCCACCACCACACCGGCCGGCCTGGCCACCAGCATCACGTACACGCTGAACGGCGCCGCCGCACCCGCCCCGACGGCCGTCGGCAGCTATGCGGTGACCGCGGTCATCACGGATCCCAACTACACCGGGACTCAGACCGGCACCCTGGTCATCAGCGACCATATCCCGGAGATCATCGGGATCAGTCCCACCGGCGGATGGTCCTCGGGGGGCACCCCGGTCACCATCAGCGGCAACTATTTCTTCGGCATCACGACGGCCGCCCAGATCACGTTCGGGGGCATCCCGGCGGGCAGCCTGACCTCGGTGAACGCCTCCGGGACACAGATCGTCTGCACGGCTCCGGCGCACGCCAACGGGGTGGTGGACATCGTGGTGACCGGACGGGGCGGGACGTCGGTCGTCTCGAGCGCGGACACCTACACCTACTTCACCCCTGTCATCACCAGCTACGAGAACACCAGCAAGTTGCTCGTCTACAGCGGATCGTGGACCACCTACGCCTCGGCGAACCTCTCGGGCGCCAGTGACGCCCGGACCCTCACCGGTTCCGACGTGGTGACCATCTCGTTCTACGGCTCGTATTTCGCGTGGATCGCCACGAAGGGACCAGGGTTCAGCCGGGCGTTCGTCCAGTTGGACGGTGGCGCCCCCACGAGGGTGGACCTGTACGGCGGCAGCTACACCTACAAGAACAAGGTGTATTCGACACCCGTGGGGATGGCGACGGGGCCGCACACCGTGAAGATCTATCGCGACAGCACCGACGCAGCCACCAAGTACATCAACCTGGACCGGGTGGACGTGGTGGGCGCGCTCACTCCCACCGTCACGAGTGTCGCCCCGGCGACCGGACCGAGCACCGGCGGCACGACCGTCGTCATCAAGGGCACGGGGTTCACGGGGGCGGCGGCGGTGAGCTTCGGGACCGTGGCCGCCAAGAGCTTCACCGTCGACAGCAACACGCAGATCACCGCGGTCGCGCCGTATCACGCGGCCGGGATCGTACAGGTGAAGGTCACCGTGGGGGCCGGCACCTCGCCCGACACCGCCGCCGACGACTACACCTTCACCGCCTCCGCCCCGACCGTCACCTCCATGAGCGTCCATTCCGGTCCCACCACCGGCGGCACGACGGTGGTCATCAACGGGACCGACTTCACCGGGGCGACGGTCATGTTCGGTACGACTCCCGCCGTCATCACCGTGAACAGTGCCACCAAGATCACCGCGACGGCCCCGGCGCACGCCGCTGGGCTGGTGCAGGTCAAGGTGACGAACGCCGTGGGTGGTTCCGCGAACACCGCCGCTGACGACTTCACCTACGTGCTCGCAGCCGCCATGCCCTCCCTGACCGAGGGCCAGTGCTGGGGGCTGCCTAACTAGACCTTGGTCCAGTTTCGGCTGCAAAACCTGGCCCTATAATGTGCCTAGGTCTTGTTCGCTTGGTCAAACAAGGCTCGCAAACGGGGTCGGGGCGTCATTTTTCTACCGAGACGCAAAGGCCGCTCAACCCACATGGTCCGCGCAATGCTGGGGTCGGAGCGTCCAGAGCCTCCCGGCAGTGCCGCTGCTCCGCCTTTTTGCGTTCTCGAGGGGGATTCGTTCTTTTCAGCTGCGCGGCGTCTGGACAATGGGTGTGTTCGGTTCTCGACGGGACGAAACACTGGCTTGGAGGGGTGCGACTGTGAGCGTTAAAGGGGTGGGGCGGAAGATCCTCGTGGGCGCCATCGGTGACGGCGAGAGCGGGAAGGTCCGTCGTAGCGTCATCTACCCGACGCTCATAGTGCTCGTGGCCGTGGCGGTCCTCATAGCCGTGCTGGTGGCGCCTGCTTCGGCGGCGATCAGCCAAGTGGGTTCGGCCACCACCGGAACCAACAGTGGCACGTCCCTCACCCTGAGCAAGCCCACCGGTGTGGCTTCCGGGGACTTTCTGATCGCAGTCGTCTCGGAAGAGGGCAGCATCAGCAACCCCTCGCTGTCAGGGTGGACGGTCATCGGGACCCCGTACAGCGTTGGCACCAGAAGCGTCGCCGTCCTTTACAAAGTTGCGGGTGGCAGTGAGCCCGCCACATACACCTTCACCCTGGGGTCGGGAACGTCGTACGCGGTCGGTGCGATGGCCGCGTTCACCGGTGTCAGTTCGATCACCGCCATCGACGCCATCGGCGCGTCGTTCGTGGTGGCCAACAACGCTTCGGTCACTGCGACCGCAATCACGCCCGCCAGCACCAACGATGTGGTCGTCATGTGCGCGGGCCAGGCGGGCTCTACCTCAGCGAGGACTTGGACCGGTTGGAGTACCACATCGCCTGGGGCGCTGACGGAGATAGCCGACTACGCGGGGACCGGTGTGGCCGCATCGGTCGGGATGGCCTGGGCCTCCAAGTCTTCTGCTGGTACCACCGGCACCGGGACTGCGACCGTCTCCGCCAAGGAATACAGCGGCGGGATCCTTCTCGCGCTCCGTCCGCCCGACACGACGGCCCCGACCGACGCCTCGGTCAGTACACCTACTGCCACTTCCTACAACGCCAGCACCGCTCCGACAACATTCTCCGGGGCGGCCGCCGACAACGCTGGCGGGGATGGTCTCAATGCCAACAGCGTGACCCTCACGATCAAGCGCACAAGTGACAACTACTACTGGAATGGGAGCGCCTTCGTCTCTGGAGTGCAGAATCTGACAACCACCCACTCGGGGACGACGGGCAGCGCCAGCACGAGCTGGTCCAGAGCCACCGGGATCACGTGGAGCAGCCAGCTCGACGGAACGTATACCGTCCAAGCCACGGCCACCGACAAGGCAGGCAACACTTATTCCACCCTCACCCCCGTCACGTTCACCTTCGACAAGACGGGGCCCACGGGTACCATCAGCATCGCGGGCGGCGCGGACTACACCAAGACCGCCTCGGTGACCCTCACTCTCGGCGCGACCGACCTCTCGACCATCTCTCAGATGAAGTTCTCCAACGACGGCACCACCTACGGTAGCGCCGTCACGTACGCCACCTCCTACCCCTACACCCTGACGGGCGGCGACGGTCTCAAGACCGTCTACGTGAAATACATCGATTCCCTGGGCAACGAATCCTCCGCCTACTCCGACACCATCACCCTCGACACGGTGGCCCCGGTCACCGCCTCGGTCACCGCCCCGGCCAACGGGAGCTTCCACAACGCCGCCGGCATGCCGGCCAACTTCAGCGGATCGGCGGCCGACAACAGCACGGGCTCCGGCCTGGCTGCCGACAGCACCACCTTCACCCTGAAGCGGAACTCGGACAACCACTACTGGAACGGCACCGACTTCACCTCGACGTCGGTCGTCAACCGTGCCACCACCCATTCGGCCCAGAGCGGCGCATCCGCCCAGACCTGGACGAACGCGACCGCTCTCCCGGACTGGACCCTCCAGACGGACGGTGTCTACACGGTGCAGGCGACCGCCACCGACCACGCGACCAACACCACCACCGGTACGGCGATCACCTTCACGCTGGACAAGGCCGCCCCGACGGCCGGCTCCATAAGCATCGACGGTGTCGCCGCCTACACCAAGAACACCGCCGCCACCCTCACGCTGTTTGCGAGCGACGAGACCTCTTCCGTCGCCCAGATGGAGTTCTCCACGGATGATTCCACTTGGTCGTCCCCGGTGACGTACGCCACCTCGTACCCGTACACTCTGGCGAGCGGCGACGGCACCAAGACCGTCTACGTGCGCTTCATCGACTCGGCCGGCAACGTGTCAGGGTCGTACTCCGACAGCATCGTGCTCGATCAGACGGCTCCCGACACCGGATCCATCAGCATCGCAGCAGGGGCCGACTACACGAAGACCGCGAGCGTGACCCTGACGCTGTCTTCCACGGATGCGCTGTCGGGGCTCTATCAGATGCAGTTCTCCAACGACGGCACCACGTACGGCACCGCCGTCGCCTACGCCACCTCGTACCCGTCGTACGCGCTGTCCGCCGGCGACGGGGCCAAGACCGTGTACGTCAAGTTCATCGACAACGCGGGCAACGTGAGCTCGCCGTACTCCGACAGCATCACGCTGGACTCCACCGCGCCCGTGACGGCTTCGGTGACGAGCCCGGCCAACAACGGCGCCTACAAGACCGCGGACGTGCCGGCGCACGTCGCCGGTATGGCGGCGGATAACAGCACCGGCACCGGATTGGCGGCCAACAGCACCACCTTCACGATCAAGAAGGAAGCGAGCGGCCTCTACTTCAACGGGACCGACTTCTCGTCGGTGCCGGCAGTGCCGTTCGCGACCACACATTCGGCCCAGAGCGGGCCGTCTGCCCAGGCCTGGCAGGACAACGGCGTGCTGCCGAACTGGGCCCTTCAATCCGACGGCGCCTACACGGTCCAGGCGACGGCCATCGACCTGGCGGGCAACACTCACGCCGGGACCGCCGTCACCTTCAAGCTCGACAACGTGGCTCCGACCTCGGGCTCCATAAGCATCGCCGGTGGGGCGGCCTACACCAAGAACACCGCCGTCACCCTCACGCTGAGCGCCACCGATGCGACCTCTTCCGTGGCTACCATGGAGTTCTCGGACGACAACAGCACCTGGTCCTCGCCGGTCACCTACGCGACGTCGTATCCGTACACCCTGCCCAGCGGCGACGGCTCCAAGACCGTCTACGTCAGGTTCACGGATGCCGCGGGTAACCTCTCGACCACTTACTCCGACGACATCACACTCGATCAAACCGCGCCGGATACCGGCTCCATCAGCATCAACAGCGGCGCGGCGTACACAGGGACCACCTCGGTGACTCTCACCTTGAGCGCCACGGATGCGCTGTCCGGGGTGGCTCAGATGGAGTTCTCCACCGACGACGTCACCTACGGTGCGCCGGTCACCTATGCCACCTCGCGCCCCTACACGCTCCCGGGCGGCGACGGATCGAAGACCGTCTACGTCAAGTTCATCGACACGGCCGGCAACGTGTCCGGATCGTACTCCGACAGCATCACTCTGGACACCACGGCTCCGGTGACGGCCTCGGTCACCACTCCGGCGGATGCGGCCATCTACGGCACGGCGGGCAGCGTCCCGACGGCGTTCGGCGGCTCGGCGGCGGATAACAGCTCCGGCTCCGGTCTGGCCGCGGACAGCACGACGTTCACCCTCAAGCGCAACGTCGACAACCACTACTGGAACGGCACCGACTTCACCTCGACGTCGGTCGTGAACCTGACGACCACCCACTCCGCTCAGAGCGGTGCGAGCGCCCAGACGTGGACGAACGCCGGATTCATGCCCGACTGGAGTCTCCAGTCCGACGGCGTCTACACGGTGCAGGCCACGGCCACCGACCAGGCCGGCAACACCCACGCCGGCACTGCGATCACATTCAGCCTCGACACGACGGCGCCGGGCACCGCGTCGGTCACCAACCCGGTGAGCGGTATCTACAACGCGACGACCGTCCCGGCGGCCTTCGCGGGTCAGGCCGCGGACACCAGCACCGGCACCGGTCTGGCCGCGAACACCACCACGTTCACGCTCAAGCGGAGTGCGGACGACCACTACTGGAACGGCTCGAACTTCGACTCGACCTCTCCGGTCAACCTGGGCACCACCCATTCGGCCCAGAGCGGGGCGACGGCCCAGACATGGACCAGTTCCGGCACGCTACCGACCTGGAGCTTGCAGGCCGACGGCTACTATGCCGTCCAGGCCACTGCGACAGACCGGGCGGGCCATACCTACAGCGGGGCGGCCGTCACCTTCCTCCTTGCCAAGTCCTCCACGCCGGCCGACGGGTCGGCCACTAACGCCGGATCGGGCGCCAGCGTGACCGGCTCCACCGGCGGCACCGTCGACTGGACGACGCCGGGCAACGTCACCGCAGTGGATGGAGCCACCGCCCAGGCGATCCTGGCCACCACCGGCGGCGGCCTCACGAGCAACTATCTGCAGGCCAAGGGTTACGACTTCTCGTCGATCCCGGCCGGTGCGGTCATCAACGGCATCAAGGTGACCATCGGGCGGCAGAGCAGCGCCCCGAACTCCCCGTATATCAACGACACCGAAGTCAAGCTCATGAAGGCCGGTGTCATCCAGAGCACCAACAAGGCCGCGACGTCCACCAACTGGACGAACAGCATCACCGCCGCCAACTACGGGGGCAGCAGCGACCTGTGGGGGACCACCTGGACCGCCGCTGACATCAAGGACGCCAACTTCGGCGTCGTTCTCGCGGCGAGGGGGACAGGAGCCACGTCCTCCGGGACGCGCATAGCTGAAGTCGACTACATCCAGATCACCGTCACCTACACCTACGACGGCACGGCGCCTACAGGCACCATCAGCATCGACGGCGGTAGCGGCTACACGGCCTCGACGGCCGCCACCCTGACCCTGTCGGCCACGGACAACGCGGGCGGGACCGGCGTCACCCAGATGCGCTTCAGCGACGACAACTCCAGCTGGACCGCCTGGGAAGCCTACGGCACCACCAAGAGCTGGACCCTGCCGTCCGGCGATGGCGCGAAGACCGTGTACGTCGAGTACAAAGACCTCGCGGGCAACGCCAGCTCGGCCTTCAGCGACGGCATCACGCTCGACACGGTGGCGCCCACCGATGGTTCGATCTCCATCAACAGCGACGCGATCTTCACCAAGACCACTGCGGTCACCCTGACTCTGGGCGCCACGGACGCCACCTCTCCGGTCGCCCAGATGGTGTTCTCCAACGACGGCACCACCTACGGCGCCCCGGTCACCTACGCCACCTCGTACGGCTACACGCTGCCGAGTGGTGACGGCCCCAAGACCGTCTACGTCAAGTTCATCGACTCTGCAGGCAACACCTCGGGCGCGTACTCCGACAGCATCACCCTGGACACCACCGCGCCGGTGACCGCCAGCGTGACCTCGTTCACGGACGGCGCCATCTACCGGCCCTCGACGGCTCCCACCAGCTTCGGCGGTCTAGTGGCCGACGACAGCACCGGTTCGGGTCTGGCGGCCGACACCGGCACGTATACCATCAAGCGCGACGCGGACAACCTGTACTGGAACGGCACCAGCTTCGTGTCCGCTACGGCCGTGCCTCTGCCGACCACCCACGCCGCCCAGAGCGGCGCGACGGCCGAGGCGTGGACGAGCGTGTCCCTGCCCGACTGGGCCCTCCAGAACGACGGGCTCTACACCGTGCAGGCCACTGCCACCGACCAGGCGGGCAACAGCTTCAGCGGCGCGGCCCTGACGTTCACATTGGATTCGACGGATCCGATCACCGCCGCTGTGAACGTCCCGGACGATGCCGACATCTTCCGGTTGGCAACCATGCCGGGCAGCTTCACGGGCTCGGTGGCGGACGACTCCACCGGCTCCGGTCTGGCGGCCGACAGCACCACCTTCACGCTCAAGCGGAGCGCCGACGCCCACTACTGGGACGGCACCGACTTCGACTCGACCTCGCCGATCGATCTGGGCACCACCCACTCGGCCCAGAGCGGCGCGAGCGCTCAGACCTGGACCAACGCGGGCGCCCTGCCCGACTGGAGCACGGCCGACGACGGCGCCTACGTGGTGCAGGCCACCGCGACCGACCGGGCCGGCAACACGTACACCGGCGCGACGGTGACCTTCACCCTGGACAAAGTGGCGCCCTCCGACGGCTCCATCAGCATCAACGGCGGCGACGGCTACGTCGGCAGCACGTCGGTGACGCTTACGCTCTCGGCCACCGACGCCACCAGTGGGTTGGCCCAGATGAAGTTCTCCAACGATGGGATCACCTACACCGACATCGAGCCCTACGCCCCCTCGTACGGCTACACGCTTCCGAGCGGTGACGGCTCCCACACCGTCTACGTCCAGTTCGTCGACGCGGCCGGGAACGTCAGTTCCGCCGTCTCCGACAGCATCACCCTGGACACCGAGGCCCCGACCGACGGCTCCATCAGCATCGACAGCGGTGCCACCTACACCAAGAGCACCTCGGTCACGCTGACGCTCTCGGCGGCGGACGCCACCAGCCCGGTGGCCGAGATGGCCTTCTCCGACGACGGCTCCACATATGACACCCCGGTGGCCTACGCCACCTCGCACGGCTACACGCTCCCGAGCGGCGACGGCTCCCACACCGTCTACGTGAAGTTCTACGATTCCGCCGGCAATGAATCGGCGGCGGCGTCCGACAGCATCACGCTCGACACCGCGGCTCCGTACGGCGGGACCGTCAGCATCAACGACGGCGCCGCCAACACGAACAGCCAGTCGGTCAACCTCTACCTCAACGTCTCCGACGCCACGAGCGGGACCGCGCAGATAGCCGTCTCCGACGACGGCATCACGTACGACGACCCGATCTCGTGGACGAACATCCAGGGCCACACCCTGCCTGCCGGCGACGGCCTCAAGACCGTGTACGTGAAGTTCATCGACTACGCGGGTAACGAATCGGCGGCATCGTCCGACACCATCGTCCTGGATACCACCGACCCGGCGACCGCCTCGGTGACCACCCCGGCCGACGAGACAGCCTACAACGCCGACACCGCGCCCAAGATCTTCAGCGGTTCCGTGGCCGACGACGCCACCGGCACCGGCATCGCGGCGAACAACGCCACGTTCACCCTCGTGCGCGACGCCGACGGGAAATACTGGAGCGGCTCAGACTTCGACTCCGACAGCCCGGTCGATCTCCCGACCACGCACGGGGCGCAGAGCGGCGCCACCGCCCAGACGTGGACCAACTCGGGGGTCATCCCCGACCTGACCCTCGCCGAAGACGGTACCTACACCATCGAGGTGACCACGACCGACCTCGCGGGTAACACTTACACCGGCTCCGCGGCCACGTTCACGCTCGACAAGGCGGCGCCCACGGACGGTTCCATCAGCATCGACAGTGGTGCCACCTACGCCAAGACCACCTCGGTGACACTCACCCTGTCTGCGACCGACCTCACCAGCGGCGTGGCCCAGATGAGGTTCTCCAACGACGGCATCACCTACGGATCGCCGGTCACGTATGCGGCCTCGTACGGTTACACCCTGCCGAGCGGCGACGGCGCCAAGACCGTCTACGTGAAGTTCATCGACGCGGCCGGCAACGAGAGCGGCTCAGCGTCCGACAGCATCACGTTGGACGCCACCGTGCCCGTCACCGCCTCCGTCACCAACCCCGCAGACGACGCCATCTACAACACCGCTTCCATGCCGTCCCACATCAACGGCATGGCGGCCGACGACGAGACCGGCTCCGGCCTGGCCGCGGACAGCACCGTGTTCACCATCCAGCGCGACTCCACGGGCCTCTACTTCGACGGCACCGGGTTCTCTGAGGCAGACCCCATGCCGTTCGCGACCTCGCACGCGGCCCAGAGCGGTCTCACCGGCGTCGCCTGGCAGGACAACGGCGTCGTGCCGACCTGGAGCCTCCAGGCCGACGGCACGTATACCGTCCAGGCCACGGCTCTCGACCGGGCGGGCAACAAGTACAGCGGCACGGCCATCCAGTTCACCCTGGACAAGACCGCGCCGAGCGGGACGATCAGCATCGCCGGCGGTGCGGCGAACACCAAGACGGCCTCCGTCACGCTGACATTGTCGGCGACAGACGCCACCACCTCGGTGGCCGCGATGGCCTTCTCCGACAACGGGATCACGTACGACGCCCCGGTGACCTACGCCACCTCGTATCCGTACTCGCTGCCCGGCACCGACGGCTCCAAGACCGTCTATGTGAAGTTCTACGACGCGGCCGGCAACGAGTCCGACGCGGCCTCCGACAGCATCACGCTGGACACCACGGACCCGGTGACGGCCTCGGTGACCACCCCGGCCGACACCGACATCTTCCGGCTGAGCAACATCCCGGGCACCTTCTCCGGCTCGGTGGCCGACGACTCGACCGGCTCCGGTCTGGCAGCAGACAGCAGCACCTTCACCCTCGTGCGCGTCGCCGACGGCTACTACTGGAACGGCACCACCTTCGCGAGCACCACTCCTGTCGATCTGCCGACGACCCACTCCGCCCAGAGCGGCGCCACCGCGCAGACGTGGGCGAACTCCGGCAGCCTGCCCACGTGGAGCGCCCAGTCCGACGGTAGCTACACCGTGCAGGCCACAGCCACCGACCAGGCGGGCAACAGCCACACCGGCTCCGCGGTCGCGTTCACCTTCGATCAGACCGCCCCGACCGGCGGCACCATCAGCATCGACTCGGGCGCGAGCAACACCACGACCACCTCGGTGACCCTCACGCTCTCCGCATCCGACGCCACCACGGGGATGGCCCAGATGCAGTTCTCCAACGACGGCACCACCTACGGCGCCCCGGTCGCGTATGCCACCTCCTACGGCTACACGCTGCCGAGCGGAGACGGCACCAAGACCGTCTACGTCAAGTTCATCGACGTGGCCGGCAACGTCAGCGGCGCCGCTTCCGACAGCATCGTCCTCGACACGGCCGCCCCGACCGGCGGATCCATAAGCATCGCGGCCGGCGCCGCCTACACCGGCACCACCTCCGTGACGCTGACGCTCTCCGCCTCCGACGCCACCACCTCGGTGGCCCAGATGCAGTTCTCCAACGACGGCACCACCTACGGCGCCCCGGTCACCTACGCCACCTCCTACGGCTACACCCTGCCGGGCGGCGACAGCTCCCACACGGTCTACGTCAAGTTCATCGACGCGGCCGGCAACGTGAGCGGCGCCGCGTCCGACAGCATCACCCTGGACACCGCGGCTCCCACGAGCCCGTCCATCCTGGTCGCCGGAGGCGCCACCTACGTCAACAACCTGGTGGTGAGCCTCAGCCTGTCCGCCTCCGACGCCACCTCGCCGGTCAGCCAGATGCGGTTCTCCGACGACGGCGTCACCTACGGCAGCCCGGTCACCTACGCGACCACCTACGACTACACGCTGCCCGCGGGTGACGGCACCAAGACGGTGTACGTCAAGTTCCTCGACGCCGTCGGCAACACGTCGGCAGCCGCCTCCGACAGCGTGATCCTGGACACCACCGTGCCGGTGACCGCCTCGGTGACGAGCCCCGTCAACGGCGACATCTTCAAGGCGAGCAACGCGCCCACCAGCTTCACCGGCCTGGTGGCAGACAACGCGACCGGGTCCGGCCTCGCGGCCGACAGTGCCCAGTTCGTCCTCAAGCGCAGCGCCGACGACTACACCTGGAACGGCGCCGAGTTCGCCAACAGCACGACGCACGTAGGCGCTTTCAACTCGGCTCAGAGCGGCGTCACGGCCCAAACCTGGACCGACGGGGGAGGCCTCCCCACCTGGAGCGCTCAGTCTGACGGCACCTACACCGTCCAGGCCCGGGCCACCGACCAGGCGGGCAACCAGTACTCCGGGACCGCGGTGACCTTCACGCTCGACAAGACGGCTCCCACCGGCGGGTCCATCAGCATCGCGGCCGGCGCGACCCACACCAAGACCACCTCGGTGACCCTCACCCTGTCGGCGTCCGACGCCACCACTTCGGTGGCTCAGATGGAGTTCTCCAACGACGGCACCACCTACGGCGCCCCGGTCACCTACGCCACCTCGTACGGCTACACGCTTCCGAGCGGTGATGGCTCCAAGACCGTGTACGTCAAGTTCATCGACGCGGCGGGCAACGTGAGCGGCGCCGCGTCCGACAGCATCACGCTCGACACCACCGGCCCGGCCATCACCGCGCCGAACGTCACCGTCACGGCCACCGGCACAACGACCCCGGTGACCCTCGGCGCGAGCGCGACCGACAGCGAATCCGGCTCGGCGGCCGTGACCTACTTCATCGGCGCCACGCAGATCTACTCCGGCCACGAGTTCTCGCTCGGTGACACCACCGTGACGGCCAAAGCCTCCGATGCCCTGGGTAACGAGAGCACCAAGGACTTCACGGTGACCGTGGACAAGGTAGCCATCGGCGTGACCGCGGCGGCCAAGAGCAAGACCTACGGCGACAGCGACCCGGCGCTCACCTACGGCTACACGGGTACCCTTCTCGGCAGCGATGAGTTCAGCGGCTCGCTCTCGCGGGCGACGGGTGAGAACGCCACCACCTACGCCATCGGCCAGGGCACGCTCTCGCTGCCGGTGTACTACGACATCACGTTCACCGGCGCCCTGCTGACCATCGACAAGGCCCCGCTGAGCATCTCGGCGGTGACCGACACCAAGACCTACGACGCGGATGTCACCTCCGGCGGGACGCCGTCCGTGAGCGGTCTCAAGTTCTCCGACACGGTGACCGGCAAGGTCCAGGAGTTCGATTCCAAGAACGTCCTGGGCGCCGGCGGAAGCACCCTCTCGGTGACCGCCTACACGGTGAACGACGGCAACTCCGGTAACAACTACACGGTGACCACCCACACGGCCGCCGGCACTATCGAGCCGGCTCCGCTGAGCATCACCGCCGCGAGCGACACCAAGACCTACAACGGCACCACCGTCTCGAGCGGCGTTCCCACGGTGGACGGCCTGCTCGGCAGCGACACGGTGACCGGCAAGGCCCAGGCCTTCGCCTCCAAGATGGTCCTGGGCACAGACGGGAGCACCCTCTCGGTGACCGCCTACACGGTCAACGACGGCAACGGCGGCGACAACTACACGGTGAGCACCTTTACGGCCACGGGCACGATCGAGAAGCGCACCATCACCGTGACGGCTCACACGAGCACCAAGACCTACGACGGCACCACCAGCTCCTCGGTGAGCCCGACCCTCACAAGCGGCACGCTCGCCAGCGGTGACGGCGCCGCATACAGCCAGACGTATGACACCAAGCACGTCGGCACCGGCAAGACCCTGACCCCGGCGGTCACCATCAAGGACGGCAACGGTGCAGGCGCCGACATGGGCGCCAACTACGCCGTGACCCTGGTCGACGACACCACCGGCGTCATCAACGCCAGGGGCCTCGACCTCTACGCGGTCACCGACACCAAGACCTACGACGCCACCACGGCCTCCGACGGCACGCCGACCGTGACCGGGCTGCAGACGGGCGACACCGTCGACCCGCTGGTCCAGACCTTCGGCACCAAGAACGCCGGTTCGGGCATCACCATCTCGGTGAGCAGCTACACCGTCAACGACGGCAACTCCGGCAACGACTACACGGTGACCACCCACACGGCCACCGGCACCATCCAGAAAGCCACCCTGGACATCTACGCCGTCACGAACAGCAAGATCTACAACGGCACCCTCACGTCTTCGGGCGTGCCGACGGCGTCCGGCCTCAAGGGCACCGACACCGTCACCGGCAAGGTCCAGGCCTTCGCTTCCAAGATGGCGCTGGGCATCGGCGGGAGCACCCTCAGCGTGACGGCCTACACCGTCAACGACGGCAACTCCGGCAACAACTACACCGTGGCCACACACACCGCCGCGGGCACCATCAACAAACGGGCGTTCACGCTGACCGCCCAGACGGCGACGAAGACCTACAACGGGACGACCGCCTCGTCGGTGGTCCCGCTCATCACGAGCGGCACCCTGGCCTACGGCGACGCCGGCGTCTACGTCCAGACCTATGACACCGCCACCGCCGGCACCGGCAAGACGCTGACCCCGGCGGTGACGAGCATCAAGGACACCAACGGCACCGGCGCCGACATGCGGTCCAACTACACGGTCACCACCGTCACCAACGCCACCGGCGTCATCAACAAGGCGACCGCCACGGTCACTCTGAGCAACCTGACCGCGTCGTACTCCAACTCCGCGCACTACGCGACGGCCACCACCAACCCGGTCGGCCTGACGGTGGTCATCACCTACAAGCAGGGCGCCGTCACCGTGACCGACCCGATCGCGGTGGGCAGCTACACCGTCACCGCCACCGTCAACGACCTGAACTACACGGGCTCCGCCACCGGCACCCTGGTCATCAGCAACAGCGTCCCGGCGATCACCTCGGTCAACCCGACCGGCGGCTACTCGTTCGGCGGCAACACCGTGACCATCAACGGCACCGGCTTCTTCGGTGTGACCTTGGCGAGCCAGGTCTCGTTCGGCGGCACGGCGGCCAAGAGCCTCACCTCGGTGAGCGCCGACGGGACCAAGATCGTCTGCGTGGCTCCCGCTCACGCCGACGGAGTGGTGGATGTCCGGGTGACGGCTCAGGGCGGCACATCGCTGATAGCCGCGGCCGACAAGTACACCTACGTTACCCCCGTGGTCACCGCGTACGAGAACACAAGCAACATGCTCGTCTACTCCGGTACCTGGGCGACCGTCGCGAACGCCTCGGCTTCAGGCAGCAGCTGGGCCCAGACGCTCACCGGCTCGGATTCGGTGACGGTCAACTTCACCGGCACCTACATCGCCTGGTATGCCACCAAGGGCGCCGCCTTCAGCTACGCCTACGTCCAGGTCGATGGTGGCACTCCGACGAGGGTCAGCCTCAACGCCGCCACCAACGCCTACAAGGTCCGGGTGTGGCACACGGCGACCGCGCTCACCAACGGCCAGCACACGGTGCGGATCTACCGTGACGCGACCGACGCGGCCGGCACGTACATCAACGTCGACCGCATCGACGTGGCGGGTACTCTCACCCCGACCGTCACGGGCCTGAGCCCGATGATCGGCCCGAGCACCGGTGGGACCTCCGTGATCGTGAGGGGCACCGGCTTCACCGGCGCTACCGCGGTGACGTTCGGCGGCACACCGGCCAAGAGCTTCGTGGTCAACAGCAACACCCAGATCACCGCGGTGAGCCCATACCACGTGGCCGCGTCCAACCTGCAGGTGATGGTCACCGCGGGCGGCGCGTCCTCGCCCAACACGGCGCTCGACAACTACACCTACACCGCCTCGGCGCCCACCATCACCTCGATGAGCATCCACTACGGACCCACCGGCGGCGGCACGACGATGACCATCAACGGCACCGACTTCCTCGGGGCGACGGTGGTGTTCGGGACCACGCCGGCCACCATCACCGTCAACAGCGCGACCAAGATCACCGCCACAGTCCCGGCGCACGCCGTGGGCTCCGTGCAGGTGAAGGTCACCAACGCGAAAGGCAGTTCGCCCAACACTGTCAACGACGACTTCACCTACGTCGACACCGCGACCGCGGTGACCACCGACGATACCGACAGCCGCGTCGTGTACGGCGGTATCTGGTCGGTGTTCCCGACCACCGGCACCATCACGGGTCCCTTCGGCGGCAGCTACCACCGGGCACATGACACCGGCGCCGTGGCCACCATCAAGTTCGCCGGCACCAAGTTCGTGTGGGTGGCATCCAAGGGGACGTCAACCGGCAAAGGCGACGTCTATCTGGACGGCGCGTTCGTGACCACCATCGATCTCACGTCCAGCTCGGTCGTGTACCAGGTTGCCGCGTGGACCAGCCCGACGCTGACCTTCGGTGTCCACACCGTGCAGATCAAATGGAACACCACGAACACCGCCACCAGCACCGGGCTGATGAGGTACGTCACCATCGACGCCGTGAAGATCAACGGCCTCATCCTGAACTGATGACGCGCCGACCGGCGGCGCCCTAGCGGCGCCCGGTCATAGGCCTGGCACGAGAGGGCGGAGAGCGATCTCCGCCCTCTTTGTTTCGCAGGGTTTTCGCCTGGGTAGAAGAAGCGGCCTGGAGTGGGTGCGGGGACTGCATAACCGGCGCGAGATACCTGGACCTAACTAGACTTTGGTCCAGTTTCTGCCGCATAATGAGGCCGTATAATGCTCGTGTGACTCGCTGTCCTATTGGTCAGGGAGCAGCGTGCAGGAAGGTCGGGGAGCAGTCTTGCTACTGAGACGCAAATGCTGTCGAACCCACTTGGTCCGGGGAGCGAGCAGCAGGTACGGCCGGTATCGTCGAAAGACACTGCTCCGCCGTCCTTTTGGCATTGCGTGAGTCTGAGCGTCTGGACGTCATACACGGGAGGGCAGTCCCGCGGGCCTTCCTCACTTGAGAAATCACTTCGGCTTGGAGGGGTGGCTGTGAGTATCAAAGAGGCTGGAAGCAAGGTCGTCGTTGGTACGACAGCCCTGGGCCGGGACCGGCGCAAGCGCTGGCGGTACCTCTACCCGGTGGCGATCGTCCTGATCGCCGTGGTGATGCTGGCGGTGTCGCTGACTGGGGTGGCCCAAGCGGCGGCGACCCTGACGTTCGTCGGTAGCACCTCTGGCACCGGCGCTACCATCACGCTCCCCGCGGGCTGGCAGGTGGGCGACCTCGCTCTCGTCTTCGCATTCGACAGCAAGAAGGCGACCGTTCCAACCGCCGCGACCGGCTTCACAAACCCCGGCATCTCGGCGGTAGGCGGCAGTACAGCGGGCGCTCTCTTCTACAGGTATCTGGCCGCCGGCGACGGCTCGAGTACGTTCACGTTTGGCTTCAACCCTGCGGGCATAGAGAATTATCAGGTAATGGTCCTCCGCGGGGCGGTCTTGCCTTCGCCCATCACCCAATCGAACAAGGTCGCGGCTGCTTCGGGGACTATGTACTACCCGGCTCTAGGCAGCAGTACGGTTGCGGGTAGTCTCATCGTCGGGTTCGGTGGATCCCAGGCGACTGCAGGTGTGACCTTCTCCACGGCCACCGCGGCGGGTATGACTACGTCATCCGCCGCGACTAACACGCTCTTGGGCCAACACTACAAGAGCGGAGGCGGCGCTTTCGGGTTAGCCAACTGGTCCGTTACCGGAACCAACTGGGTGACCATCGATGCCGAGATCGGTCTCGACACCACAGCGCCGAGTTGCAGCAGCATCGCCTTGGCAGTGGGGAACCCCAACCCCACCAGAGCGTCCTCGACGAGTTTCACGGTGACCTTCAGCGAGAAGGTGAAAGGCGTCACGTCCGCCAACTTCAGTCCGACCACGGCCGGCACGCTGTCCGGTGTCACCGTGGATACCCCTACGACCAGCGACAACGGGACCACATGGACCGTGCCCGTCAACACCGGCACGGGTGATGGCACATTGCGCCTCGACCTGAGCACCACGACAGGCATAACCGACCTGGCGGGCAACGACCTCTCTGCGCCCTACACGAGTGGCACCGTCCTGACCGTCGACAAGACGAATCCCACAGTCACCAACGTCACCTCGACCCTCGGCGACGGCCGCTACAAGGCGGGGCAGCTCGTGCCGATCACCATCAGTTTCAGCGAGAGCGTCAATGTAGTAGGGACCCCCCGCCTGCTGCTCGAGACCGGAGCCACGGACGAGTATGCGACGTATGCGTCGGGCTCCGGCTCGACCACACTCACCTTCAACTACACCGTCCTGGCGGGGGACGACTCGCCCGACCTCGACTATCACGACACCGGGGCGCTGGGCCTGAACGGCGGGACCATCAACGACCCGGCGGCCAACAACGCCACCCTCACCTTGGCCACGCCGGGGCAGCAGTATTCCCTGGGCTACAACAAGGCCCTGATCATCGACACCACGGCTCCGTCGGTCACCCTGGCGACGTCGGCTTCCAACCCCACCAGGTTCTCGCCCATCCCGGTGACGATCACGTTCAGCGAGACGGTCACCGGCTTCGACATCACCGATGTGGTGGTCACCAACGGGACCAAGAGCAACTTTGTGACGGTGAGCGGGTACGTCTACACGGTCGATGTCACCCCGACCGGGGATGGCACGGTCACGGCGACGGTGAATGCCTCGGCGTGCGTGGACTTGACCGGCAACAGCAACGCCGCGGCCACGACGTCCATGAGTTGCGTTTACGACACCACGGCGCCCACGATCACCGCCCCCAACATCACCCAGACGGCCACCGCCTTCACGACCCCGGTGACGCTGAGTGCGACCGCCAGTGACGTCAATCCGGCGTCGCCGGCCGTGACGTACTGGCTCGGCGTCACGCAGATCTATTCCGGCCACGCGTTCGACCTGGGGGAGACCACGGTCACGGCCAAATCCACGGACACCGCCGGGAACGAGCGCACCAAGGACTTCACGGTAACCATCAACAAGATCGCCATCGGGGTTACGGCCAACACGCAGACCAAGGTGTACGGCCAGTCCGACCCGGTGTTGAGCTACGGCTACACGGGCACGCTGGTCAACGGCGCCGTCTTCAGCGGGGCCCTGACCCGGGCCGCGGGGGAGAACGTCGGGAGCTACGGCATCACCCAGGGCACCCTGTCCCTGCCGGGCTACTACGACATCAGCTACACCGGCGCGAACCTCAGCATCACGAAGGCCGCCATCCATATCTACGCGGTGACGGATTCCAAGACGTATGACGGGACGACGACCTCCACCGGCACGCCGACGGTAAGCGGTACGCAGTTCACCGATAGCGTCACGGGTCTGGCCCAGGCCTTCGTGTCCAAGAACGCACTGGGCGCCGGCCTGAGCACGCTGTCCGTGAGCGGCGGCTACACCGTCAACGACGGCAACTCCGGCAACAACTACACGGTGACCCCGCACACGGCGGCCGGCACCATCAGCAAGGCCGGCCTCGACATCTACGCCGTCACCGACACCAAGACCTACGACGGCACCACCGCCTCGAGCGGCACCCCG
>CAIQPS010000071.1 GCA_903873715.1 uncultured Actinomycetes bacterium
CGCTCACGTACTTCACCTCAGCCGACATGTGGTCGCCGGGATAGACGGAATAGTTGATGCGCTTGGACATCGCCGGGTACATCTCGTACCAGGCGGTGTATCGGGCCGTCGTGCCGGTCCAGTCGGATTCGGTGCCGATCTGCTCGACTGTCTTGCTGGCGTAGCCGTCGATGCCGATCCACATCGACGAGTAGGCCGGCGCGGAGCCCAGCGTGCCGGTGACCGTCGGCACCACCCAGTCGGCCTTGACGTCGGTGACCACGTACTTGGTCGGTGTGGTCAGGCTGCCGAGCATGGAGGCATATCCGGACCAGTTGCTGCTCGTACTCTGCTTGGCACCCGGGATGCGGGTCGACGCGCCGTCGTTGGGCGAATGAGCGACTGTGAACGCGGGGGCGATGGTGACCAACAGGATCGCGATCGCCGCCACCACCACTGCGAGCACGAGAGAGAGGCGTTTCATGGTCCCTGTCCTCACTTTCCGGATCATTCTGCGAACACGGAAGTGTGTACCCACCAAGGACCATTGTCGAATCGAGGCGGCCCCTCGTCAACAGCCGTCTCGGATCGCGCTTCTCCCTGTCTCCCCCTACCCCATCGCCCCCCAGTCGGGCACGCTGCGCGGCGTCACACGCCCCACCTTGCCCTTGTTCCCGCCGTATATCCGCTCGGCGGTGCGATAGCAGACGTTCGCCCGAGCCGTCTCGCTGAGTTCGTCCAGGAAGATGTCGTAGCGCTGCAGTTCCGGTCCCAGCCGCTCGAACTTGGTCACCAGGTCGGAGCCCAGGCAGATGCGCTCGCTGTACTTCTCGGTAAGCTCCAGCCATGCGGGGTCCGGCGTCCCGTTCGGGGCGATGGCCACGTCGTAGATGATCCACGAGTAGTCCACGCACAACTGGGGATAGGCCTCCAGGAGCCGCTCCACCATCTGATGGTAGAAGGGCACGTTCACCCGGCGCGACATGCCGCAGTGAGCGAACACGAACCGGGTGCGCGGGAACTCGCGCAGCGCCTCTTCGAGCTCGTGCAGGAACACCGGGTGGTCGCTCTTGGTGACCGACGTGACGTTCTGGTGCAGCAACACCGGCAGGTCGTGGTCGGCGGCGAACTGGTAGATGGGCCACAGCGCCTGATGGTTGGCCCGCGGATTCTCCCCGTAGGTGAAGGCGGTGAGGTCGTCGTGGCGCAGCAGCAACTCCCCGATGCCGGCCCACACGTCCGGATACTGCTCGTACAGCCGCTCGACGTGCCGCAGCGCGAAGCGATCCACCGGATTGACCCCGGCGATGGTGGGATACAACCGGGCTTGCTGCTCGGCGGGCAGCTTGCGGTACATCTCGGCCACGATCACGTCGGTGTAGCCGTAGTAGTAGCAGGGCGAGTCGTTGGCCAGATAGTAGTCCGGCGGCTCGCGGTCGTATTCGGTCCACATCTTGGAGACGGGCAGGCCGAAGACCACCGCCTTATCGACGTTGGCTTGGTCCATGTAATGGATGAGCGCGTCGCCCCCGGGTGTCTCCTGGACGAAGTTGACCACGTGCAGGTGAGCGTCGACGAGACGGTACTTGCTCCCGCGCAGCGGCTCGAGCGATCCGCGCTTGCCCGGGACGCGCGACCAGGTGGCGATGTCTTCATGCGGCATAGTCCACCCCCAGTTTCTCGGCGATCATCCGGCACTCCTCCGGCTCCAGGCGCTCCCACAGGTACTGCCAGTCGTGCGGGTTGCCGATGATGGCGACCAGGTCGTCCCGCGACATCTCCGCGATGAGGCAGCCGCTCAGCTCCGCGGGGAGCACGCGCATGACCTTGGCCAGTTCGACGCCGCTCCGCACCAGCCCGCCCGTGCACTCCCAGCCCAGGCGTTCGAGCAGATCGCGCTGACCCCGAGCATCGAGCGCCTCGAGGACCACGGACAGGTCCGTGCCGGTGCGGATGAGCCGCTTGAGATACGGCGTTCCCAGCAATTCGACCGCCTGCCGGTCGGCCTGGCCGTAGAGCCAGCCGAGGACTTCCGACAATTCGCCGGCTGTCTTGACAAGCGCGCGGAGGCCGTCGCCGCCGAGGGTGCCGAGGATCTTCTGCTCCACTTCGGTGACCGCCAGCGCCGCGAAGATGTCGCGCAGCCGCCGCGACTCCTGGATGATCTCCGCCAGCCGCGGGCCGATAGCATCTATCAGGTAGATCTGATCGTCCGCCGACAGCGACTGCAGCAGCCGGGCAAAGCCCAGGGGCCCGGCGGTTATATCGGCGAGAGCAGGCCGGAGCTGCTCCAAGGCGGCCCGGTCGTGCTGTCCCTGAAGCACGTCGAGGGCGACGGCCAATTCGTTCGCCGTGCCTATCTCCACGGTCTCGCCGTCGATGGTGAGGGGGTAGCGCGCGATGCGTGAGGGGTCCAATGGCACCTCCTTGAGTCGTGACGCAGTCTGCGGCAGTCTCGACCGGCCGACTGGCTGGGGGGTGCCATTGCCGGACGGGGCCACTGTACCAGCGGAGTACGCGGAACTGAAGACGGCCCAGTCTGGTACAGTGCCAACATATGCCTTCTTTCGCCCCCCAGCCCATCCTCGCTTTGTCGTCCCATGCCGGCCTCTGATCGCGCTGCCCGAGCCTGGGGAGGCTGCATCGCGCGGTACGGGCGCTGGATAGGCTCGTCCGGTCGGCTGACCCTCGAGGGCCAGTTGCCGCAGGGCTCCTTCATAGGGGTGCACTGGCATTCCGCCAACCTCGCCATCATGGGAGTCCACGCCGAGCGCGATGCGCACCCCTATCGCGCATTCGTACCACCGGGCATACTGGGTAACGTGATGCGCGGTTGCCTGGAGGGATACGGCATGGAAGCCGTGCCGCTTCCCAAGGATGGCGCCGGGAACGCCGTAGCCGGGATGAAAGAGATGGCCCGCGCCCTCAAAGATGGCTACACCACCGGGATCGCCGTCGACGGCCCTCACGGGCCGGCGCGCGTGCTGCGCCCCGGCGCGCTCTGGCTGGCGCGCCTCACCGGCCGGCCCCTCGTGGTGGTGGGCGCCGCGGCCTGGCCGTCCTTCCGTGCCCCCTGGTGGGACCGGCACCTCATCCCCATGCCTCACTCGCGAATGGCTCTCGTGTACGGCGAGCCCATCATCATCGGCCGCGACACGGACATCGACCACGATCTGTGCGCGCGCATCGCGGAGTCCCTCGGCGATGTCGAGGATCGCGCCTGGCAACTCGTACGCCGGCCATCGGCAGGAGGTAGCGCAGCTCAATGACCGAACAGACAGAACGCGACCTCTACCACAGCCTGTCCTACTACACGCTCACGCACCCCGACCCGGGGTTCATCCACCAGTTCATCGCGGATGCGTACGGCGCCCAGCGGGCCACGCCCAAGACCAAGCCCGTCACGCTGGCGCTCGCGCTCGTCGGGCTCTACCTCCACATCGAGAAGGGCTACACCGGCAAGCAGGTGCAGCAGGCCCACACACGCCTCGCCAAGAGCAAGCGCAATTGGCCGCCGTTCAGGCTCCCGCCGAACCGGGGAGACGTCACCGTGGCCGACGCCCTTGCCGCCCAGCCCGGTGACGAACGGGACGCGATGATCGAGAAGTGGAGCCGCTCGGTCTGGGGCGCCTACCGGGACAGCCACGCTCAGGTGGCGAAGATGTACGAGGAGATCACCGGCGAACAGGGATCGCGCCGCTGATCAATCCCCGTCCCGCGCCGCATGCCCCGTCAGCGACGCCACCTCCCTGTTGATGCGCGCCACCCTCGCCCGATCGCCGGGGTCCACGCCTTGCTCCTCCATCTTCCGCGCGATCAGCGTGACTATCGCCCGCACGGCGCACACGCTGCCGAAGTAGTGACCGAACACCTCCCGGTCCATGAGCTCGCGGTAGCCGCCGATGAGCCGCTCCGCATGCAGCCTGTACACGAAGGCGTCCTGCATCCGGTTGAGGATGTCGACGGGGTCGGTCTGGTGGATGTTGCCGTATCCCTCGCCGGCGCACCCGAGACGGCAGGTGGCTATCTCGCCGCCGGCCTTGACCGTCAGCTTCGGGGAAGGCCGGTAGAAACCGGCGCAGCGCATGTGCTCCGGCCGAAAGCACGCCAGAGGGACGGCGTATCCGTCGAACGACCCTGAGCCTCTGCCGTGCTCCATGAAGTTGCTGGCGATGTTCGTCGGGTCGCCCAGGAGCACCGCCGCCGCCGAGCCGTCGTCCAGGTCCCGGGCCTCCGGGTACAGCTGTCTGGCGAGGCCGGCGATCCAGGCCCCCTCGGCCCCCAGCCCGTTATTGCGCAGCAGTACAGACACCCGAGGGACCAGACTGGCCGCCCGGACCTCGGCGAACTCCGCGACGATCCGCCCGTACAGACCGGGATGGTGGCGGTTCCGGTCGTGCACAGAGGCGGGTCCATCCAGACTGAAGACGACATGGGTGACCCCGTGATCGCGCAACTCGTCCAGATAGCGCCGCACCGACGGATACCTCTCCCCCGCCGCCTCGAAACCGCCCCGCCCCAACCACCAGCCGTTGGTGAGCACGCCGACGACCTCGGCGCCCCTGGCCCGCACCGACCGGGCGACGGTGAGCCATCCATCCGCGTACTTGGTGACCTCCCCGCCGATGAACGCGAAGCGGCGCACACCCATCGATGCGAGCAGGTCGGTGGTGCGCAGCAGCCTGTCGAGGTCCCGTTCGGTGTGTTCAGGGACCGACGCGTTGTAGCAGTGATCGCAGCGGAAATCGCAGCGGGTGGTCATCTCCAGGGCGACCGCGGAGATCTGCTCCAGCGGGTTGGCGCGCACGTCGCGGCGGAGGCGGGCGGCCGTGACGGACTCGTCGACCTCCCGGACGAAGCCGCGCCGCAAGAGGTCATGCTCGAGCGAGGCCCCGCTCGCAGGCAGCCGCGCCGCGGGCGCGCGCAGCAACCGGAGAAGGTGGTCGTCCGCTCCCGGGTCGGCATCCCACAGGCCCGTGCCCCGCGACAACTCGAGAGCCCGGCGGTGGCCGACGTTCGTGAGGGCGAGGCTTGGCGTCATCGACATGTATCGATTGTGACAGGCGGACCGGACACGACTTCCGCGGCGCGCCGTAGGCGGACGCTAGAAAGAAGCCCCCATCCGGCGCACCGGACAGGGGCTGAAGCACGGGGTCGAGGTGCCGCTCAGTACTTGAGGAAGTCCAGGTACGTGATGGTGGTCGACGTGGCGATGATGTTCTTCTTGCGGTCCCCGAGGTAGTAGGTCACGGCGACAGGCATCGGCCAGGTGGCATCCACGCTCCAAAGGGTCACGCGAGCCACGGCGCCGGAAGCCAACTCTGTGTGCGTCAGGACTTTCCAGTAGATGTATTCGTCCCATCCGGGGAACTGGGCCTTGGCGTACCACTGATAGGGCTTGCCCGCGAAGGTGAAACTGCCGTCGTAGGACTTCAGGCCTCCGGACTCCCCGCTGGGCCCCCAGACCGAAGCCGCGGTGAACGCCGGCGCCACCTTGCCCCCGGCGAGGGCGGTCCCGCTGAGGCCCAGGGCGAGGATGACGGCGACCAGCAGGACGATCGCTACGGATGCCTTCTTCATAAGGACTCCTAACATGGCCGATGGCTCCTTGTCCCATGCTAGGTGGCGAGCAGAAGGCGGGCAATTAGACCATGGGCTAACGGGCGAGTGCGGTGAGGGGCGGACACTGCGGCCGCGGCGCTACCTGTCGTGCGCCTCGTCGAACCCCGCGGGCTTGAGCGCGTCCGCATGCCCGGCCAGCAGCCCGGCAACGCCTTCCTGCCCCGCCCCGCGGCCCCGCTTGGGTCCCACGGGCCTCGCAGGCGTCTCGCCCGAGTAGTCGAGCGGCTCTTCGCAGGTCCCGATGTATCCCTCGAAATTGCGCAGTACCGACCTGCCCGGCGCCTGGCTCACCAGGTACTGCGGCCCCACAGGAACCTTGCCCCCGCCACCCGGGATGTCAACCGCGAACGTCGGCACCGCCAACCCGCTCGTGTGGCCGCGGAGGCTCTCGATGATCTCGATGCCCTTGCTGACCGGCGCCCGGAAGTGCTCCGCGCCCTCCACCATGTCGCACTGGAACAGGTAGTACGGCCGCACCCTGTTCATCACTAGCTTGTGGACCAGTTCGCGGACCACATCCACCGAGTCGTTCACTCCCGCAAGCAGCGCGGTCTGCGAACCCAGGGGGATGCCCGCGTCGGCCAGCATGGCAAGAGCGTCGGCCGCGCGAGGCGTGAGCTCCTTCGCGTGGTTCACGTGGATGTTCATCCACAGCGGGTGATAACGGCGCAGCGTCTCCACGAGCGCCGGTGTGATGCGGTGCGGCAGGAAGATAGGCACCCGAGTGCCGATGCGGATTATCTCCACATGCTCGATGGCCCGGACCCGGCGGAGCAGGTCCTCGAGCACCGTGTCAGGAAGCGTCAGAGGGTCTCCCCCACTGAGCAGAACGTCGCGCACTGCGGGCGTGCGGGCGATGTAGTCGATCTGGCGGTCGTGGTCGCGCCTGCTGTAGTGGATGCCGTCGTTGAAGATGCGACTACGCGTGCAGAACGAGCAGTAACCCGCGCACTGGTTGGTCACCAGCATGAGGACTCGATCGGGATAGCGGTGCACGAGGCCGGGGACCGGGCTGTGTTCCTCCTCGCCGAGGTGGTCGCTGAAGCTACCCTTGTCGACCGCGCCGCCCACCAGGGGTATCACCTGGCGGCGGATGGGACAGTGCCGGTCCGCCGGATCAATCAACGAGGCCACGTACGGCGTGATGCCCATCCGGAAGTGCCCCAGACGGCACGCTTCGAGCTCTTCAGGGGTCAGTTCGACGATCTTGGATAGCTCGTCCGCCGAACTGAGGCGATGGGCGGTCTGCCAGTGCCAATCCTCCCAGTCGCCCTCGGGAACGTCCGCCCACAAGCCATGACGAATCACGCCGATCATCCCCCGTCGTCGACCGGACGCTGAGACGGTTCGTCTCCCAGGCCCGGCGGCTCTACAATTGGTCAATAGTAACCGAACGAATAGGACTTATGGTCGGCATCCCGACACAGGCCGAAGGCCCCGCGATCTGCGCGCTCACCGCCAAGGCGGGCGTGTTCACCCAGTACGAGGTGGATACCCTCGCCGAGATGTGGCAGGAGTACGACTCCGCCGGAAGCGAGGCGACCGGCTACGAGTTCATCGTCGAGCGCACCGGCGGCGGCGCGGTCGCCGGCTACGCGTGCTACGGCCTCCGCAATGCCGAAGCGGGCATCTACGACCTCTACTACATCGCCGTCGACCCGGACGGCCAACGCTCCGGGGTCGGCCGTCGCCTCGCGGACGCGGTGGAGCAGGCGGTCCGAGCGGGCGGCGGCCGCATGGTGATCGCCGAGACTTCGGCCACGAGCATCTACGACTCCGCCCGCGCCTTCTATGCCGGTCTCGGGTACCGGGCCGAGGCGACCATATCCGACTTCTACAAACCGGGAGATGACCTGGTCATCTTCGTCAAACGGCTCGCCTGAGCCGGGGAGGCCGACAGCACCCCATGCCCCTTACCGTCGCAGTCCTCGCCAACCTCGAGAAGAACGCTCCCCAGATCGACGGTCTGCATCCCGACGCCTGGGACGAACTCGATTCGGAGAGGACCACCGACGCGATCGTGGCTGTGCTGCAGAACGCCGGGCATCGCGCCTTTTTCCTGGAAGGCGACCTGTCCCTGGTGGACAAGCTGCCGGCCCTGCGCCCGGACATCTGCTTCAACCTCTGCGAGGGGCATCTCGGCCCGAGCCGGGAGTCTCACGTCCCCGCCATCCTGGAGATGCTGCGCATCCCGTACACCGCCGGCGGCGTGCTCTGCCAGGCCCTCACTCTCGACAAGCCCCTCACCCAGAGGGTGCTCGCGTCGCACGGCGTCCGCGTGCCGGACTTCCAGGTGTTCCACAACGCCGATCAACCGCTCGACCCCACTCTGCGCTACCCGCTGTTCGTGAAACCGAGCCGCGAGGGGAGCAGCATAGGGATAGACGCCGCGTCCATCGTCCGGGACGAAGAGGAGCTCCGCCGCCGGGTGGCCGACCAGCTCGAGCACTACCGGCAGCCGATCCTGGTGGAGCGGTTCATCCGGGGGCGCGAAGTGACGGTGGGCCTCATCGGGAACGTGGACGACACGCTGACGGTGCTGCCGCCGCTGGAGGTGGACCTGCACAGCTACCCCGGCGGGGAGTGCGGCATCTACACGTCTCAGATCAAGCACGATCCGGGCGACACCTACTACTACACCTGCCCCGCCCCGCTCACGCCCGAGCTCGAGCGGGAGATCCGCGAGTTGGCCGTCACCGTGTTCGGCGAGACGGGCTGCCGCGACGTGGCCCGCGTGGACTTCCGTCTGGACGCCGACGACTCCGACCGGCCCTACGTGATAGAAGTCAACGCCTTGCCCGGCATCTCCCCCGGCTGGAGCGATCTCGCCCTGGCGGCCGAGGCCTCCGGCATGGCCTACGACGACTTGATACTCGGCGTCTTCGACGCCGCCTGCAGGCGCCACGGCCTCGACCCGGCCCGGCAGCAGCCCGCGAGCGACACCTCCGGCGACGGCCGCGTCCGGGTCGTCTCGGACGCCGAAGGCCACCACGGCCTCTTTGCCCTGGTCCCGTTCGAGCCGGGCGACATCGTCGCCCCCTATAGCGCCGCCTGCCGGCTCCCCGAGGCCGAGCGCTACACCGTCCAGGTGGGCGAGTGCGAGCACATCCTCATGGAGCCCGAGTCCCTGCGGTTCATCAACCACAGTTGCGACCCATCCATCGCCCTCGACACCGCCGCCATGGCGTTCCGAGCAGTGAAGCCCATCCAACCGGGCGGCGAACTGACCTTCTTCTATCCGTCCACCGAGTGGGCCATGGCCGAGCCGTTCGAATGCTGGTGTGGCTCGCCCCGCTGCCTCGGCCGCATCTCCGGCGCGGGAGACCTACCCCTCGAACTCTTGGCCGGATACGACCTGGCGGACCACATCAAGGCACTCCTGAGAGACGCTCAGCGCTGATCGACCGGAAGGAGGCGCACATAGGCGCCCTGCTTCGGCTCCTGGCAAGGTACGTCCGTCCCCATCCGTGGATGGCGGCCGCCGTGCTCTTCAGCCTGTTCTTCGAATCGGGCATCGACAGCCTCACCCGGTACAGCTTCCGCTACCTCATCGACCAGGCGGTGATCCCCAAGGACTCCTCGAAGCTGGTGCTGCTGCTCGTGGCGCTGGGCGTCGGCGCGGTCCTGCTGACCATCATGGTTGTCATCGCCGACTACCTGTGGGCCAAGCTCGGCGCCTTGGTCACCAGCGCCCTTCGACGCGACCTGTTCGCGCACGTGCAGCGGCTCTCGGTGGATTTCTTCGGACGGCGGACCTCGGGTGACGTCCTCAGCGTCTTCATGGCCGATGCGAACGAGATCGAGACCTTCCTCGTGGCGGCGGTGCCCTATGCTCTCCTCGGCATCGCCGGCCTGGCTTTCTCCGCCTCGCTCATGGCCACCATCCAGCCCATCCTGGCGGTCGCTTCCCTGATAGCCATTACGCTGTGCCTGTGGGCGCCCCGGCTGGTGAGCGGCCGCGCGCAGCGCGCCGCCTTCGAGACCCGCCAGCAGGAGGGCCGGCTCTCGAGCACCGTGCAGGAGGCTCTGCAGTCCAACGCGGTCATCCGGGTGTTCGGCCTGGAGCGCGAGACGGCCCGACGCTTCCAACTCGGCAACGAACGGCTGGTGAGCCTGTCGATACGGTCGTCGTTCCTGGCCTACATCGCCCAGCGGATCCCGTCCATCTCGTTCCTGATCGTGTTCCTGGCGATCTTCGGAGTGAGCAGTGCGCTCGCGTTCGAGGGGGTGCTCAGCATCGGCGAGGTGGTGTCGTTCCAGGTGCTGGTACTGGGCCTGCGCGCCGCCATCGAGAACCTCACGTGGGTCTATCCCATGGTGGTGGACGCCCGCGCCGGCCTGCAGCGCCTGGACGAGATCTTCCACGAGCAACCCACCGTGGTATCGAAACCCGATGCCCCCCGGCTCGAGACGTTCACCGGCGACATCCGCTTCGAGCACGTGTCGTTCGCGTATCCCAACGGGAACGTCGCCCGCGAGAGCGTCCACGACGTCTCGCTGGCCGCCCGCAAAGGCGAGTTCCTGATACTGGCGGGACCCAGCGGGTCGGGCAAGAGCACGCTCCTGCACCTCCTTCTTCGTCTCTACGACCCCACCGCCGGCGCCATCTTCATCGACGGGATGGACATCCGCGACATCGACCTCGCGTCGCTGCGGTCTCTCGTGGGATTCACATCCCAGGATGTGTTCTTGTTCGACTTCACCATCCGGGATAACGTCCGCATGGGGAAACTGGACGCGACCGACGGCGAGATCTGGGAGGCGCTCGATGCGGCTGAGATCGGCGACCACGTGCGCAGCCTGCCCAAGGGTCTCGAGACGGTGACCGGGGAACGAGGGGCCACTCTCTCCGGCGGGGAGCGGCAGAGGGTCGCGCTGGCCCGGGCGCTGATACGCCGCCCGCAGATCCTCGTGCTCGACGAGGCCACGTCCGCGCAGGACCCGGAGCGGGAGGCGGAGTTGTTCAAGATGATCAGGCGGGTGAGAGACGAGCGCGATATGACCATCATCGCGGTGATGCACGGGCCGCAGATGACATCCATCGCCGACCGGGTGGTGACCATGCAGCAGGGGCGGATAGAGAGCGGTGAAACAGTATGAACGAGAGTGACGCGGCGCCGGGCACTGACGGCGCGGCTGTGGCCGGCCGCGACTACTCCCGCCCCTTGGTGTGGGCGCTCAGCCCCTATCGCATCGATGACGGCCGGCTGCTGGCCGACGACTGGGACCTCGAGCCCACCAAGAGCCAACTCGCGCTGTCCTTCGCGCGCCTGGGTCTGCCCTGGATATGGCAGCCGGTGGTCCTCGGGTCGGTGGATGAGGTCGTCGCCCAGGTTGCGGCCTCGCATGCGGAGCGGCCCACGGTGGTCTTCAACCTGTGCGACGGGTTCGAGAGCGACGGCTATCCGGGGGTGTCGGTGGTCAAGGCGCTGGAGGCGGCGGGCTTGCCGTTCACCGGCGCGGACTCCCGCTTCTACGCCATCTCGAGCTCCAAGCTGGACATGAAGATTCGCTTCAAGGGGTCCGGCGTCGAGACCCCGGCGTGGGAGGAACTACCGCCGGCCGGCCCGGTGACCGGGCTCTGCGAACGACTGGGCACTCCCCTGCTGCTCAAGCCCGACGTGTCCTACGCCAGCGTGGGCATTTCGCTCCGGTCCAAGGTCGATTCGGATGGCGCCGCCGAGGCCCGCCGCGACGAGATCCGCCAGACGGAGATGAACGAGGCCGACGGATGTCTGCCAGAGGGGCCCATCTTCGCGGAGCGGTTCATGGGCGGCCACGAGTACACGGTCTTCGTGGGCGGCTACTGGGACCAGCCCGAGACCATCTGGAACCTGTTGTGTTCGATAACCTAAAACTTGACCACTTGGAGCCTGTTCGATCACCGAAAAGTTGACCACCTTCAAGACAAGTCCTGTACCGTCAGCAGC
>CAIQPS010000072.1 GCA_903873715.1 uncultured Actinomycetes bacterium
GAGGAGGCCAAGCAGGCCGCGGGCGACAGGCTCATCCGCGCCGAAGCAGACGAACAGCATGCCCGCACAGCCGCCAACGAGGCGGCCAAGGCAGTCGAAGGCAGGCAACTGCCGGACGTGGAGGCACTCCAGCAAGACGCCGACCGCGGCGCCCGCGACCGCAACGATGCGCTCATGGCCTTCGGACAGGCCAAGACCCGGCACAGGGAACTCCGCCAGGGAGAGAAGCGAGTGGCGGCCCTGCGCGCCGAGAGCGACGCTCTCGAGCAACGGTTCCGCTCCGTCGCCCTTCTCGCAGATATGGCTTCGGGGCAGAACTCGTCCAACATCTCCTTCCAGCGCTACGTGCTCGCCGTGGTCTTGGGCGAGGTGCTCGACACCGCCACCCATCGGCTCCTGGGTATGACCAACGGGCGCTATCACCTCCAGACAGCGGCGGCAGGCACCGGCGACCGCCGCAGAGCGGCCGGCCTCGATCTCGAGGTGCTGGACGAGTTCACGGGAGAAGCGCGGCCTGTCGGTACCCTGTCGGGAGGCGAAGGCTTCCTGGCGAGTCTCGCGCTTGCCCTGGCCTTGGCCGAGGTGGTGCAGCGTCTGTCGGGGGGCATCCGGCTCGACGCGGTGTTCATCGACGAGGGGTTCGGCACCCTTTCCCCCGAAGCCCTCGATGCCGCCATCGATACCTTGCTGGCGTTGCGCGAGCACGACCGGCTGGTCGGCGTCATCTCGCACGTGCCGGAACTCAAGGAACGCATAGACTGCCGGCTCGAGCTGATCCCGTCGAAGACCGGGAGCACCACCAGGTTCACGGTGCCGTAGAGGCGCGACGTCACACGGCGAGGTGGCGCCCCTCCCTGCGGAGGTAGTCGAGTTGCTCGCGCGTCTCGATCGCCCCGGGCCGGGCCAGCCGGACCTGCTCTATCGCCTGCTGCGCCGGCACGCCGCACTCCATGAGGAGCAGTGCTGCCACGGTTCCCGTGCGGCCCAGGCCGCCCCGGCAGTGGAGCACCACCTTGCCTCCGTCCGAAAGCACCCGGTGGAGCTCAGGCCCTCGCCGGATCCAGCCTCGGCGGAACTCTTCTCCCGGCGCCTGCAGGTCCGGGATCGGCAGGTGAACCCAGTCCATCCCCGCCGCCACGACGGCCGCACCGAGACCCGGGACGCGCAGGAGATCGAGCTCCTCCGTTTCCACAAGCGTGACCACGACCGCGGCGCCCCATCGCCTCAGCACCTCTATGTCGAGGGCGAGGTCCCGGTCCCAACGCGGGCCGTAGAGCGCCTTGCCCTTCTTGCCCGGGCAAAGGGTCATCCCAATAACACCCGCCGACTCGGGTACGGACTCAGGCGCCGTCACGGGGTCGACCCTCAAAGGGTGAGTCAAGCTCGTACGGGCGGAGCCGTGGCTGTCGGAGCTTCCGCCGCCATCCTGGCCGGCCTCCCAAGCGCCGTGCCCGCCGCCGAAACCCTGGCCGGTCATAGCGCCGGCTCGGCCGCACCAAGCGCCGCGAGTGCCTCGGCAACGGTGAGGGCGTCCACCGGCCAGAACGGCTCCGGACGCGGGCGGCGCACTCCGGGCCGGCCCTTCTCCGGGCGGCACGCCAACACCGCCTTTGCCCACTGCTGCGGCACGGCGTCAAGTCCATGCGCAGCTCCCAGCAAGGCGCCGGCGATGGCCGCGTTCGTGTCGGTGTCGCCACCGCGAGAGACGGTGTCGCGAACGCCCGCTTCCAGGTCAGGCGCGTGAAGCAACTGCCAGAAGGCGTTCTGGAGAGCCAGCAGGACCCAACCCTGGTGTTCGCAAAAGTCGTGCGGCGTTGAGCTGGCAGCAAGTTCCAGACGAGTGAGCACCGGATCCGCCAGTGCCCTCTCCACCGGCACCGGCGCCGCCAACGCCGGGGCCGCGGCGCTTGACGCGCCCGAGACCCCACCGCGCGCCCAACCGAGCACGTGCTCGTAGACCTCGCGCGGTGCCGCACCCGTCCTGATCGCGTGCGAGATGGCTACCACGAACACCGCGTTCGCATCCAGGCAGACCTGGCTGGGGTGAGTCAATGCAGCGTCCTCCCGGGCGAGGCGGGCCACCCCGTCTGCAGGGAGGGCGTGGCCGTAGACGCCCAGCGGACTCACACGCATCAGGGCGCCGTTGGCTTGACTCTCCGGATCGGCGGCGGCCTGCGCAGCCGCGGCGATGGCGGCCGGCGCGGCCCCCGCTTCCAGCTCCCGCAGCGCCGGGCCCAGCGCCCTGCTGGTGGTGTTGCCGACATCGAACGGTGCGGTACCGAGCCAGTAGGCGTAGCCCGCGCAGGCCTCGTCTGAGTCGTACCGGCCGGCGCGGAGGATCGAGCGCGCGAGCATCAGCGCCATCTCGGAATCGTCGGTGGGCTGGCCCGCGATGGTGTTCCACGCCCCCCCATCCGCCAATTCCCCGGGCCCGCCCGGATATCGCGCCGCGATAGCCCCGGCGCTCTGGAACTCCACCAGACTCCCAAGGGAATCCCCGGCCAGCTGCCCGAGCAGGCAGCCCTGAGCCCGGCGCACCACGTCCTTCATCGGCCGTCCCCTCCCATCCGCCCCATTCCCTATGATGGTATCCAGAGTACTCACGGAGGGCGCCAATGACCAAGGGCAAGTTGTGGATCGTCGCGGCGATCGTGATCGCCGTGGTCATCGTCGTCGCGGCCGCCGCAGGGTCGGGCTCCTCCGGGCCCACCTCCACGTCCACGGCCGCCGCTGGATCCACCTCATCGGCAGCGACTCCGTCTTCCACCCAGAGCTCTACCGAGCCATCATCGGCGCCACCGGGCACGCAACCGCCAAGCACGGAGCCGGCCGGCGTGCCGGACTCGACAGCGACCACCATCCCCTCGACGACGACCTCGGGCCCGCCCACCA
The DNA here is from genome assembly GCA_903873715.1 of uncultured Actinomycetes bacterium. GTDB lineage: Bacteria > Actinomycetota > Thermoleophilia > RBG-16-64-13 > RBG-16-64-13 > CAIQPS01. The sequence continues at coordinate 2,893 of CAIQPS010000072.1, forward strand.
CCTTCATCTCGGCGGGGACATTGCAGGTCCATTACATCGACGTCGGGCAGGGAGATTCCATCCTCATCCTCTCGCCCGAGGGCAAGGTCATGCTCATCGACGGCGGGGAGAGCGGCTCCGGGGCCCTCGCCTATCTCCGGGACAAGGGCATCGACCACGTGGACGTCATGGTCGCCACCCATCCCCACGCCGACCACATCGGCGGTCTGGTCGACGTCCTGCGGGCACTACCGGTGGCCAAGGTGATCACCAGCGGCGTGCCCAGCACCACAGCCACCTACGAGCACTTCCTGGACGGGATAGCCTCCGCCAAAGCCGCCTACGTTGAAGCCATGCGAGGCGACACCATAACCCTGGGCAGCCTCAGCTTCTCGGTGCTCAACCCGGTGGTCGCATCCGGGGACGACATCAACGAGACTTCCCTGGTCCTACGGTTGGTGTACGGCACCACCTCCTTCCTGTTCACCGGCGACGCCGGCAAGGTGTCCGAGGCATCCATGCTGGCCCACGGCGACGATATCTCGGCGCAGGTCCTCAAGGTGGGCCACCACGGCAGTTCCGGATCGTGCTCCGCGGCATTCCTTGATGCGGTCCGGCCCCAGGTGGCCGTGTACAGCTGCGGGGTCGACAACCCGTATGGCCACCCGGCCGACGCCACCATAGCCAACCTGGAGGAGACCGGCGCCACAATCTGCGGCACCGACGTGAACGGCACGGTGGTCGTCACCTCCGACGGCGCCTCGTACACGACGGCCTACGAGAAGGGCTCGCCGCGCGGGCCGCCCGGCTCCCCTACCGCCACAACAGCCGCACCAGCATCAACCAGCACCGCCGCCGGGGACGCCTCCGGCCCCCTGGTGCTCTCGCTACTGGACCTCACCAGTCCGGCCTCCCGCGGTTCGATGGCCTCGCTGGAGGTCAAGACCACCCCCGGCGCCTACTGCACCATCACCGTCTATTACAAGAGCGGCCCGAGCAAGGCCTCGGGCCTGGGCCCCCAGACCGCCGGCTCGAGCGGTACTGTGGAGTGGAGTTGGAGGGTGGGCACCAACACCACCCCTGGGACGTGGAAGATCGTCGTGACCGCCGAGGCCGGCGGCACCACGAAAACGCTGCAACTCTCGTTCAAGGTGGTCTAGATGAGCCAGAAAGCCGTAATCGACCGGTTCGAAGAGTACAAGGCCGTGCTCCTCGTGGGCGACGGAGAGCAACAGATGGTCGTCGACCGCACTCTGCTCCCGGCCGAGGCGGCCGAGGGTGACTGGCTGCAGGTGGACATCGCGGACGGCCGGCTGGTCCTGGCCGCGATGGACCCCGATGAGACCGAAGCCCGGCGGCAGCGCATCGCGGACAAGTTGGCGGCACTGCGGCGGGGAGACCAGTTGCGATAGCAGGCCGCGGCCTTGTACTGTTGGCCGGAACGTCCGCAACGTCAGAAAGGGGCCCTCGATGCCCGTGGCCGAAGAGATCCGCGCCTATCTCTCCAACCTCCCTGCCGCGAAGACAGGCGGCAAAGGCCAGTCCGGTGAGGTCAAGATGGTCGTGGCCGAGCAGAAGTCGTTCCTGTCCAAGAAGACCGTGGAGTACGTCGCCAAGTTCGCGGTGGACGACGCCGCCCGCACGGTGAAGTTCTTCGAGATGCTCAAAGAATCCGGCTCCGGCATGTCCTCCGGCGACAGCGACTTCGGCGGCGGCTGGGGTGTGTCCAAGGAGACCTACAAGACCGGCTTTGGCGGCCGTGGGGGCACGATCGAGGAGCAGGGCAGCCTGCTGGGCAAGAAGTTCTCGTTCGCGTTCGACTACGCGCGCATCCGGAACGACGTGCAGGCCATCGCCGAGCGGGGCGGGTATCAACTCGCCTATCAGATCACGCCGAAGGGGCTGTAGCTAGGCCGCGGCCCAGTTCTCGATCGTCAGACCTGGGTAGCCCGCGAAGTCGGATTCGTTGTTGGTCACGAGCGTGACCTCGAGCGCGACGGCGTGCGCAGCAATGAGCTTGTCCAGCGCGTCTCTGGTCCTTTCCCGGGTGGCTAGGCGGATGGGGCCGTACGCCCTGGCGGCTGCAGTGTCGAAGGGGATGGCGGGGATATCCTCGAGCAGCGCGTCCAAAGCGCGCTGGTTATGCTCCCTTCGCCCGGCTGAACAGGCCACGCCGAACTCCAACTCCGCCAGCGTGATCGCGGACATCACCACCTCCCCCACGTAGCAGCGGGCGAACCGCGCGGCGACCTGCTCCGGCCGCTCCCGCATGAGGTAGATGCACATGTCCGTGTCGAGCATGTACCTGGGCTTCACAGACCGGCCCTCTCGCCCTCGAGATTCTCACCCCGCCCACCCGCCATGAAGTCCGGAGAAAAGGCCGCGAACTTGTCCAGAGTCCCCCGCAGGCTGCGTCCGGCGGGCCGGATGCGGAGTTCGTCGCCGACCCGATCGATCTCGACGTCGATGTCAGACCGGTCGAAGGCCAGTTCGGCAGGGATACGCACGGCCTGAGAGTTGCCGTTGCGGAAGATGCGCGTGCGAACCATCGGTCGCTCCTTATGTGTGTACGCGTACATCCTACCTCCGCACGTGGGTCTCTCGCAAGACAGCGCGGCCATGGTCCCGCGGAACAGCCGGGTACGGTATGGGACCTTCGGTGCGGAGTGGCGGCGTGGACGCAAAACCGCCGGGGACTCGCTACCTGCGGTAGCCGGCTCCCTGCTGCGGATGGACAAGGCCGAGCCTCTCGAGACGCATCGTGATGCCCTTCGGTGGCCGACCGAACTCGGCGCAAAGCATGTCGACCGAAGAACCGGCCCGGAACAGCGCCGCCAATCGCTGATCATCGGCGCTCGTCCACGGTCGGAATGCGTTCGGGTGGGTCTCGCGGGCCCGCTGAACGAAATCCGGCGTCGGGCCCTGGTGAGCCTCGGTCTCCGGTCGGACTGCGGTGCCGGCCTGCGGCGCCGGCGGCTGCGCGGAGGGTACCGCTGGAATCTGTTCCCACGGTGGCGGCGTCGCCGTGCGCCCGGCCCTAAGCGGTGTGTGACTACTAAGGAGGAATCCCCGGAGGCGCCCTATCTCGACGTCAGAGAGAAAGTAGATCGCGTCGTAGTTGATGGGGTTCAACGAACGGCGCCCGTGCTGACGCTTCTTCACGATCGCCCTGGCGGCTCCGGCCGCCTGATCGGCCTTCAAAAGTTCCGGCACTTCCATGCCGCGTGAGATCTGCCCCTGATCCGAAATCGCGACGAAGATGTCGATGGGCCAGTGGTGGTTGAAATGCTGAGGGGCAAGGCCTCCGAGTTGCCTGTCGAGAAGCCGCCCGTCGTTCTCGGCCATCAGACGCCGGAGAAAATCGGCCTGAAGCCTCGCCTGGGTCACCGGCGACTCCATGCCCCGCTCCACTCCGCCGGTCCGCCGGCTCCATTCGCCGTGCTTGTTGACGGTGATCTCCCCAGTGGCGCTCTTGCTCTCGATCAGGATCATGCCTGACCTGCACAGCACCAGGTGATCTATCTGAGCGGCATCCCCGTTCCGCACAAAGCGCAGATCGTTGAAGACCCACACATCCTTGTCGTGCTCGAACTCCCGGCGCAGGTACCAGGCCATCCTGCGCTCGGCGTCCAGTCCGGCTTGATTGCGAGGGTCGGCGGGGCGATCGCTGTCTGGTTGCTTGACTATCACAGACGCTTTATCGGCAGAAAGCTGCGCCCCTTGACAGCCAGCGGAAGGCCTTCCGCCTCAACGGGCGGAAGGCCTTCTACCCGAGCCCGCGTCAGTTATGGTTCCAGGTAACCGAGAACGCTGTCCCTCCGCTCGACAGAGCCGAGGTCGTGGCCTTGGTTGTCGTGCCAGACACCATGTCGATCCGGTCGTACAGCCATCCCGTGGTGTTGATCGGTCCCGTCACGCCGTTGATGGTCGCTGACGCGTTCGTGAACGACGCGGTCCCGAAGTTGGCCAGCGGGAGCACGCCGCCGGACCACGGAGCTTCGACCACCCATTCAGCCGACGAGCGGTTGGGCTTGGCCTTCTTGGAGTAGGAGAACGTCCACTCGTGGCCCGGGGTGGTGTCCTTGAGCGTCA
>CAIQPS010000073.1 GCA_903873715.1 uncultured Actinomycetes bacterium
CCTCGTTCCGGCCTTCACAACGGCGTCCAAACGCAAACCCCGCCATAACCACATTCCCCGCCTCAGGGACCCCGACCCAGAATCCCTAGGGCTGAAATTTGAGTGGAGCCTCGGTAAAATCCGAAGCTCGGCGACCGAGACCTGATCCCTCGCTGGGCGGAGCTTTGTTTAAATTCTTAACCCTTTTGCCTACAGGCAGTAACACCGTCAAGAGCCCTGATTAAACCGTCAAAACCGAACCCACCTGTTTTTTGGAGGCGCCGCGCCACTCCGGCAAACAAAGCCTCCGCGGCTCCCCCTTCTCCACTCCACACCTCCTCCACTCCGAACATGTTCTCTCCCGACAATCCCGCCACTGCGCTCGAAGGAGGCGCCATCCGCCCGGCGCTCCGCCCTGAGGGCCTAGCCGAGCGGATGACCCGCCCCGTTCGAACGGATGCATCACATCCACACTCGCTTGGTCGCGAGGAAGTATCCGAATTGCAGCTCGATTGCTCGTCATTTCGAGGTCAGCCCCCGGACCATCCAGCGGGACTTCGACTACATGCGGGACCGCCTGCAACTGCCGATCGATTATGATCCCGGGCATCGCGGCTACTACTACACCCAATCTGTCACGGCCCTGCCGACCGTGCAGATGTCGCACGAGGAACTCATCTCCCTGCTCGTCGCGCGCCAGGCGCTCGCCCACTACGAAGGCTGCCCGTGGGCCCCGCGGATGGATGAACTGATCCGGAAGATCAGCCCGGATGCCCCCGAACCCGTGCCTTCGGAACACATCAGCACCGCGATCTCGTTCCACACGACCGGGCTGCCAAAGGTCGACCGCCACGTCTTCCGGCAGGTCTGCGACGCGGTGCTGCAGCAGCGCGAAATCCGCTTCCGCTACCGCGAATACGAGGAGACCCGCGCAGACCAACGCACGCTCCGGCCCTATCACCTTGGTTGCGTGAACGGCGCCTGGCACGTCATCGGGCTCGTCCTGGGCCGCGACCGGATCCGCGTCTACGGCCTGGAGCGGATCCACGACCTCGAGGTGATGAACGTCCGCTTCGCGACTCCCGCCACGTTCTCCCCGCGGGACTATTTCGACCGCGCCTTCGGCATCCTGGTCGAGGAGGGCTTGCGCGAGGTGGTTCTGCGCTTCCGCGGCCGGGCGGCGTGGGAGGTCAGGCAGCGGATGTGGCATCCCACGCAGCGGATCACTTCCCTTGGGAATGAGGATGTGGAACTGCGCCTCCTCGTCTCCTGCGTCCGCGAACTGGTCGGCTGGGTGATGGGCTGGGGTGAACAGGTCACCGTGCTCGCTCCGGACGAGCTGAGCGGCCAGATCTCCGCCCGGGCGCGCGAGGTCGCCAGCCTTTACGCCTCCCCCTCCGGCCCCTCCCTTTCGCTACCGGCGAAACGGAGGGGGAGGCAGATTGGGGTCCCCGGCTGTGGAACCGCCCCCACTCGGCCACTCCAGCCTTGCAAACGGGGCCGCTCTGCGTTACCTTCCCGCTGGCTTGATTTTAGGAGGTTATCCCATGGAATTCGTTGAGCAGATTCGCAGAACTCACCGCTGTGGCGTGCTGAGAGCAACCGATATTGGCAAGCAGGTCGTCCTCATGGGTTGGGTCTTCCAGGTCCGCAACCTGGGTGGCCAGCTTTTTATCACCCTCCGAGACCGCACGGGCATGACCCAGTTGCTGTTCGACAAGGACACGGGCGTTTTCGCTCTGGCCGAATCCCTGCGCCCCGAGTGGGTGGTGGCCGTGCATGGCACCGTCCTGGGCCGTGGTGAAGGCAATATCAACAAGAACATGCCCACCGGCGAAATCGAAGTAAACGTGAGCAAACTCGAAGTGCTCAACAAGTCCGAAACCACCCCCTTCCCCATCCGGGACGATATCGACGCCCACGAAGAACTCCGCCTCAAGTACCGCTACCTCGACCTGCGCCGCCCCATCATGCAGGACCGCATCATCAAGCGCGCCAAGGCTGCTGGCGTCGCCCGCCGCCACCTCGACGAGCAGGGCTTCATCGAGATTGAAACCCCCATCTTCATGAAGAGCACCCCCGAGGGCGCCCGGGACTTCCTGGTCCCCTCCCGCATCCAGAAGGGCACGTTCTACGCTCTGCCCCAGTCCCCCCAGATTTACAAGCAGATCTCAATGATCTCCGGTTACGATCGCTATTACCAAATCGCACGCTGCTTCCGGGACGAAGACCTGCGCGCCGACCGTCAGCCGGAATTCACCCAAGTCGACCTGGAGATGTCCTTCGTCAACGAGCAGGACGTCATGGACCTCGTCGAAGGCCTCCTGTCGGCCATCATCCTGGAACTCACGGGCAAGAAGGTGGCCACCCCCTTCCCCCGGATGCCCTACGACCGGGCCATGAACCTCTTCGGGTCCGACAAACCCGACATGCGCTTTGAAATGCCCATCACCGATTTGTCGGCGATCTTTGCGAACTCCGATTTTGCCGTTTACAAAGAGATCATCCAGGGCGGCGGCACCGTTCGGGCCATCCGAGTCCCCATGGGCGCTCGCAAGTCCCGAAAGGAAATCGACGAGCTTGGCGAAAAGGCCAAAGGCTTCGGCGCCAAGGGCCTGGGATGGCTCAAGGTCGAAGAGGCCGGCCTGGCGGGCTCCGTCTCCAAGTTCCTCAAGGGCGACGATAGCGACAACCTGGTCAATGCCATGGATGCCAAGGTCGGCGACCTCATC
>CAIQPS010000074.1 GCA_903873715.1 uncultured Actinomycetes bacterium
CGCCCGCGGCGCGCAGCTGCTTGAGGAAGATGCCGATGTCCGGGGTGAACATGCCGGTGTAGATGCAATCCGGCTTGGTCGCCAGACCGGCGATCTTGGTCACCTGGGCGGAGTAGTCCTGCTGGCCGATGCTGAACGTGTCGGTGCCGATCTCTTTGCCCCCGCCCTTGGTGAACACGTCATCGAAGAACACGGGCAGTTTGTCGGTGTAGGACAGGTCCGGCGAACGCAGGGTGTAGACGGTCTTGTAGCCCTGCTTCAGAGCGTATTCGGCGATGGCCGCGGCCTGGACGTTGTCGCCGAAAGCGACGAGGTAGGCCTTGTAGCCGCCGACTTTCACGTATTCAGGCTGGGTGGACACGCCGCCGAGGACGGTGACGTTCTTAGCCGCTGCAGCCTGGATGACGCCCACGGCCATGCCCGGGAAGGCCGGACCGACCATGATCTGAGCGCCTTCCTGCAGCAGTTCGTTGGCGACGGTGGCGCCGAGGGCCGGGTCGCTCTTGGTGTCTTTGACGATCAGCTTCACCGGATGGCCGGCGATGCCGCCCGACTTGTTGAGCTGCTCGACCACGTATTCCATGGCCTTGCTCAGCGGGACGTCCCCGGAGGCCGCGTCGCCGGTGAGGCCGACGGCCGCGCCGATGATGAGCGGGTCGCCCGAGGGCGCTGCGCCGGTGGTGGTAGCGGTGCCGCCCGCCGCCGTGGTGGCGGTGCCGGCTGCGGTGGTCGTGGTCTCGTCGCCACCGCCGCAGGCCGCTGCGAAGACCGCCAGCGCGCCCACCAGGAGGCAGACGAGTATCACCAATGTCGTCTTCTTGCTCATGTTCTTCTGGCCCCTCCCTGTTGTCTGACCGTTACTTCGCCGCCATGCCGGAGAGCGCTCGCGCGACGAGCGCCTTCAACACCGTGACCTTGTAGTCGTTCCGGCTCAGCGGGATGCACTCCGCCACCGCGAGGGCTGCCGCTTCGCGGGCCGTCTCCTCGGTGAGCGCCTTGCCGGAGAGATACGCTTCGGCCTTCGCCGCCCTGACGGGCACGGGCGCGACCGCGCCCATGGCTATGCGAGCCTCGGTGACCGTGCCCTGCTCGCTCGCGACCGCCGCCGCCACGCTTACGATGGGGAAGTCTATGGACTTGCGGATGCGGAACTTGCTGAACGCCTGCCGCGCCGCGGCCTTGGCCAGCGGGATCCTGATCTCCTCTACCAGCTCACCGGGCTCGAGGACGGTGGAACCGGCGAGGCGGGCCTTGAAGAACGCGCCGGCGCCCAGTGTGCGGCGGGTGGTCTTGATCTGCGCGCCAAGAGCGACGAGCACCGGCGCCAGGTCGGAGGGAGTGACGGCCACGCAGCCGCAGTTGAAGCAACGGTTCGCTTCGAACTCCACCTGCTCCCAGTCGGCGGTGTCCGTCTCTTCCCGGTCGTAGTCCGAGCCGACCGCTTCCGGGTCTTCGGCGATCGCCCGGGGCGTCTGGGCGAGGAACGCGCTGTTGAAGGACGCAAGGGTGGCGTCGGCGACGACGGCCGCCGGTGTCTTGGCGCCGTCAGCGGTGCCGTTGCCGCCCAGGTCCTTGATGATGGACTCCGCGGCGCGCCGTCCGGCCGCCATCGCGGCGATCACGGTCGACGGCCCGCTGGACACGTCGCCGCCGGCGTAGACGCCCGGCGCCGCGGTCTGCTGAGTCTCCTTGTCCGCCTTGACCCAGTTGCCGGCCCGGAGCTTCTCGTCCGGGTCGATGACCGCCAGGTCGGCCCGCTGGCCGATGGCGAGGAACACCGTCCCCGCTTCGAGGGCGCGGGTGACCGTCGTGTCGTACTCGGGGTTGAACCTGCCGGTTGAGTCGAAGACGCACGAGCAGCGCACCAACTCGAGGCCGGTCAGCCGCCCGCCGTCCGTCAGGATGCGGGCCGGGCCCCACGAGGGCAGGATCTTCACGCCGGCCGCGCGGGCCTGGGCGACTTCCCAGGAGAGCGCCGGCATCTCTTCGTCCCTCTCCAGACAGACCATGGTGACGTCGTCCGCGCCGAGGCGCTTGGCAGTGAGGGCCACGTCCACAGCGACGTTCCCGCCGCCGATGACCACGACGCTGCCCGTCATGGTCTTGAGCTTGCCCTCTTTGGCCGCCTTGAGGAACGGCAGCCCGGGAGAGAGCAACGCTTCGTCATCCAGCCCCAGCTTCGGCTGCCCCCAGGCGCCGGGCGCCAGGAAGCACGCCGCGTACTGCGCCCGAAGGTCGTCCCAACTCACGTCCATGCCGGCCTCGCAGCCGGTGCGGAACTCGATGCCCATGTCCGCGAGAGCCTGGACCTGACGGCGCATGTTGTCGATGCCCAGCCGGTACGGCGGGATGCCGTAGCGGAGCATGCCGCCCGCCTCCGGCATCTTCTCGAACACAGTGACCGGGTGGCCTGCCCTGCGCAGGTAGAAGGCGCAGGAGAGGTCCGCGGGACCGCCGCCGATGACTGCCACCGGCTTCCCGGTTGCGGCCGGGGCGGCCATCATCTCGGCTGCGTGGTCGAGGATGTAGTCGCCGAGGTAGCGTTCCGCCGACCGGATGGAGACGGCGTCGTCCCACAGGTCGCGGTTGCAGGTCTCTTCGCAGGTGTGGGGGCAGACCCGGCCGGTCATGGCCGGGAGGGCGTTCTTCTCGAGCAGGGTCTGCGCGGCGCCGGCCACATCGCCGGCGCGGAGCTTCTCCATGTAGACGGGGATCTCCACCGAGGCCGGGCAGTTGCCGGTGCACGGCCGGGCGGCGATGGTGGCCGACCCGAAGATGGAGTGGAAACGGTTCTCACCCGTGAGGGCGTTGCAGTTGGCGCCACCCTTGCGGATGCAGTCGAAGTAGTCGTCGGGCGCCCGGTAGTACCAGCAACGCGGCTCCTGGCAGATGTTGCCGGCGATGGTCCCCATGTTCCGCACCTGCGGCGAGGCGACCGCGTGGGCGGCATCGGCCAGGGCCGGGAAGAACTCGCGGACCCTGGGGTCGGTCTCAAGCGCGTGGATCTTGGTCAGGGCCCCGATGGCGAGCGAATCGCCGTCGTCCCGGATGTACTCGAGGCCAGGCACCGTCTTGAGGTTCACCAGGAGCTCCGGCCCGGCGGGATGGATGTCGTCCTTGACCGTGCCGAACACGTCGGTGCCCCCAGCGACGGCCTTGGCCGCACCCGGCTTCTGCGCCAGCAGTCCCGCCGCCTCGTCGAGTGACGTGGCGTTCACGAACTCGAAGGGCTTCATCGATCCACCCCCGCGGCCAACCGTGAAGGCGGAGTGGGGGGTTCCGGTACCTTGTACCCACCCTTGGCCAGGGCGGCAAGGATCTTCTCGGGCTTCATGGGGATCTCGTCCACGCGCACGCCTATGGCGTTGTAGACGGCGTTGGCGATGGCCCGAGGAGTGGAGGTGGACGCGCCCTCGCCCATACCGCACGCGCCGTACTCACCCGCCCCGCGCCAGACCTCGAGCAGCACCGGCTCGATGTCGGGGAAGTCGAGGATGGTGGGCAGCGAATAGTCCACCCAGTTGAAGTTGAGCGGCGCGCCGGTCGCCGGGTCGTACACGATCTCCTCGGTGAGGCTCTCGCCGATGCCGAACGTCTGGCTGCCGACCTGCTGGGCCTCGGCGCCCGACGCGTACATCACGGTCCCGCAGTCGTGGACCACGACCATCCTCAGAACGTCCACCTTGCCGGTCTCGGTGTCGACCTCCACCTCGGCGAACGTGGCCGCGAAGGGAGCGCCGGTCTTGGTGACGTCGGGCATCTGGGTGACGGTCACGACAACCGGCACCATGTCGCCGAACCACAGCATGTCGCGGATGAGCCTGCCCCGCTCCGGGTCGGCCTTGACGAACGCCTTGCCGTCGACGATGTCGATCTCTTCCGGAGCGGCCTCGAGCACGGCGGCCGCTCGGTTTATCAGCTCCGCTTTGAGTTGCGTCCCGATGGCGGGCATGAGCTCCGGCTGCAGGTAGGCGCAGGAGCTGTCGGTCTGGATCATGTCCTTGAGGCCGGTCTCGGTGTCCACCACGGAGACCCAGTGGATGTCCTCGGGCTTGGTCCCGAGGAAGCTCAGGGCGTCCGCGCAGGCGAACGTCACGCAGGCGTTGGAGCCGACGCCGGTCTCCACCATGGGCGCCTGGAGGACGACGGACATGTCCGGGTTGAGCTTGACCTGGGCCTGGACACGCCCCCGCATCTCTTCCTGCCAGGCGGCGTGCCACGTGCAGTTGCCGGAGAAGCCCATGCCGCGCTTCCGGGCGCCGTCGTAGACCGGGCCCTTGCCCGCCGGATGGCGGTCCTTCCAGCCGATGCGCTCGGCCCCGGTGCGGAGCACCGCTTCGACACTCTTGTTGGGCGCCGGCTCCCATTCGTGGCCGTAATTCTTGATGGCGATCTCCACCGGGTCGATGCCCAGCTCCTCGCCCAGCATGTCGATACCGAGGCCCATCGCGAAGTTGTGCTGGATGTTGCCGATGCCGCGCATGCAGCCGCCGGGTACCTTGTTGGTGTAGACCACGTAGCCCTCGTACCGCAGGTTGGGGATGGGGGCCATCATGTTCTCCAGCACGTCCCACTTGACCACCAGCTTGACCGAGGCCATGCCGTGGCCGTGGTAGGCGCCGGTGTCACCCAGGGCCTTGAAGTCGGCGGCGACGATGGTGCCGTCCTTCTTGGCGCCCAACTTCACGCGGTAGTTGACCGGGTTGCGGGTGTCGTGGAAGTCCTCGCGGCGGGTCATCTTGTAGCGGACGGGGCGGCCGGTCTTCTTGGCCAGCAGTGCGGTGAAGATATAGAAAGACTGCTCGCCCATGTTGCAGCGGCCGAAGTTGCCGCCGATGTACGGGTTGATCACCCGGACGTTCTTGAGGGGCAGCCCAGTCATCTGCGAGACGTACATCCGCGTCTGGTCGGGCGCGTAGTAGTTGTTCCAGCAGGTGAGCTTGTCGCCTTCCCAGGTGATCAGGCAGCCGCGGGTGTCCAGGGCCGAGTGGTCGGCCCGGTGGTACTGGCAGGTCGCTTCCACGACCACGTCCGCCTGGGCGAGGGCCGCCGGAGCGTCGCCCTTCTCGATGAACACGTCCCCGCCGCTGAACTCGTGGACCGGCAGCAGGTTGTCGTCGGGGTTGATGTCGGGGTGGAGGATGGGGGCCTCAGGCTGCAGCGAGTCGTACTGGTCGAGCACGAAGGGGAGTCGTTCCCACTCTATCTCCACCAGGTCCAGGGCCGCGTCCGCGATGGCCTCGCTCTCGGCGGCCACTACCACCCCGGCTTCATCGCCCACCCAGCGCACCGTGGAATCGAGGATCTTGTGATCCTTGATGTTCGGGTAGTACATCTGGTCGTGCGAAGCGCTGTTGACACTGGTCCACGCGCAGCAGGTGGCGGGCAGGTCGGCGAGGGCAGGGTCGTCGTAGCGGAGTACGGCTTTGACGCCGGGGAGTGCTTCGGCCTTGCTTGTGTCCATGCTCTTGATGCGGGCGTGCGGATACGGGCTGCGCAGCACCTTGGCGTAGAGCACGTTGCGCATCCCGGCGACGACGTCGTCCAGGTATTCCGCGCGGCCGGAGGCTTTGGCCAGCCCGTCCACCCGCGGATGGTACGACCCGACGAAGTCCCGGGGGACCCGTTGCTTGAAGGGCTCACGCATGGGTGGCCTCCTTGGCGGAGCCGGCGCCCGACGTGGCGGCGCCGGCTGCCCCGGCGGCGCGGGCCTTCATCGTGGCGGCCGCCTTGAGCACCGCGCGCGCGATGGCCGGGTAGCAGCCGCACCGGCAGATGTTGCCGGCCAGCGCCTCTTTGACCTCGTCCATGGTCGGGTCGGGGTTCTCGTTGAGCAGACCCTTGGCGGCCATGACGAACCCGGGGGTGCAGAAGCCGCACTGCATTGCCGTGCCGTACCCCGGCTCGCATTGCTCGTAGAAGGCCTGGATGACCGGATCGTCCGCCGGCAACCCCTCGATGGTGAGCACCTCGTGGCCATCGGCCTCGAGCGCCAGCATCATGCACGAGAGCACGGCCCGGCCGTCCAGCAACACGGTGCAGGCGCCGCAGGCGCCCTGGTCGCAGGCGACCTTCAACCCGGTGTAGCCGAGACGGTCTCGGAGGACGGAGGAGAGGGTGTCCGAGGGGTGGAAGTCCCTTGACGGGTCGAGCGTCACCGTGGACCCGTTCACGACCAGCGTAATAGCCCCTGCGTGCGATGCCATATGTTTGTACCCCTCTGCCTGGACGGCGGCTGCGGGTCGCCGTTAGGGGTTGAAATATACAGAGTGGTTACTAACGGCGCAACGCCGCGTGGGTAGAACTGAGGCGGGGTCCATTGTGCGTCCGGCCAGGCGTATCGCGTGGTGACACCGGTGCCGCCGCGGCGCCGGCCGGCGGCCGCTCAGTGGCGGTGCAGGCCCCCGTTCGCGCCGTTCTGCTTGAGCGCCACGGGCACGAGGTCGCAACTGCTGCCCGCGCACTGGCCGCCTTCGTCCTCGAGTTCGACCGTGACGTGGCCCACGCCGAACTGCCTGGCGAGCACGTCTTTGACGCCGGTCATGACGGCTCCCAGCTCGGACAGCGCCGCATCCGCCACCACGACATGTGCCGAAAGGGCAAGGTCGGTGGAGGAGATGGACCAGATATGCAGGTCGTGAACGCCTTTGACGCCCGGGACGGCCCCCATGGCCTCGACCACTTCGCCGAACTCGACACTCTCCGGCGTGCCCTCCATGAGCACGTTGACCGCCTTCCTCACAATCGCTATCGCCTCCCGCCCGATCCACAGCGAGACGAGCACCGACACGATGGCGTCCGCATAGCTCCAGCCTGTCAAGTACACGACGAGGCCGCTGATCATGACCCCCAGGCTGGTGACCGCATCGCCCAGAAGATGAAGGAAGGCACTGCGCAGATTGAGGTCGCCTCCGTGGGCCCGAAGTAGCAGCGCTGCGATCCCGTTGATGACCAGGCCTGCCCCGGCGAAGGCCACCACGAGGAGTCCCTCCACTGAGTGGGGCCCCAGCATGCGCCGGACCGCCTCGACGATGATGTACACCGAGATGGCCACCAGTACCGTCGAGTTGAAGAGGGCCACCAGGATCTCGGAGCGCTTGTACGCGAACGTGCGGCGAGGGTTGGCCGGCCTTCTCCCGAGCCGGACGGCCCACAGGCTCAGGCCCAGGGCCACCACGTCGCTCAGGTTGTGCGCGGCATCCGACAGGAGGCCGAGGCTGTTCGCCAGGATCCCGCCGACCACCTGCAGAAGCGTGATGAGCAGGTTGAGAGCGAGGCTGAGTATCAGCCGGCCGTCGGGCGCGGACGGGATGGTGGTGCCGCGCGGGGCGGGATGGCCGTGGTCGTGTGGGTCGGTCACGCGGCCGGTCCTGACGCGGTCGCGTCGGCAGGCAGGGCGACGCCTGCGGCGGCGGCTTGGCCGGGCGCTCCGACCCTGATCTCTTCTCCCACCCGCAGGGTGCGACAGCGGTCTCCGAGGATCGCCGCGAACTCCCTGAGGCTCCAGTCGCAGATGTCGTGACCGGACAGTCCCACCAGACCGAGATCCAGACCGGCGAGGAAGCGGGCGGTGGCGCGCGCTTCGCGGCGGCGGATGCGCTGCCAGGGCAACTTCCCGTTGCCCAGGATGTTCTGCCCGCCCTTGCCCACGCGGGACCCGGTGACGGGGAAGTGCAGCCCTCCCACCACGCCGTACAGCGGTCTGCCGGTCACGGCTTGGGCTCGCGCGGCCAGCCGCTCGACGAGCGGGTGGCCGCAGCCGACGATCATGACCACGCCCTTGCCCTCGACGTCGACGAGCAGGGCCTGCTCGGCCACCGGCCCCATGAGCCACAGCGCACGGGTGATGGGCCCGGTGCTGGCGACACCCTCGGCCAGCTTGAGCGGCCCGGTCACGACGTCCACCGTCGCCGATTCGTGGGTCATCCTCGTGGGCAGGTAGGCGGTCTTGCCGGTGAGATCCACCGGCCCGCGGGACAGGGAGAAGGTCCTGCGCCGCATCTCGGCTATGCCGCCCACGTGGTCGAGGTGGCAATGGGAGACGAAGACCGCGTCGACATCCGCAGGCGATACCCCGAGTGCCCCCATGTTGCGGAGCAGCGGCGAGGGATGGTCCTCCCGCTCGTTCCGCCCGACATCGAACAGGATCCTCAGACCGTCGACGGTGACCAGGTACGAGACGCCCGGCTCGCCCGCCAACTCGGGCCGGCTGGGGTAGAACTCGATCAACGGCAGGATGGAGAGGCTCTTGGCGGTGCCGAGACCGGCGAGCACCGGGGCCGCACCCGAGAGGTCCGGGCTGTGCGACGTCTCGTCCCCCGTATGGTGCTCCGCCGCCGCGCGCTCCGCCGCCCAATCTGCTTCGAAGCGCCGCCGGTCCCTCAGGAAGGCTGCCGTGGTGCGGGGTTTCGCCACCCCGGCGGCAGCCCAATAGACCGCGTAGGCCTTCTCTTTGAGCGACATCGCGAGCAGTCCTCCCTCTAGCCGTTACCGTCGGTGGTCTCGCCGGCCGCGCCCCGCCGGGAGGCGAAGAAGTCTCGGAGGATCCGGGCGGTCTCGGCTTCCATGACGCCGGCCCGCACCTCGGGGCTGTGATTGAGGGCCGGATGGTCGACCACGTTGAAGATGCTGCCGGCAGCGCCTGCCTTCGGGTCGTCGGCGCCGTAGACCAGGCGTTTTATCCTGGCCAGCACGATGGCGCCGGCGCACATGGCGCAGGGCTCGAGGGTGACGTACAGGGTCGCCTCGGAGAGCCGCCAGGCTCCTGCGATGGCCGCTGCGTCGCGGAGGACGAGCATCTCGGCGTGTGCGGTGGGGTCGTGGCGGCGCTCGCGCTCGTTGCCGCGGCTCGCGACCACTTCGCCGCCGATGACCACGACGGCACCGATGGGCACTTCGCCCTGCTCGGCGGCGCGGCGCGCCTCGTCGAGGGCGAGAGTCATGAAGCGCCGGTCTTCACCGGCCTGCATGTCAGACGACCGCGGGGCCGTCAAAGCCCGCAGACTCCTCGAGTGCGATCTCCTCGTCGACGGCCGGCTCGGCGCCGCCCCGGCGCCACGCCAACAGTGGGCTCTCCCTGCGACCGTAGGTGAAATAGGCCAGGGGGCCGATCCAGTTGACGAACATGAAGCCCCACCAGAAACGCTTGTCGCCTCTGATCTCCGCTGCCGGGCGGTGGGCAAGATCCCACAACCCGAGCGCGAGCAGGCCGAACTGGAACGTGGCTCCTACGATGATGCCGATCTTCTGAAGAAGAGAAAGGTCGGCCCAGCGTTTCTTCTGCATCTCGCGATCCTCCCGCATGCCGATGGTAGAACTGCTGGACTAGTTCCCATGATACAGCCGCGATGAATCCCCGGCAGCGGGGTGAGGATCCAGGCGAGTCACCGGCCTGGGAGGGCCTGGCGGCGCGGGCCTCCGCCCGTGCCGGGTGCTCGCGGGGAGGGCGAGCAGCCGCTGCGCGGAGGCGCCTGTGGGGAGCCGGCCCTAGGCTGCGTCGAGGTGGCGCAGTTCGCTGTAGCTGCCGTCGGAGAAGACGATGCGGAGGCTCCGCACTGTGTCCTCATGGATGTCCAGGTGGATGGCCGCCACGCCGTCCTGCGGGGCCGTGAACTCGATCTGCTGGTTGACGACGGAGTACCTGCGGAATGCGACATAGGCGACGAGCGCCAGAAGCATGACGACTACGACGATGGCTGCTACCAACATGGCCCCTCCGTTCGGGCGTTCGTTCATCTGTCAGAAGCATAGCGAGGGGTCCGGACAGGAAGATTCGTACAATTGTTCGCCCGTGCACGAGGTCGGTCCCACCGCCGGTGCCCTCACGGTCCACGCGCCGGCAGAGCCCGGTGGAACGAGCGCCGGACGCCGCGTCAGACCTGTTCTGAGTCTTTCCGCATGGCGGCGAGATCGGGCAGGCGCCCGCGGTTCCTGAACAGCAGGACGAAGCTCAGGATGAACCACGCGGCCAGGTTCACGATGCTGATGGCCATCAGGGTCTGTCCTCCGCTCGCCGTCCCGTAGCTGGTGGCGAACACGAAGAAATCGTAGAAGCCGTGGAGAAGGGCCACCAGCAGGAGGCTGCCTCCCGAGCGGATGTACACAGTGCCGAGGGCGTAACCGACGAACATGGTGAATATCACCTGGAAGGCGACGGCCCCCGGCGCCGCATGCGCCAGGATGTTGACGGCGTGCAGGAACCCGAACAGCACGGAACTGATCAGCAGCGCTTTGCCGGTGCTCATGCGGCGGGCCAGGCCCGTGGTGATGAGCCCCCGGAACATCCCCTCTTCGGCGAAGCCGACGATCATTGTGGAGACGAACATGGCCGGTATGGTCACCCATTTCCCATGGAACCCCGGGGCCAGGGAGTAGACCGCGCCAACGGCGTCGATGAGCATGATGACGATGACCGCGAACAGCGGCCAGGGCGCGCGAAGCCTGCCCGCGCGCACGACCGGGACCCGGTACATCCGGATGAGGGTGTAGGTGTAGATGAGGGCGACCACGAGGAACGGAGTCTGATAGAAGAGGTTGCCGGCGGTGCCGTACTCGTACGGGTCTACGATCCAGCCGATCGCCATGATGATCATGTAGACGACGGCGAACGCCACTGCGGTGATGGGGCGCATCGCGCGGGCGGGGCGGGCTTGTGGCTGCTGCATGGTGTCCCTCTGACGGTCCGGCCGGTCGATTGTCGGTGACAGCGTAGCGCACAACTGCCGGACAGCCCTAATGCCGCGCCCGGCCTCGGGGCCGCGGGCGGGGCGAGGCCGGCGGAGTCCCCGAGTACAAAGACCGTAGTGAGCGCTTACATCTTTAGGTATAGTGAGTATGAGCGGACCAGCAGCCCGGCACCGGCTCGGCGGCTCGCGCCGCGGGCCTGGGCTTCGCTCTCCGGCAGCACGAAACATTTAGGAGGCGGCGGATGTTCAGCGAGATCCTCATCCCTGAGGTCATGCAGACCATGATCCCTGAGGGCTTCCCCTTCGACCGGCTGAGTCAGCCCAAGTACAAGGTCAAGGTCGAGAAGGACGTCTTCATCGAGATGCGCGACGGCGTGCACGTCGCGGTCGACGTCTACCGTCCGGACGCCGAGGGCGAGTTCCCAGTGCTGTACGCGTCTTCGCCCTACCAGAAGGACCTCTACTACCTGCCGGCCGTCCCGACGTTCCACATGCGCGAGACCAACAAGATCGAGTGGTTCGTCGAGCGCGGCTATGTCTATGTGAACCACGACATCCGCGGGTGCGGCAAGTCGGTGGAGGGCCAGTGGCAGTGGCACAGCATGCCGGAGCGCTGGGACCACTACGACGTCATCGAGTGGGCCGCGGCGCAGCCCTGGTCCACCGGTAAGGTGGGCATGATCGGCGAGTCCTACTACGCGTGGACGCAGTGGATGGCCGCCTCTCTCGCCCCGCCGCACCTGGCCTGCATCGTCCCGTTCGACGGCGGCGCCGATATGTACCGTGACGTGGCCTACCACGGCGGCATCCTGGCCACCGGTTTCCCGAGCGGCTGGCATATCACCGAGATCCGCGGGCACTACTGCGTGGGCCGCAAGGCCGAGGATGCCACCCAGGGCGACTGGGACCTGGCCTGGAACGTCATCAACCACCAGACCATCGATCAGTTCTGGAAGGACCGCGACCCCGACTTCAAGAACATCCAGTGCCCGGTGTTCTCCATCGGCATCCTGCACAAGGTGGGCATCCACCTGCGCGGCAACCTCCGGGGCTACGAGGAGGTCACCACGCCGAAGAAGCTCATGCTCTGCCACGGAGACTTCGAGGGCGACGAGGTGGCTATCTTCGAGTCCGAGCAGACCCGCGCCTGGCTGCTGCGCTGGTACGACCACTGGCTCAAGGGCAACGACACCGGCATCATGGACGAGCCGGCGCTCAACATCTTCGTGCGTGGGCAGGAGCAGTACCGCCGCGAGGACGACTGGCCGCTGGCCAGGACGCAGTACACGGACCTGTATCTCTCCGGGGCGAAGTCTGGCGCTGTCGTCTCCCTCAACGACGGCGGCCTGTCCTGGGAAGCGCCCACGGCCGTCCAGGATTCTGTCACGTACTCCTATCCCGATCCCGACTGGACCGGGTTCTCCGGCGTCGGCACGGCGGTGATGGACCGCGGCATCCTCAACCCCTGCAAGAAGATCCTCACGTTCACCACGCCGCCCTTCGAGAAGGACACGGACGTGATAGGGAACATCGTGCTCGTCCTCTATGCCTCGTCCGACCAGCTGGACACCGAGTTCTTGTGCCGCATCTGGGACCAACTCCCGGATGACGTGCAGGCGCCCGGCATGCCGCCGGCGGGCCGCATCCTCACCCGAGGCTGGCTGAAGGCCTCCCACGCCACCACCAAGGACGAGGCCAAGAGCAAGCCGTACCGCCCGTACTATCGCCACGACAAGCCGGTCGAACTGGTGCCCGGCAAGGTCTACAAGTACGAGATCGAGATCTGGGGCACGTCCAACTGCTTCCAGAAGGGCCATCGGCTGCGTCTGGACCTGGCCAACGGCGACTCGAACGCGCTAGACTTCGGCGGCCATTACTATGGCTTGAAGGTAGGGAAGGACACCATCTACTTCGACAAGGAACGGCCGTCGCACCTGGTGCTGCCGGTGATCCCGAGCTGAGGGGACGCCGCGCCGGGCGGCGGCGCTGAGGGGAAGACGTGAAGAGACCGTCGCGCAAGCTGCTCGACCAGATGGGCATCATCCTGCTGATATGCGGGGTGGTGCTCGGCATGGGCGTATCGGTGGGGGCCACCCACGGCATGGCCCAGTGGCTGGAGATCGTGGGGCTGGTCGTCGGGCTCGTGCTGGTGGTGGCCGGGCTGTGGATGGCCCGCACGTTCCGGCGTGCGGACCCCAATCGGCCGCAGAAGCCCGACCGGGACTAGCGGCTCGGCAGGACCGGCGCCGGGGACGGCGGACCGGGTCACGGAGAACGAAGAGGGGCGCCTTTCGGCGCCCCTCTCTTTGTGCCTTCTGCCGCGGGGAGTGTTACGCGATGGGCAGCGGCTTGATCGCCTTGAGGCTGTCGGCGGTCATGAACGGAGCGGCGGTGTTGTCGACCGGCACTTCGTCAAAGTTGTACTTGCCACCCTGCATGAGCCACTGGGCGCCACCAAGGCCGTTGTCCCACACGTTCTTGGTCTTGTGGCCCGGGCCGGCCGGATAGTCGGCTGCGCCGGGGCCGGTGGCCTGGATCAGCGGAGCGGTGAAGTCGATCGGGCCCACGATGCTCTCGTCCATCTTCATGGTGGAGATAGCGGCGATGAGCTCGTCCTTGCTCTTCGGGTCTTTGGCGTTCTTGATGGCGTACACGGCCATCTCGCCGATGACGTAGTGGAGCAGCGGAGCGGTGGGCTGCTTGTTGACGGTCTTCTCGAAGTCGTCCGCCAGCTGCTGGCAGGTCTCGCCGCTGAGCGAGGACTTGAAGGGGAACGTGGGATGCCACCACAGTTCCTTGAGCAGGCCGTTGGCGATGCTGCCGAGCGCGTCCACGCTGTCGGGGAACAGGAGGGCTTTACCGATCATGCAGCCCTTGACCGCCAGACCCTGCTGAGCGGCGCCTTTCCAGAAGTTGGTGAAGTCAGGCGGGATCATGTTGCCCATGATCAGCTCGCAGCCGCCCTTCTTGAAGGCGGAGATCTGCGCGGTGTAGTCCTCAGTGCCGGGCTGGAAGCGGCCGGGGTCGACCACGGTGTAGCCCTTGGTCTGCAGGAACGGCGGGACGGCGGCGCTGAAGAACAGGCCGTCGGCCGTGTTGTCGAACATGGCCCCGACTTTTTTGTTGGTCGGGATCTTGTCGTAGCAGGCCCAGAGCTCGGTGATCCAGTCTTCGCCGCCGAAGAACACGTGGTAGGACCACTTGTACTCTTTGTTCTCGCCCAGATAGGTCTGCCACGGGCAGTCGGTGGAGACCACCGGGGTGCCGTTGGCTTCGCACTGGTCGACGACCGGCTTGACGGTATCCGGGGTGGAGGCCACCATCATCATGTCCACGCCGGTGTTGTTGATGAGGTCACCGGCCACCTGAGCGGCGCGGTTGGAGTCGGACTGGCTGTCCTGTACCTCGAAGCTGACGGCATGTTTCTTGCCGTCGCCGCCGACGACGCCGTCGCCGATAGCGGCTTTCCATTTGTCCACGCAGAACTGGTCCGGCACACCAAAAGAGGCCAGCGGGCCGGTGAGCGGGGTGACGAAGCCGATCTTGACCGGTTCGCCGGCTTCCGGGGCGGCGGAGACGGACGTGGTGGTCTCCGCGGGTGCGGTGGTGTCGGTGGACGCCGCGCCTGTGGTCTCGGTGGATGCCGGGGCCGCAGTGGTGGTGGTGCTCTCTTCGGTGCTGCCGCAGGCGGCGAGGATGCCGCCCAGACCGCCGGCCACACCGATGGTCGCGCCGGTGACGCCCGCGATCTTAAGGAAATCGCGGCGGCTGACGCTCTTGTCGGTCAGCTTTTCGAACTCGTCTGACATTGCTTCAGAACCTCCCTCGTCGTTACTTGCAGCCCTCTTAGCCGCATGCCGCAGACCGGCGGCGATGCTTCTCGCGGCTGTTGAGTGAGTGGCCACTTACAAATGTTACGCCGTGCTCGTAGGAAAAAAAATCGTGAGCGAAGTAGTTCGGTTTCGCCGGCGGGCCGGCGCCCTAGCTTCGGCGGGCCCCGGCGCGCTTCTGACCGAGCAGATATCCCTCGATCCCGGCGCGCAGGCGCGAGTCGAGCAGATAGAGCAGCGCTGCGAACGCGAGCGTGAGGACGAAGCCCGAGACGACCATCAGAACCAACGGCGATGAGATGTTCGTGAGGGCGGTGAGCGAGCGGTTGATGAAGTAGAACTGCAGGATGTAGAACTCGTAGCTCACCAGGGCGAACAGACCCACCGGGCGGGCGATCCAGCGCGGCAGCCGGCTACCGGCGGCGAAGAACAGGGGCATGAACGCCAACGGCCAGAAGGGGAACAGCAGCAGGCGGATCCAATGCGGGATGACGCCCCACGTGGCCAGGCCGCAGATCACCAGGAGGGCCGCTGCGGCGACGCCGCACATCCAGGCCGGCCGCCGGAGCAGGGCCTCGAGCCGGCCGCTCACCGCCAGATAGGCCCCGATGCAGAAGGCGATCACCACGTTCCAGTTCTCGTCGGTGTAGAAGACCCGGTTCGCGGCGATGCAGGCCGCCACTATCACGATGAGGTGCGCCAGCCCCCACCGGTGCTGGAACAAGCGGCGCAGGAGCGGGAGCAGCAGGTACATCGCCAGGATGGCGGTGACGAACCAGTGGCCTCCGCCGGTGGACCCGGTGTGCGGCACCCCCAGGAGCCCGATGAAGCCGGTGAGACCGAGGAGGTCGAGGACGGTGTGCCGGGTCACGTCGGCCGTGCCGATGATGGCCTGCACGCCCAGAGCCACCGCCAGGCAGACGATGAGCGGCACGTATATCCGCACGAACCTGCGCACCAGGAAGGTCCCGGAGTCGCGGGTGTCGCCCGCCAGGAGGGCGGCGCTCCCGAACCCGAGCAGGGACATGGTGAGACCGGGGGAGAGTGTCGCCAGCCCGCGGTCGAGCCAGTGGACGTTCGTGTGGAAGATGATCGTGTGTCCGAGGAACGTGAACAGGATGGCGAACGACCGCGCGAGGTCGTAGCCGGTGATGCGCTGGCGCTTGCTGTCGATGGGAGGCCCTTCCTGGGACGTGCGTTCCGGTGGCGACGATCGTCACAGACACTAACCACGGAGTCCCCGGGCGTCAAGGGAGAAGCCTGAGCCGCGGGTGGTGCGGCGCCTGTCGTGCGAGGTCCTCCTAGCGGCCCCCCGTCTTCGCCGCTAAGATGGTGTCTCGTGCCGGGCCTTCCGCCCCGCATGTCTGCCGATCCCGCGTGGAGGTTGATATCGATGCCCGTGTTCGACCCAGAGATAGTCCACGAATGCTCCATGGAATGCCTGGGCGCGCCCAAGCCGGAGATGTTCGACATCTTCGCCCGGTCGCTCGCCAAGCACTATCCCGGGGTCCTGGACTTCGACCAACCGTGGGTGTACAGCATCGCCGGCGGGGCGATGATCCAGATGAAGCTCTACTACGCCTCGGCGACCGAGTACATCATGATCTGGGGGACGCCCATCGGGTCGGAGGGGCACTCGGGACGGCACTTCACCGGCTTCTGGGATACCGTCATCGACGGTGAGATGTGGTACTACGGCGAGGGCGAGTTCGAGAAGAAAGTCTACAAACCGGGTGACCGCGTCTACGTGGGCCCCGGCCAGGCCCGGGCGATGAACTTCACCGACGGCGTGTGGGCCGTCGAGTACGCGCGGGGCTTCATCCCCGCCAGCGTGCCCTTCGGCATCATGTCCGAGATCGTCGTCTGCTGGGACTTCCTCACGGCCGGCCAGACCCTCACCCTGTACGCCGACCTGATGTCGCAGTCGATAGGCCAGAAGTACCCGCAGGTGAAGCCGATCACCGACACCATCAGCCGGCTGGCCGGCAAAGCGACCAAAGCGCTGGTGCCCGCGCCCGAGGTGAGCCGCATCCCGCAGAAGAACATCCGCTGGTTCCAGCGGAACACGTGAGCCGAAGGAGCGACTCATAGCCCGCGCCTTCCGCATGATCGCCTCCGGCCACGACGAGGCGCATGAATTCCGGTCCGGCCTCCTCAGGACGATGCCCGTGGTCATCGGCGTCATACCCTTCGGGCTCGCCTACGGGGTCGTCGCCGTGCAGGCCGGGCTCTCCATAGGCGAGACGATGCTCATGTCGCTCGTCGTGTTCGCCGGGGCGTCGCAGTTCATGGCGGCCGGGATGTTCCAGGCCGGCGCGGGCGGGCCGTGGATCGTGTTCTCCACGCTCCTCATCAACCTCCGCCATCTGGTGATGGGTCTCTCTCTGTCGAGCTACTTCCCGGACGAGAAGAACGGATGGCGGCGTGCTCTCGCCTTCGGGATGGCGGACGAGTGCTATCTCGTGAGCGTCGTCCACTTCCGCGAGCAGACGGAGCCGCTCGGCAGGAGACAGTTCCTGCTCGCCTCGGCGCTGCTCATGTACGTCGTCTGGGCCGCGTCCTCGCTCGTGGGCGCCGTGGCCGGCCATTCGATCTCCGACCCGCTTGCGTGGGGATTGGATTTCGCCATGCCGGCGACGTTCCTCACTCTCTTGTTGCCCCAGGTGGTCTCGCTACGGCTGTTCGTCGTCACCGTGGTGGCCGGCGCGGCCGCCACCGCGTCCTATCTGCTCATCCCGGGCAAGTGGTACATCCTCATCGCCGTCGCGGCGGGTATGGCGGCCGGATTGGCTCTCGAAGGCCGCGATGGGCTCGAGGCCGGCGGCGAAGCCGGCGCGGACGGTGGGGCTGCCGCATGAACCCTTACCACGTCGCGATCATCGTCTGCATGGGGGTGGTGACCTACGCCACCCGGGTCGGCTTCTTTGGGTTGGCCGGCGCGGTCCGCCTCCATCCGATGCTGCGCCGCATGCTCGAGTACGTGCCTCTCTCCATCCTCGCGGCCCTGCTCTTCCCCGGGGTGTTGGCTCCCGCGGGCAGGCTCGAGTCGCCGGTCACGAACATCTACCTGTGGGCGGCGGTGATCACCTCGGTGGTGCTCGTGCTCGTCCGGCGCCCGTGGGCGGCCATCATCGTGGGTGTGGCGGTCATGCTGGTGCTGCGCCGGCTCGTCGGGTGAAAGGGTGGGCGGCGCGGAGGGTGAAAGGGTGGGCGGCGCGTAGGGGCGTCGCCTTGGAGGGGATCCGCTCCTCCTAGTCGGCCCGTCACTCGCCCGCGTGGCTCTCCGAGCGGTCCTGAACGGTGACAGCCACGGGCACGGGTGCGGGCATCGGTCCGGCCGCGGCCGCAGCCTCGGCCCGTCCGGCCTCCAGCCGTTTCCGGCCCACCTGGAGCACCAGCATCGTCGTGATGCCCGCTATCAGACCCCAGAACGCCGATCCGATACTCGCGAGGGTGAGTCCCGAGGCCGTCACGAGGAAGGTGACGATCGCAGCCTCGCGTTGCTTCTCGTCCCGTACCGCCGCCGCGAGGCCGCTGCCTATCGTGGGAAGGAGGGCCAGCCCGGCGAGGGCGAGGACCATCTCCTTCGGGAAGAGAGCGAGAAGAGCGGCGACGCTCGCGCCGAACAGACCCACGACCAGATAGAAGAAGCCCGCGCACACGGCCGCGGTGTAACGCTTCTTGGGGTCGTGGTGCGCTTCGGGGGATAGGACGATGCCCGCGGTGATGGCGGCGAGGTTGACGGTGTAGGCGCCGAACGGCGCGACCACCAGGGCTGTGGCCCCGGTCCAGATCATGAGCGGCGAGATGGCCGGCTTGTAGCCGGACGCCCGGATCATCGCGACGCCGGGGACGTTCTGCGAAGCCATGGTAACCAGGAAGAGGGGCAGGGCCACGCTGAAGAACGACCCCACCGAGAGGCTGGGTAAGGTGAGCACCGGCCTGGCCGGCTTGAGGTGCAGTCCGCCGAGATGAAGGCTGCCCTGGGCCGCCACGACGACGACCGCCGCCACCAGCACCAGGACGACGGCATACCGCGGTAGCCAGCGGCGGGCTGCCAGGTAGACGCCGAACATGACGAGTACGAGCACCAGTTGCGTCTGCATGGACCCGAAGGCCTGCATGCCGAAGCGGAGCAGGACACCGGCCAGCATGGCCGCAGCCACCGCGCCGGGGACGCGGTTCATGGCCCGGTCGAACCAGCCGGTCACGCCCACGATGACGATGAGGGCCGCACAGACCATGAAGGCGCCCACGGCCTGCGGCATGGACACCCCGGCGACACTCGTGACCAGCATGGCCGCGCCGGGCGTCGACCAGGCCGTCAGCACCGGGATCTTGTAGTAGAGCGAGAAGACGATGGAGGTGACGCCCATGCACAGGCAGAGCGTCATCATCCACGACGAGATCTCGGCAGGGGAGGCGTGCAGAGCGGTCGCCGCCTGGAACACGATCACGGCGGATGCCGTGATGCCCACGAGCACGGCCACGAAGCCGGCCGCTACCGAAGATATGGAGAGATCGCGGAAGAACCTCATCGGCGTGCGAGGGATGGCGGGGCCGCTCGGCGGCCTAGGCGCCGCCCAGGTACGCTTCCTGCACCTGCGGGTTCTTGAGCAGTTCGGAGGCTTTGTCGGCCAGGACGACCTGTCCGGTCTCGATCACGTAGCCCCGGTTAGACACCTCGAGAGCCACGTTCGCGTTCTGTTCCACCAGGAGGATGGTCGTCCCCTGCGAGTTGATCTCCTTGATGATGTCGAAGATCTTCTCCACGAACATCGGGGCCAGGCCCATCGACGGTTCGTCCAGCATCAGCAGCTTCGGCCGGGCCATGAGCGCGCGGCCCATCGCCAGCATCTGCTGCTCGCCGCCGGAGAGCGTCCCTCCCGGTTGGGACTTGCGCTCGCTCAGCACCGGGAACAGGTGGTACACCCGTTCGAAATCGGCGCCGAGGTCCTTGTTGCTGCGGGAGAAGGCGCCCATCTCGAGGTTCTCCTTCACGGACATCCGCGGGAAGATCCGCCTGCCTTCGGGCGACTGGGAGAGGCCCAGTTTGACGACGTCGTAGGCAGGGACGCCGCTCAGGTCGCGGCCCTCATAGACGATCCTGCCGGTCCGTGGCTTCGCGAGCCCGGAGATGGCGCTCAGGGTCGTGCTCTTGCCGGCGCCGTTCGCTCCGATGAGCGTGACGATCTCGTTCCGCATGATCTGGAGCGACACGCCTTTGAGTGCGTGCACCTGGCCGTAGTAGACGTGGATGTCCTGCACATCGAGGACGACCTCCCCGTTGGCCGGGGATTGGGAAGGGACGGTGTTGGGATCCATCAGGCGCTCTTCCCGAGGTAGGCTTCGATGACTTTGGGATCTTTGCGGACGGCTTCGGGCGTGCCTTCGGCGATCTTCTCGCCGTGGTCGAGCACCACGATCCTGTCGGAGATGCCCATGACCACGCGCATGTCGTGCTCGATGAGGATGATGGTCATCCCCTCGTCGCGGATGCGGCGGATGAGTTGAGTGAGGGCGATGGTCTCCTGCGGGTTCATACCGGCCGCCGGTTCGTCGAGGAACAGGAGTTCCGGTTCGGTGGCCAGGGCCCGGGCTATCTCCAGACGCCTTTGCGAACCGTACGGCAGGTTCTTGGCCAGTTCCTGTTCGGACCCTTTGAGCCCCACGTAGGCCAGCAGTTCCAGGCACTTGTCTCGTGCCGCCTTCTCCTCGCGCACGGCTCCGCGCGTGCGGGCGAGGATCCTGAGCACGTTGGCTTGAGTGCGGCAGTGCTGTCCCACCATGACGTTCTCGAGGGCCGTCATCTCGTTGAACAGCCGGATGTTCTGGAAGGTGCGGGCGACACCCAGCTTCGTCACCTTGGACGGCAACAGGCCGGCGATCTCGTGGTCTTTGAAGCGCACCTTGCCGGACGTGGGTGGATACACCCCGGTGATGGCGTTGAACAGCGTCGTCTTGCCGGCGCCGTTCGGCCCGATGAGAGCGACGATCTCTCCGCGCTCGACGCTGAAGTCCACCTGGTTGACGGCCACGAGGCCACCGAAGCTCTTCGTGACTTTGGAGACATCCAGGATCACGCGACTATCATTCATGGCGCACATCGGCGAGCGCCTCCCTTTCTTGCTCCGCTTCCTTGGCCGACCCTGGCTTCATCTCGAGCGCCACCCTCCGGGAGCCGAGGATGCCCTGAGGTCGGAACACCATCAGCAGGACCAAGATCAGACCCATGGCGATGCCGCGCAGCTCGGGATGGGTCTGGACGAACGAGAAGTTGCGGAGATACTCCTGCAGCGACACCCAGATGACCGCTCCGATGACCGGTCCGGCGAGGTTGCCCATGCCGCCGAGGACCACGAGGCTCAGGATGACGAAGGACTCCATGAGCATGAAGTCGCTGGGGTGGATGAAGTTCATGTAGTGCCCGAAGAACACGCCCATGACCCCGGCGAAGAACGCGCCCAGTGCGTAGGAAAGCAGCTTGTAGCGGGCCGTGGGGATGCCCATGGCCTCAGCCGCCACCTCGTCCTCGCGGATGGCGGTCCACGCCCGCCCGATCCGTGAGCGCACGACGCGGGATATCAGGAAGAGCGATACGACCCCTATCACCAGCCCCAAGAGGTAGAGGCTCTTGGTGGAGCTGAAGTGGAAGCCGAACAACTGCGGCTGCGGTATCCCGGAGATGCCGGAAGGCCCGCGGGTGAGGCCCACCCAGTTGTTGGCGACGATCCGGATGATCTCCCCGAAGCCGAGGGTCATGATGGCCAGGTAGTCGCCCCGAAGGCGCAGGGTCGGGTAGCCGAGTATCGCGCCGGCGCCGGCCGCGAGTAGGCCTCCCACGAGGAGGTTCACCCACATCAGCCACCAGTAGGCGTCGATGTCCACGCCGAAGCCCATCTTGAGGACCTTGATGAAGATGATGGCGCTGTAGTAGCCGCCGATGGCGAAGAAGGCCACATATCCCAGGTCCAGAAGACCCGTGAACCCGACCACGATATTCAGGCCGCTGGCCAGCACCACGTAGATGATCACGATGGTGAGCAGCGTGGTCCACCGGTCGGAATGGATGATGAACGGCAGGGCTATGGCTATAGCCAGGATGACGCCCATGAGCGCCCGCTGGACGCTCGTCGGCGTGTCGCCGGTGAGCACCTTGGCTACGGGGTTGAGCTTGCCTCCGGTCTTCATGTCAGGCCTTCTGCGAGACGGTCGAGCCGAGCAGGCCCGACGGCTTGAAGCACAAGAGGAGGATCAGCACGATGAACGCGAACGCCGACTGGTAGCGGGAGCTCACGTATGCGGCCCCGAAGGACTCGATGATCCCCAGCAGGATCCCCCCTAGGAAGGCGCCGGGGATGTTCCCGATGCCTCCGAGCACGGCGGCGATGAAGGCCTTCAGGCCTGGGGAGAAGCCCATCTGCGGAGCGGCGAAATGGTACACCGAGCCGTAGAGCGCGCCGCCAAGGGCGCCCATGGCCGAACCGATGAGGAAGGTGATGGCGATGACCCGGTTGACGTTCACGCCCATGAGGGCGGAGGTGCGTTTGTCCTGCGCGGAGGCCCGCATGGCGCGCCCCATCTTGGTCCGGCTCACATAGAGGTTGAGCGCGACCATCGCCACGATGGTGACGCCCACGACGAATACCTGGAGCCAGGTGATGATGGCCCCGCCGATCTGGAAGGACTTGGCCTGGCCTTCGGCGGTCGTGAACAGCGAGATAGTCGGGAACGACACCTGCTTCGACCCGAATATCGCCTGGGCGACGTTCTGCAGCAGGATGGACACCCCGATGGCCGAGATCAGTGCGGCTAATCGTGGTGCGTTGCGCAAGGGCCGGTAGGCCAGCCTCTCGATGACGACCCCGAGGATCGCGACGATGGCCATGGCGATGGGGACGGCCAGGAAGAAGTTGAGGCCCGGCATCGACACTTCGTGGCCGAAGAGGGTGATCTTGCTCACCATCATCATGATGGAGATGTAGGCCCCGAACATGAAGAGCTCGCCGAAAGCGAAGTTGATCAACTCGATGATGCCGTAGACCATCGTGTAGCCGACGGCGATGAGGGCGTACAGGCACCCCAACATGAGGCCGTTGAAAAGGTATTGGATGAAGGCGGTCATGGCGTTCCCGGGTGCATCTGGTCTTCTCTTCCTACTGCTTGGCGTCCGGCTGCGCGGGTCCGAAGTCTGTCGAAGTGACCGAGTGGGCGGGGGATGGCCCCCGCCCACTCGGAACCTACTTTGAACGGTTCACTCTGCGGTGAATCTCGTCCTGATCACGATCTGGTGCTTACTGCACGCTCGGCTGCGTGGGAGCGGTGACGAGAGCGCCGTCTTTGACCATGACGATGCTGAGCGGCTTGATGACGTCGCCGTTGGCATCGAACTTGATCGCGCCCGAGATGCCCTTGTACTCGGCGAGTTTGGTGATCGCATCATTGATGGCGGTGCGATCGTTCTTGCCGGCGTTCTTGGCTGCCTGGGCGGCGAGCATGACCACGTCGTAGGAGTTCGCGGCGAACCAGTCGGGGTTGATGCCGAACTTGGCTTTGAAGGCCGTGACGAACTTCTGGACGGCGTCGTCGGCTTTGCTGTAGTCGAAGAAGGTGGAGACGAGCATGCCTTCCACCGCAGCGCCGCCGAGTTTGGCGAGCTCATCGGAGGCGTAGCCGTCGGAGCCGAGGAACTGGGCGGTGATGCCGAGCTCTTTGGCCTGAGCGACGATCTTGGAGCCTTCGGGATAGTAGCCGGAGAGGAAGATCAGTTCCGGGTTGCCGGCTTTGATCTTGGTGAGCTGAGCTTTGAACTCGGAGTCACCGGCGGTGTACTGCTCTTTGCCGGCGACGGTGCCGCCGACGGCTTTGATCTCGGCCTCGTAGGCGTCGGCCAGACCGCGGCCGTAGTCGGAGTCGTCATACATGATGGCGACGTTCTTGAGCTTGAGGTCGTTGACCGTGTAGTCCGCAAGGCCTTTACCCTGGACGGCGTCGGTCATGCAGATGCGCCAGATGAACTTGCCCAGAGCGGTGATGTCCGGGTTGGTGGCGGAGGGAGAGATCATCGGGAGGCCGGCGACTTCGTACTTGGCCGCCGCCGCGATCGTGGCGCCGGAGAACTGGTGGCCGTCGACGAAGACGATGTCTTTGTCGTCGATGAACTGCTGGGCCACGAGGACCGCCTGCTTGGCGTCGCCCAGGTCGTCGCCGATTGCGAACGAGGCCTGGCCGCCGTTGACGCCGCCCGCCGCGTTGAGTTCCGCGACGGCGATCTCGGCACCCTGCTTGTGGGAGGTACCGTAGTTGGCGTACTGGCCCGTCATGGGACCGGCGAGGCCGAATTTGAACGGAGCGCCGGCTGCGGCAGCGGCGGTGGAGCTGGTGGTCTCACCGGCGGCAGTGGTGCCGGTGGCGGCAGCCGTGGTGGTGGTATCACCACTGGCGTCGCCGCTGCAAGCCGCCAGAGCGGCGCCTGCGACCACGAGCACCGCGCAGAGCGCCAAGATCCAAATAGTGCGTTTCAAGAACCCCTCCTAGTAGTACAGATGACTCTCTGGTGAAGTCCCGTTCCCACCTGGTTATGAGTGAAAGAACCGGCTCCCCCGTTTTGTTCCGGCGACTTTACCTGGAAATCGGTCACATGTCGATACCCTTGTGAATCATTCACACCGTTATTCACTGGCCCGGCGGCCGGTCTGGAGGGGCCGCCATGCGCGCCTTGCCGACCGTTGCCGAGGGCGCGGCTGGAGCCGGGCGGCAAAAGCCCTGCCTGAGCGGGGCTTTCTTGCCGACACGACGGCTGTTCGAGCGGGTGCGCGGCGCAGTTGCGTCTTACGGAAACCTTATCGGTCCTCGGCTATATTCCCGAAACTAGGCGAGTTCTCCGCCCGGGATGCGCGACGTGGCGCACCGACCGGGCAGAAGGGGAGGAAGACGTGGACGAGAGAGCAGATCAGAACGTGCCGGCGGGACCCGAGGCGTCCGCGCCCGTGCCGGCTGAAGAGTCGGTGCAGGCCTCAGAGCCCGCGCAGGCCGCTGAGCCGGTGCAGGCCCTCCAGCCTGCCTATGCCCCGCAGGTCGAGGTGGCGCCGCCGAGGCGCGCGTGGCGGCGCAGCAAAGGGATGCGCTGGGGCTGCATCGCCGCGTCCCTTGTGGTGGTGGCAGCCGCGTTCTTCACGATTGGGTGGTTCGCCTCCGATGCCGGTGACCACGAGCGCGGCAGGATGATGGGCGACAATGGACGCATGATGGACCAGCGCGGATGGCGGCAGCAGCAGGACGGCGACCAGCAGTATGGCTACATGCAGCAGCAGGGCCCCGGCCGGCAGTGGCGCCAGCAGCAGGACCAGAGCCAGGGCCAGGGCCAGGATCAGACGGTCCCGACCGCGCCCTCGCAGACCCTCCCCACCACGCCGTCCCAGACGGTGCCGGCGACTCCGTCGCAGCCGTCCACCCAGTCCAGCACGGGTTACCTCGGCGTGGAGATCGTGACCGTCACCCCGGCTCTGCAGTCACAGTACAAGCTCTCGCGCTCCAGCGGTGTCCTGGTCGCGGCGCTCGATACGAGCGGTCCGGCCGCTGCCGCAGGTATCAAGGAGGGTGACATCATCACCACCGTCGACGGGACGGCTGTGACAGACCGCCAACAGGTGGCCGACATCGTGCAGAGCAAGACTGCCGGGCAGACCGTGTCCGTCGTCGTCGACCGGAACGGCCAGACCGTGACGGTCCAGGTGACGCTCGGGAGCAGGAGCGCCATCACCGGCGGCATCGAAGGGTAGACCCGAAGACCGGCGCGGGCGAACCGCGGCCGCGGTCTGCAAGCATCTGACGCAAAAGAAAAGCCCCGCCTCGGCGGGGCTTTTCTTGCTAGTACGCCTGACTGGATTCGAACCAGTGACCTTTGGTTTCGTAGACCAACGCTCTATCCAACTGAGCTACAGGCGCACGCTGGCGGAGAAGGAGGGATTCGAACCCTCGATAGGAGCATTCACTCCTACACTCGCTTAGCAGGCGAGCGCCTTCAGCCTCTCGGCCACTTCTCCATTCTGGCGGGGAGGCCCGGTCAGCGACCCGCTCGCCGCCTCAGCGAGCGATTATTCTAGCAGAGCGGTAGCGCGGCGTCAGCGTCAATCCCGCGCCGCTATACTTCTACCCACGAAAGCCACAGAACGGCGGGACCGTCCGCCGTGCAGCAGTCACCCGGAGGACCTGGCCCATGAGCAGCGTTGCCCGCCCGACCACCCAGCCGCAGAACCCGTGCTTCTCCTCCGGCCCGTGCGCCAAGCGGCCCGGATGGGAGCCGTCCGCGCTGGCGGGGGCCCTGGTGGGCAGGTCGCACCGGTCCAAGGCCGGCCGGGCTCGCATCCAGGAGGTCCTCGACCGCTCCCGCAAGATCCTCGGCGTGCCGGACGACTACCGCATCGGCATAGTGCCGGCGTCGGACACGGGTGCCATGGAGATGGTGATGTGGACCATGCTCGGTGCCCGCGGCGTGGACGCGCTCTCCTGGGAGTCGTTCGGGCAGGGCTGGGTCACCGACATCACCAAGCAGCTCAAGCTCTCCGACGTGCGGGTCCTCTCCGCCGATTACGGCAATATCGCCGACCTCGCCGCCGTCGACTGGACCCGTGACGCGGTGTTCACCTGGAACGGGACCACCTCGGGTGTCCGCGTGCCCGGCGCATCCTGGATCGCCGACGACCGGGAAGGTCTGGCCATCTGCGACGCCACCTCGGCGGTCTTCGCCATGGACGTCCCCATCGCAAAGCTCGACGTGGTCACGTACTCCTGGCAGAAGGTGCTGGGCGGCGAGGCGCAGCACGGGATGCTCATCCTCAGCCCCCGGGCCATCGAGCGCCTCGAGACCTACAAACCGGCGTGGCCGCTGCCCAAGATCTTCCGCATGACCAAAGGCGGCGAGTTCATGGAGGCCATCTTCAAGGCGGACACCATCAACACCCCGTCGATGCTGTGCGTGGAGGATGCGCTCGATGGTTTGAAGTGGGCCGAGTCCATCGGTGGGCTGCCGGGACTGATCCGCCGGAGTGAGGACAACCTGGTCGCGGTAGCCGAATGGGTGGCCCGCACCGACTGGGTGGACTTCCTGGCCGAGGACCCGCAGACCCGGTCGTGCACGTCCATCTGCCTCAAGATCGTCGACCCCTGGTTCACCGGCCTCGACCCCGAGGCGCGGGCCAAGGCGGCCAAAGGCGTATCCGGGATGCTGGAGGCCGAAGAGGTGGCCTTCGACATCGCCCCCTACCGCGATGCCCCTCCTGGGCTGCGCCTGTGGGGTGGAGCCACCGTCGAGCGCAGCGACCTGGAAGCCCTGTTCCCCTGGCTCGATTGGGCCTGGGCGGAGGTCAAAGCGGCGGCGAGGTAGCGCGGCGCGCGGCCGCTCCGCGGCCCCGGCGCCTGTCCCTGGAACGAGACGGGGCGGCTGACCCAAATTGGGTCAGCCGCCCCGTTCAAGTCTTGCTCTGAGGGCCGCGTCTCCTAGCTCTGCTCCGCGGTCACCGGCTCCTTGGCGGTGGGCGCCGCGGTCGTGGCGACGACCGGTTCTCTCGCGACGGTAGCGGTCGCGGCGGCCGGGCGGGCCTCCGCGCTGGTGACGACTTCAGCATCGTCCTTCAAGGCGGTCTTGAACTCGTCCTGCGACTCCTTCAAGCCTTTCTTGAACCCGCTTATCGATTTGCCCAGCGAGGAACCCAGGTCGGGCAGCTTCTTGGGGCCGAAGATGAGCAGGGCGATGACCACGACGATGGCGATCTCCCAGGGGCCGATCCAACTAGGCATACAGGTACTCTCCTCGACTCTCGTTATCCGAAGCCAGCGAATTCTCTCACAACGTTTCCGGTGGATTCTTACAGCAACCTGAACAAAGTCGGGCACGTCGGCGGCACCGATCCGCCGGGCTGTGCGCCGGGAGCGCCGGCAGGTGCGGCTAGAACAGCCCCTTGAGCCGCCGCCGGATGTCCTCCGTGGTGATGTCGCCCTCGCCGGGAAGTGCCGTACCGCCGTCGTTGAGGCCACCGGGCGCCGTGGTGGTGGATGCCTGGACCTCGTCGAACAGCCGCCGGGTCTCCTGAGGGAGGAAGCGGGTGAGCTGGGCGTAGCCGTGGATGTCGCTGAAGCTGCGCGGGTAGGTGTAGTAGCGCAAGGGATAGCAGACGTAGAGCCAGTCCTTCGCCCGGGTGAGGGCCACGTAGAAGAGGCGCCGCTCCTCCTCGATCTCCTCCAACCGCCCCGTGGCCATGTCCGAAGGGATGTTGCCGTCGGCGGCGTGCATCACGAAGACCGAATCCCACTCGAGGCCCTTGGCCGAGTGCATCGTCGAGAGGATGAGGAAGTCCTCGTCCAGCAGCGGCGGACCGGCCAGGTCCTCGGTGTAGCTGGGTGGGTCGAGAGCGATCTCCGCGAGGAAGCGGGCCCGGTCGGGCGAGCGGGCGGCCAGGCCCTCGAGTTGCTCGAGGTCGAGGATGCGCGCGCGGGCGTTGTCGTAGAGGCGCTCGAGGAGGGGAGTGTAGAAGAGCCTGATCCGCTTGATCTGAGAGGCGAGATCACCGGGCTCCCGGCCGCCGATGGCGGTCATGAGCCCCACCAGGCCCTGCCAGGCCGCCGCGGATGCGGGAGATGGAGCGGGGCGGCCCACCCAAGCCGCGAAGCCGGGGCCCGGGTCGCGGACCGCAGGAGGCTCTTCGCCGGCCGGCGGCCCGTCGTCGCCGGCATCGGCTGCGGCCGCAGGCGCAGCGGCGCCGGCGGCCAGGCCGTCCATGAGGGCACGGGCCTTCTTGGGGCCGACACCGGGCAGCAACATCAGCACCCTGGTGCCGGCCATGAGGTCGCGCGGGTTCTCCGCCAGGCGCAGGAAGGAGAGCAGGTCCTTGACGTGTGCGGTCTCCACGAAACGTAGCCCGCCGTACTTGTGGAACGGGATGTTGCGCCGCGACAACTCCAACTCCAGCGCCAGGCTGTGGTGCGACGCCCTGAACAGCACCGCCTGCCGCTTGAGCGGGATGCCCGCCTCCCGGTGGTCGAGCACCTTCTGGATGATGTAGTCGCTCTGCTCGTCCTCGTCCTGGCAGCAGACCAACTGGGGCCTGCCGCCGTCCACGCGCTTGGACCACAGGTTCTTCTCGTGGCGCTCGGAGGCCGCCGAGATGACATCGTTGGTGGCGTCGAGGATGGGCTGGGTGCTGCGGTAGTTCTGGTCGAGGGTGACCATGACGGCGTTCGGGAACAGCCGGGGGAAGTCCAGGATGTTCCGCACCGTGGCCGCCCGGAACGAGTAGATGGCCTGCGCGTCGTCGCCGACCACGGTGAGTTCCCTGCCGCCCGGGCAGAGCATCTGCAGGATCTCGGCCTGGAGCACGTTGGTGTCCTGATACTCGTCCACCAGCACGCAGTCGAACCGGCTGCGGATGGAGCGGGCGGCGCGGGCGTCCGTGAGCAGTCCGTGCCAGAACAGCAGCAGGTCGTCGTAGTCCAGTACGCTCTGCTCGCCCTTGCGGTCGACGTAGGCTCCGAAGAGGCGCCGCAGGTCCTCCACCTCGTCCTTGCACCAGGGGAAGTGCACCTCCACAGCCTCTTCCACCGTCTCCCGGGCGTTGACGCACCTGCTGTAGATGTCCATGCACGTGCCCTTGAGCGGGAACCGGCGGTCGTTCTTGGCCAGGCCGAGGTCGGTGCGGAGCACCCCCATGAGATCCTCGGCGTCACCCCGGTCGAGGATGGTGAAGCCCGGGTCGAGCCCGATGCTGCGGCCGTGCAGACGGAGCAGGCGGGTGGCCGTGGCGTGGAAGGTGCCGCCCCAGACCTTGCCCGCCGACGGCGCGGCGACGTTCTGAGCCCTGCTCTCCGCTTCGAGCCGGCGCAGGATGCCCTCCACCCTGCGGAGCATCTCGGCGGCTGCCCGGCGGGTGAACGTAAGGAGCAGGATACGGCTGGGATCGGTGCCGTTGGCGATCCGGTAGGCCACCCGATGGGCGAGGGTCGCGGTCTTGCCGGTGCCTGCCCCGGCGATGATGAGCAGCGGCTCGGGGCCGTGTTCGACCGTCAGCCGTTGCTGCTCGTTCAACTCGCTGAGGATGTTCTGCATGGCGGACGCTGACATCGCCGCCTAAGGATACAGCCGGGGGCGGACAGGCCGGAGCGCGAAGCGCCGGGGGCCGCCGCGCCGATGATCTCGGCTGGAGCCGGCGGACCTCAGCCGCGCCGGTGGGCTCAGTCGAGCCGCGCCTCCCCGGGCGCGGCCATGTAACTGGGAGCGGGGGCCGGCTTCCTTACCGGTACGGCCCAGCGGAGCAGGCTCAACACGATCGCTCCGAGGAGCGCCACTCCGGCGGCCATCAGGTAACTGGTCCTGAAGGTGGGCATGATGTCGGCGAGCTTGCCGGCCACGTATGGCCCGGCGGCCTGCCCGAAACCGTGGAAGGCCGTGAGGAAGCCGTATACCGCCGCCGCCATCTGCGGTCCCACCAGGTCCGCCGACACCACTGCCATGATCGCCGGGATGCCCCAGGCGGTCAGCCCGAACATCACGGCCGATATCAGGACCGCGGTCGTACCCGTCCACAACGCGAAGATGGCGTACGCCACCGCCTGCACCGCGAGGATGGTCACCATCGCCTGCTTGCGCCCGATCCAATCGGCGACGAACCCCCAGATGAACCCGCACGCCAGGCTGGCCAACCCGAGGATCATGAACATCCGGCCGGCGCTCTCCGCCGTGTAGCCGGCGTCGGTCTTGAGCCGCTGGACGAAGAACGTCATGTACGCCATGTAGGCGAACCCGAACATGAAGTAGACGGCGCCCAGGTGCCACACCTTGCCGGACAGGTAGATCCGCCTCCAGTCGCCGCGCTGCCGGACAGGCGCCGGGCCGTGGTCTTCGGGGCGATATCCGGGCTTGTCCCGCATGACGGCATAGCTGATGACCGCGACCACGGCGACGACCGCCGCGAGGATGAACCAGGCCAGCCGCCAGCCGCTCTCGCCGTACGTCCGGATGATGAAGGGCACCAGCGGTCCCACCGCCACCAGCCCGATAGACGCTCCGGTCGCCGTGGTCCCGGTGGCGATTCCTCTCCGGCGCTGTGAGAACCACAGGCCGATCATGCCGTGGGCCGGGACGTTGGATGCGGCCGCGCCGATGCCCGACACGAACCGCCCGCCGAAGGCCATCCCGTAATCGGTCGCGAAGCCGGTGACGACCATCCCCAGACAGGCGAGGAGCAGTCCCACCGTGATGATGCGCCGGGGCCCGAACCGCGACGCCAGCGCCCCGCCGACGATCCCCATGGCCATGTACCCGGCCAGGTTGGCCGTCGCGAGCCCGCCCGCCTGAGTGTTGCTCAGGTCGAGGGCGTCCTTCATCGAGGGGAGTATGGACGTGTAGCTGAAGCGGGAGAGCCCGAGCGCTGCAAAGACTATGAGCACCGAGACGCTGAGGATCGGCCAGCGATACCTGGGTCCAGGACCTGCGTTGGTGTCCATCGTGCCCCCGTTCGTGCGGCGCCCGGCGGCGCCCTTCTCCAGACGAGGGCGCGGTCGGGTCAAGCATACTACGCGGCTGGGCCGCGGCGTCTGAAGAGGAGCACGCCGAACACGACCGCCGCGATGAACGCCGCCCCCGCGACCGCGATGAGCGCGATGGGCCAGACGGTCCACATGCCGGACCCGGTGTTCACCACGGGCAGTTCGTTGAGCGTCGCGCCCGTCGAGAAGGCGGTCGTGGACGTCTTCGAAGTGGAGGTGGCGGCACCCGGGGCCGAAGTCGTGGTCGATGGCTGCGGACCTGCGGTGGTCGCTGTGGATGCGGAAGCCGCCCCGACCAGGGTGGCGAAGGGTTCGAACCCGGGTGCCGGCCGGCTCCCGAAGTCGACGGTGGTGAAGCAGACGTCGGCGCTCTTCGTGCCGGGGTAGCTGTCGATGACGTCGAAGCGTACCCATCCGGCCTTCCCAGAGATGGGGAACCGCTGCACAGAAGGCTCGTCCGCCAACCGGATGGTGGAGCTGGTCCCGTCGGAGAGGGTGACCTTGACGGTCTTCGGCCGGCCGTACTGCTTGAACGAGTCGTTCGAGCCGTTGTTGCCCGGCACGATCCTGATCTCCCGGATGTCCCTGTTCCCCGGGAAGGCGAAGCGCATCCACGGGCGCTTGCCCTGCAGGGGAGTGCCGGTCCCTTCGCGCAGCGGCTCTTCCCCGGGCTGGGTGGAGACGGTCGCGGGCGGGTTCGAGGTCGTCACCTCCGCGATTACCGCTCCCAGCCCCGCGGGCGCGTTCTTGGGATCGGGCACGGGGATGCACGTGAACTCCAGGAAGATGTCGTCCCGCTCTGTGGGCTCGAGGTCGGTGAAGACCCACTGATAGGTGTCGGCGTCGAC
Source organism: uncultured Actinomycetes bacterium (assembly GCA_903873715.1). Classification (GTDB taxonomy): domain Bacteria; phylum Actinomycetota; class Thermoleophilia; order RBG-16-64-13; family RBG-16-64-13; genus CAIQPS01. The sequence goes on from CAIQPS010000074.1 coordinate 31,903, forward strand.
CTTGGTGTAGGTCTCGGGTCGGGTGGTGTAGGGCCACTGGTCGGGAGAGTCCTGCACAGGGGCCTTGATATCCACCGCGTAGCCTTGGAAGTCGTCGGCCAGAGTGAACCGGACGACCGCTTTGCCTATGGTGCCCGCCCAGCCGGCGCCCGTGTGCAGCCAGTACTCGTAGTACTCCTGCCAGCCTACATAGGCGAGGTCGCCGGGTTCTCCCCCCGGGGTCCTGACGTCTTCAGGCATCGACTCGGGGAAGCGCTCCCCCGCGACCCCGGAAGGCCGGGCGATGTACGACACCGAGATCATCGTCGCGCCGGTGGGGAAGGTGGCCTGGTGCAGGTAGTAGTAGAGGTCGGTGCTCTCGCCCTGACCGGTGGTGACGGCGAGCGGCGTGCCGTCCTGCCAGGCTCGGAAGGCCGTCAGCCCTTCGGGGCTCCTGCCGTCCAGCATGAACGGGAAGCCCAGCATGAGAGTCTGAGGGGCGCCGGAGTTGACGAAGCGGAAGTCCACGCGGAACTCGGCGAAGTCGCGGTAGCAGACGGCCTGCACCGTCTCCGACTCCATGCGGATGTCCGTGTTGGCCAACGGGTGGTAGTTCCCCGCGATGCCTCCGACCGACGAGTCGTCGGCCAAGGCCGGTCCCGCCGGCCACATCATGACCACGGCCGCGACGGCCAGCGCGGCAAATAGCGCGGCAGTCCTCACCCGTTCCATCTCGTCTCCCCTCCACGTTCGACGGCGGACCATCCCACTCGGAAAACCCTGCTATCTGCGATAATAAGCCACATGGCCAGCGACGAGAAGCATACCGACGAGAAGAACATCGGCCGGCGGACGTTCCTCGGTCTCCTGGTGGCCGGCGTCGTGGCGTTCCTGTTCGGCAAAGACGTGCTGCCGGGCCTGACCACAGGCTCCTCACCCACGGCGACCACAGTGGCCGGCGGCGGATCGACGAGCACCACGGCGGGCGGCGGGTCGGAGTCGACCGGCACCACCAAGCCTGCGAAGTCGCCCACCGAAGGCTTCCGCATCAACAGCGTCAAGCCCGCTCCGGCGTTCGATCCGGCCACGTGGAAGCTCACGGTCGACGGGTTGGTGGCCGCTCCGCTCACCCTCGACTTCGCCGAACTCACAGCGCTCCCGCAGACCACCGTGGTGCGGGACTTCTACTGTGTGGAGGGTTGGGGGGTCGACCAGGTGGAGTGGAAGGGCGTCGCCCTGTCCGAACTGATGAAGCGCGCGCAGGTCGATCCCAAGGCCACGCACCTTCTGTTCCATTCCAGCGACGGGGTCTACACCGACTCGCTCACCATCGAGCAGGCCGGCTTCGAGGATTCGCTCCTCGTGCACCAGGTCAACGGCGTCCAGTTGCCTCACGACATGGGGCAGCCGCTGCGGCTCATCTATCCCGGCCACTATGGCTACAAGTACGTCAAATGGGTGGAGCGGGTCGAGGTGCTGGACATCAAGGAGAGCCCGTTCATCGGATACTGGGAGAGCTATGGATACACCTCAGAAGCCACCATCCACTGAGATGGAGGCCGGGGTGCCCGGCGACACGGCCGCGGCCGCTGGGAGTGGGGCCGCCGCGCCCGAAGGGCCGGCTGCGGCCCCGGCTTCCACGCCGGCTGTCCCGCTGGGCCGCATCCGCCGGTTCGTCCTGGCCGAGCGGCTGTCGCACTGGCTGTACGCACTGTTCTTCGTCGTGGCGTTCGTCACCGGACTGGTGATGTGGATCCCCAGCACCCGCGCGGCTCTCGAGGGGGCGCGGCTCGCGTTCTCGCAGTATCACGGGTACGTGGGCACGGCGATGGTCATCCTGCCGCTGCTCCTGTTCATCCTGCTCGACCGGCGCCGTCTGTTCCGGGACGTCCGCGAGATCGACCGCTGGGACGGGCAGGACCGGCGCTGGCTGGGGCTGGCGTTCCGGGGCCACACGCTGCGCGGCCGGCCGATGCCGCCGCAGGGCCGCTTCAACGCCGGGCAGAAGCTCAACGTGGTGCTCGTGGCCGCGATGGCCATCGGCTTCGCCGCGAGCGGCGGCATCCTCATGCACAAGCAGGACATGTCGGCCTGGCTGGTCACGCGGGCCCTGTGGTTCCACTCGTTCCTCGCCGTGGTGGCGATCGCCCTCTTCGCGGGTCACCTGGCGCACGTGTTCGTCACCAAGCACGGCCGCACGTATCTGGCCGGGATGGTCCGGGGGTGGATCCCCGAGTCTCTGGCGCGGGAGCGGCACGAGCGCTGGTGGGCGGAGGAGTCCGACCGCCGGGTGGTGTAAGCTTCTGTCTCCGGCCGAGAACGGCCGCATCAACAGAAGGGAACAGCGACATGCAGGTCACCAGCGGCGCCGTCGTGAGCCTCAGGTATACCCTTACCGATGACGACGGGGTCATCATCGACACCAACGTCGATCATCCCGCTCTGGTCTACCTCCACGGGCACGGCAACATCATCCCCGGCTTGGAGACAGGGCTGGAAGGCGCCAGCACCGGCGACAAGCTCACCGTCGACGTCGCGCCGGCCGAAGCCTACGGCGAGGTCGATCCCGAGCGGATATTCGAGCTCAGCAAGGAGGCGTTCCCCGAGGAACTGCCGCTCGAGGAGGGCATGCAGTTCGTGGCGGAGACCCCCAGCGGCGACATGGCCCTCACCCTCACCGAGATCCTCGAGGACACGGTGCTGTGCGACGCCAACCATCCGCTCGCCGGCATGACCCTGCACTTCGACATCGAGATCCTCGATGTGCGGGAAGCCACGGCGGAAGAACAGCAGGCCGCTCAGCCCCTGTCGTAGTAGCGGCGGCTGCGCAGCCGCCGCCCGGCCAGTGTAGGTCAAAGGTAGGAGGCGCACGTGGGTGAGATAGTCCACACTTCGCGGATCACCATCATCCGGGAGAACAACGGGGTGCGGAAGGCCATCGTGGAAGGCCTTCCCGATCCCGTCTACTACGGGATGCATGGTGGGATCAAGAAGTTCTACAAGGTGGAGCCCGAGGTGGAGCACGCAGCCACTCTCGACCACATCGTCGGGGCGGTGGGCGGCTGAATGATGGGGACACTGGCCACGGCGCTGGCCAGCCGCAAGATCCCCACTCACACCGACCGCTACAAGGCGTTGGTGGAGGGCGACATCGAAGACGTCGACGGAGTGCTGCGCATCGCGCGGATCCGCGTAGACTACGACTTGAAGGTCCCACGCGGCAGGACAGCCGAGGCGCAGGAGGTGTTCGGCGCCTACCTGAAGAAGTGTCCTGCTGCGATGAGCGTCATCGGCTGCATCGACATCATCGACAGCCTGCAGGTGACCGAACTCGAGGACCGCTAGCGCGAAGTCCCGGCGACGGTGCGTGACGCGCGCACCGGCCCGCACGCGCGGGCGGCCGCTCCAGCACGAAGGAGGTAGGTCGTGAGACGCCGCTTCTTGTTGGTGGCAGTGCTGGTCGTATCGTTCGCGGTCGTCGTGGCCGCCGCGCTGCTGGCGGCGGCTATCCTCGCCGGCTGTGGCAGTCCGGACGCCTCGCTCACCGAAGTCCGGCTGGACAGCGGCCCTGTCAGCGGCGCCCAGCAGGACGGCGTCTGGTGTTTCAAAGGCATCCCGTATGCGGCGCCGCCCGTCGGCGCGCTGCGCTGGCGGCCCCCGCAACCGGTATCCCCCTGGAAGGACGTCCGGGCTTGCGTCGCGTTCGGGCCGGCGTGCCCGCAGCCCGCTTCCGGTGCCGAGTTCTACATGGACGTCGGCCGGCAGAGCGAGGATTGCCTCTATCTCAACGTGTGGTCGCCCGCCAAGGCCACGACGGAGCGCCTTCCTGTCATGGTGTGGATCCACGGCGGGAGTTTCACCACCGGCGCCGGGTCCATGGACGTCTACAGTGGGCACAACCTGGCCACGAAAGGCGTGGTGGTGGTCACCATCAACTACCGCCTGGGCGCTCTCGGGTTCCTGGCCCATCCGGCTCTCTCCAAGGAGTCCGGAGATGGCGGCTCCGGCAACTACGGTCTTCTGGACCAGTTGGCGGCGCTGCAGTGGGTGCAGCGCAACATCGCGGCGTTCGGCGGCGACCCTGCGAAGGTCACGGTGTTCGGCGAGTCGGCCGGGGCCATCAGCATCCTCGATCTCCTGGTGAGCCCGCTCAGCAAGGGGCTGTTCCAGCGGGCCATAGCGGAGAGCGGCATCCTGCTCGATTCGGGCTTCGGGGTGGCGACCACCTCGGACCTGGCGACCGCCGAAAAGGCGGGCGAGGACTACGCTGCCAGGCTCGGCATCGATCCATCCGGCGACGCGGCCGCCCAGATGCGCGCGCTCACCCCGGAACAACTGCTTGCCGTCGACCCCACTCCATCGACCCTTCTGGAGACGGGCCTCACCTGGATGCCCATCGCCGATGGTCGCGTCCTCACCGATGCTCCCACGCGGCTCTGGCTGGATGGGCGACAGATGCGTGTCCCGCTCCTCATCGGCTCCAACAAGGACGAGGGCAACCTGTTCCTGCAGGGGTTGCGGATCCCGGCAGCCCAGTACCAGGAATACATGACCAAGATCTTCGGTCCGTACGCCCAAGAGGCCCTCGCCCTCTACCCGGCCCAGGGCGGCAGCGTGACGGAGCCGCTCAGTCGGATGCTGACCGAGGTGGGTTTCGCATCCACCGCCCGCTTCGCCGCCAGGCAGATGAGCGCCGCGTCCGGCGCCGGAGGCGCCGCGGCGTCCGCGGCGCCCGCCTACCTCTACCAGTTCACCCGGGTGCCGCTCGACAACCCGCTCGGCGCCTTCCACTCGGTGGAGATACCCTACGTGTTCGGCAACGCCGGGCTTTTCACAAGGCTCGGGAAGCTGGACCAGGCCGACTACGACCTCTCGGCCGCCATGATGGGTTATTGGACCCGCTTCGCCGCCACCGGCGATCCCAACGGCGGTGGCGCGCCCGACTGGCCCGCATACCAGACGGTCACCGACCGGCATCTCGTGCTGGGCGACACCATCGCCACCGGCTCGGGTCTCTACTCGCAGGCCTGCGACCTCGCCGACAAGGTGCGCGGCGTCCCATAAAAGAACGGGGCCGGCCCCGCGAGGGGGACGGCCCCGAGTCCAGGGGGGCTTGCTCAGACCGCCGCTATCAGTCGAACTCGAACGGCGGGTAGTCGTCGGTCACCAGCAGGAACGCGTAGGCGATCACGCGCCAGGTCCAGCGGTTCACGCCCACCACGAAGTCGAAGAGGCCTCGCGGGTATCTGCCTGTGAACAGGATGGCGAACCAGGCGATGATCACGCACACGCACACCGCGATGTGCAGGATCCACAGGACGATGTAATGCGGTATGGCCAGGATCCACTTGACCAGCGGCATCCAGCGGTTGAGGCGCATAGCGTCGGGATAGGGGAAGTCGATGAACGCCGCCTGCTCCTCGTCGGTGGACGGGTACTCGTCCCGCATGAGGTATACGTACGCCTGGTAGCGGGCCATGAACTTGGCCAGGTTGAGGTTCCAGTCGAACCACCAGCGCGGGTATTTCTGCCGGAACAGGATCATGAGGAGAGTGGGGAGGAACAGGAATCCGCCGATGGCCCAGGCCCACCCGTAGCCGGAGCCGTCACGGCTGAAGCCTTCGGTGAGCAGCGCGATGATCACGCCGATCGGGATGAGCCATATGAAGCGAAAGGCGCTGGTCAGCCGGTTGAGCGGGCGATCGGGGTATTCGACGCTGTACGTCAGCGGGAATGGGATCGCGGGGAGTTCTGGGGTCTCGGGCTGCTGCACGGTGCACCTCCACCGGTCGCGGACACACTTCACTGTCCTGGAACATACCATGGGCGTCTGCCGGTCTTGAACGGTCATCTGGCCATTCTCGCCTGCCCATCTGGCCAGTCTGCGAACGGGCTTGCTTGATTGTGTCTAGCGGCTCCCGGATAATCGTCCGGGCCCCCTCCAGTCGACACCGGGTGTTGCATGGCTTTCGAACGAATCAGGAATCTCCGGCCGGTCAAGCGTTATCGCGCGGAGCAGTACGTCCTGATCTCCCTGGTCACCTTCGCCCTTGCAGTGATCCTGCTGCGTATCGCGCTGAGACTCACCGGCTACGCCCAGATCGGCGGGGACACGGTCCATATCGCCCACGTGCTGTGGGGTGGGCTGGGCCTGTTCGCCGGCTCGATGGTGTTGCTGGTGTTCGGCAACCGCTGGGCGCTCTTCCTGGGTGCGGTCTTGTCGGGCGGCGGTGTCGGGGTGTTCATCGACGAGGTCGGCAAGTTCATCACCCAGAGCAACGACTACTTCACGCCTGCCGCGGCGCCCATCATCTACGCGCTCTTCCTGGCCACGTTGCTTGTGTACCTCCGCGTGCGCCGTCCGGCGGCCCGCTACGTGCGCGGGGAGATGTACAGGGCCTTCGAGCAGATGCCCGACGTCCTCGACCGGGAGATGAGCCGCCACGACCTCAACGCACTCACGCGCAGCCTCGAACTGGCACGGACCTCCGCCAAGGAGCAGGCCACGCGCGACCTCGCCCAAGCGATGCTCGTCTATCTCGAGCACGAGAGGCCGCTCATCGTGGAGCCCCAGCCGGGACGCATGCAGCGCTGGTTCCGCTCGGTCAGAGCGTGGGCGCGCAACGTCTTCACCCGGCGGCGGCTGTGGGCGTTCCTCGTGTTCGCGTTCGTGGTCTTCGGGGCCTACTCGGTGCTCGACATGGCGCTCCTCGCCTTCCTGGCGGTCGCCCCGAAGTCCGGCGCCACCGAGTTCCTGCGCTCTCTGGTGAGCCCGGGGGAGTTGGCGGCCCTGGGGGACAAGATCTGGTTCAGTATCCGGGCCATCCTCGAAGGGAGCGTCGGCCTGGCCATGCTCTCGGGCGGGGTGCTGCTCGCGCTCAGGAAAGAGTGGCGGGGGGTCAGCTACGCCGTGGCCGGCCTCATCGTCGACCTGGCAGCGGTGAACCTCCTCGTCTTCTACCAGGACCAGTGGAAGGCCATCAGCGGCATCGCCATCGACTATTTCCTGCTCGGTGCGGCCCTCGCGTACCGGCGCATCTATGTGGAAGACCAGGCGGAGGAGGCTTCCCGGGCTGAAGACACGGCCGAGGAGTGCCTCGAGGACGCGATCACCCTTGCCGCCGCCGAGTCGGCGCTCTGTGGACCGGACAGCACGAAGGAGGCTTCTTGAGCACGGACACCGCACCCCCGGCCTTAGCGCCGGCCGAGGCCTCGGCCCGAGCCGAGGCGCCCACCCGGCTGGTCCGCCCCGGCGCCCTCTACGGACTGGTGTTCTTCGCGGGCACGGGCAGTATGGCCACCGAGATGTGCGCCTCCCGCCTGCTCGCCCCGTATTTCGGCTCCTCGACGATGATCTGGGCGAACATCATCGGGCTGATCCTGGTGGCCCTGTCGCTCGGGTACTGGGTGGGCGGCCGGCTGGCCGACCGGTGGCCGAGCAAACGGCTGCTGGGCTTCCTGGTGCTGGCGGGGGCGGTCATCACCGCCGCGGTCCCGTTCGCGGCCAAGCCCTTCCTCGACATCACCATCAACGGCATCGACTCGGTCTCCACCGGGGCGGTGCTCGGGTCGTTCTTCGCGAGCGTGGTGCTCTTCGTGCCGTCGGTGCTCCTGCTGGGCACGGTGACCCCGTTCGCCATCCGCATCGGCATCGCGGACATGCAGAAGGCCGGTTCTACCGCGGGGCGCATCTTCGCGCTGTCCACCGCCGGGAGCCTCATCGGCACGTTCCTGCCGGCCATCGTGACCATCCCGCTCGTGGGGACGCAGCGGACGCTCATCGGGGCGGCGGCCGTGATCGCCGCCGCGGCCTGCTTGCTCCTGGGCTGGAAGTGGGTGTTCGTGCCGGTCGTCCTGGCCGGGCTCATCGCCATCCCGCCGGGCGCGGTGAAGGCCGCCGCCGGGCTGATCTACGAGAAGGAGTCCCGCTACCAGTTCGTCCAGGTGGTGCAGCGCGAGGACGACACCCGCTTCCTCTTCCTCAACGAGGGGTTCGCGGTCCACTCCATCTGGCGGCCGAACACCGTGCTCACCGGCGGCGAATGGGACATGTTCCTCACCGTGCCGCCGCTCATGGACAGACAGGTCAAGCGCATCGCCATCCTCGGCAACGCCGGCGGCACCACCGCCCGGGCCTTCGGTGTCTACTATCCGGACATCGCCATCGACGGGGTGGAGATCGATCCCACGGTGAACGCGGTCGCGAAGAAGTACTTCGGGGAGGGCGACAACGTCCGGCTGAGCGTGGTCACCGCAGATGCCCGGCCCTTCCTGCAGGCGGCCACGGAGAAGTACGACCTCATCTTCATCGACGCGTACCGGCAGCCGTACGTGCCCTTCTACCTGGCCACGGCCGACTTCTTCAAGGAGTGCCGCGACCACCTGGCGCCGGACGGCATCGTGGCGCTGAACGTGTCGACGGTCCCCGGTGACGACCGGCTGTCCCGTGCGGTGTCGGGCACCCTGGCCACCCAGTTCCCCCTTGTGATGAAGTGGCCGGCGCTGCGCTTCAACCAGCTGGTGCTGGGCTTCGCTCAGGACACCGACCGCTCTGTCCTGGCTCAGCGTGCGGCGCAGGCGCCCGAGGACGTCCTGCCCCTAACCGGCCTGTTGACCAAGGATTGGACCCAAGTGGCGCCCATCAAGGACTACTGGACCGACGACCGCTGCCCTGTGGAGTGGATCACCGACCGGATGATCATCTGGTACGGGGTGAGCGGCAAAGACAGGGCGGAGCAGTTGCTCCCCACCGCCCCGTGAGCGAGGACCGTCGATGACCGACCCGAATAAGGGCGCGGCAGGCACCGCCGGCCGCGCCCCCGGCCTGACCCCCGGCCTGACCCCCGGCCTGACCGCCGCCCTGCGTGGCGCCCTCACCGCGGCAGGGTTCGCCCATCGCCTGGCGCCGGTCTCGGTGGCCGGTGAACTTGCCCAGATCCTCGCCGCCCTCAAGGATGAGGGGCAGGTGACCGAGAGCCTCCTGGACGAGTACCGGGAGAGCCTCACCTTCTCGTGTCCCGCGGAGGTGGGGGAACCGCAGGCACTGATCGTGGCTGCGTCGCCGTCGCCGAACGTCAAGGTGCGGTTCCATCTGGAGGACGGCCCCTTCGACGCCGTCATCCCCTCGACGTACATCTCAAGCGACGCCAAGGCGCGGGCGTTGGCCGCCATGCGCTCGGTCCTCGAGCCCGCCGGGTACAAGGTGGCGCGGGCGCGCATCCCGGTGAAGCTGCTGGCGGTGCGGACCGGTCTGGCGCAGTACGGGCGCAACAACGTGGCCTACATCAAGAACATGGGCTCGTTCGTCCGGTTGGACGCCTTCTGCACCGACGCGCCGCTCGAGGTGGAGGACTTCCAGGGCAAGGGCAGTTGGCGCCTGAGCAGTTGTCCGCCCTGCCGCAACTGCCATCACGTCTGCCCGACCGGGTGCATCCCCTACGACGGCCAGGTCATCGACGGCGAGCGCTGCCTCACCTATCACAACGAGCACGAGGGCGACTGGCCCGAAGGGCTCGACCCGCTCGGCCACAACGCGCTGGTGGGATGCCTGCTCTGTCAGGAGCGCTGCCCGGTGGACCGGGTGTATGTGCGCGTGCCGAAGCTGGTCGCCGAGTTCGACCGCGAGGAGACCGAGTGGATCCTTCGCGACCTCCCTGCCGACGAGTTACCCGAGGGCGTGCGGGAGAAACTCGCCGCGCTCGACCTGGAGGAGTACTCGACGGTGCTCGGGCGCAACCTGCGGGCGCTCGTCAACGCCGCAAAGCTGAAGACGACCGCGTACAACGGAAGCCCGTCCGAGCGAGGTGAGCCGGCCGGTCGCTGACCGGCGCTCCGGGACCGCGCGGCCTGCGCGCCGCCCCGAGTGCGGCTACGCCCCCGCTGCCAGCCGCGCGGCCGCCTTGGTCTCCCGGTCCTGGGAGATGGCGTTCGGATCGCCCTGCTTGAGCGCCTTGGTGGGGCAGGCCCGCACGCACGCCGGCTCCAGGCCGTTCTCCAGCCGCACGGTGCACAGGTCGCACTTCTGCATGGTCCCCTCGACGCCGAACCGCGGCACGCCGAACGGGCAGGCGATGGAGCAGCTGTGGCAGCCGATGCACAGTTCCTGGTCGACCTTCACGGCCTTGGTACCCGGTTCGCGGGCGATGGCCCCGGTCGGGCAGGCGATGATGCACGGCGCGTCCTCGCAGTGCATGCAGGCGATGGACACGTAGCGCAGGCGGGCGTCCGCGCCGCTGCCGGTCTCCACCTTGAAGACGTTGCGCCAGGCGGTAGGCTCGGCGCCGATCTCCAGGTCGTTCTGGTCCATGCAGGCCACGGCGCAGGCCATGCAGCCGCTGCAACGGTCGACGTCGAGGTAGAAGGCGTGCTTGCTCATCGGGCCACCCCCTGGGCTCCGGCGGCGCTCGGCGCGATCTTCTTCACCGCGCAGAGCAGGGATTTGTATCCGGGGAAGCCGGACACCGGGTCGAGGTAGTCACCCGGGATCAGCGAGTTGGCGTCGGCCTCCGGGTAGTCGTGGTACATCTGGACGACGCCGGCGGGGACCAGTTCGGTGAGGTTGGCCTTCACCTGGATGGCCACGCCGGTGGGCGTCGAGAGCTCCACCATGTCGCCATGGGCGATGCCGAAGCGGGCGCCGTCGGCCGGGTTGAGGTCGGCCATGGCGTCGCGGCGCAGGCTGCGGGTCCACGGCGCGCGGAACATCCGGGAGTGCACGAACATGGGCAGCCGGGAGCCGGTGCCCAGCACCAGCGGGTAGTCGGCGGCCAGGTCGGGCGTCGAGACGGGGCTCATCCACGGCTCGTTGTACTCGGGCAGACCGGCGATGCCCGGGCGGTCGGAGTACTTCTCCATCAACGACGAGACGAACTCCATCTTGCCCGTCGCGGTGGGGAAGCCCTTGGCCTGGTATTTCTTGAACGCCGGAGCGGGCGGGTCCGGCACGAACATGCCGCCCGGGTGCGCCTTCAGTTGCGCCATGGTCATGCCGTTGGGCTGGAACATCCAGTCGAGGGCGGCGTCGAAGGCCGCGCCGAAATCGGGCGCGCCGTTGGGCAGGAAGCCGCCCAGCTTGGCGGTGTGCTCGGCGTCGAGGGTCTGGTAGTCAAGCCCCAGCTTCTCGGCCAGCCCGAAGATGATGTCGGTGTCGGAGCGGGCTTCGGCGACCGGCTCGATGACCGGCTCGGTGTAAACCACGTATTTCTGCGGATAGGCGCGGACCTCGGTGCGCTCCACCGACGTGGCCGCCGGCAGGATGATGTCCGCGTACTTTCCGCTGTCCGTGAACATCGGATCGATGACGGCGATGAAGTCGAGCTTCTCGAGCGCGGCCAGCCAGCCTTTGGAATCGGGGAACATGCGGTAGTTGAGCCCGAAGGCCACCATGCCCCGCAGGGGATAGGGATCGCCGCTGTTCACCTGGCGCGGGAAGTCCATGGCCTGGGCCTGGTCGATCATCTCGGTCCAGACCGGGAAGCGCTGGGCGCCGAGGCGTGGCGGCATGTCGCTCCACGGGCGAGGCATCTTGTAGGGATGCTCGCGGGTGACGAAGCCGCTGCCGAACTCCAGCCACGCGGCCGGGCCGACGACGTTGCCACCGGGCACGTCGAAGTTGCCGGTGAGGCCGACCAGTGCGGCAGCCGCCCGCTGGTTCTGCACGCCGTTGGTGTTGTGCACCACCGGGGCCGCGCTGGGCTGCATGGCCGCCGACTTGGCCGTGGCGTACATGATGGCCGCTTCACGGATGAGGGCGGCCGGCACGCCGGTGATCTGCTCGGCCCGCTCAAGGGTGAAGGTGGCCGCGTAGGCCTTGTAGTCCTCGAACCCGTGCGCGTACTGGGCGACGAACTCCTTGTCGTGGAGCCCTTCGGCGATGATCACGTTGCCCATAGCCAGCGCGAGGGCGCCGTCGGTGCCGGGGCGGAGCTGCAGGTGGATGTCGGCGACGCCCGCGGTGGGCGACTTGCGCGGGTCGACGACGATGATCTTCACCCCGCGCTCCTTGGCATCCAGGATGCGGCGGGCGGTCGGGGTGTTGGAGTGCAGCGGGTTGGCGGTCCAGACGAGCAGACAGGACGTGTTGGCGAGATCGGGCGCGGCCGGGGTGCCGTAATCGAGCCGCCAGCCCATGGCCATGGCGGTGTGGCAGGCGCTCGACTCGGTGCAGTAGTTGGGCGAGCCGTACTGGAAGGCGAGGCGCTGGAGGAAGGGGCGGAGCTGCTTGGGATAGCCGCAGTAGAAGACCACCGACTCCGGGCCGCTTTCCTTCTTCAGCTTCTGCAGGTTCTCGGCGATGGTGTCGAGGGCCTCCGTCCAGGAGATGGGCTCGAACCGGCCGGAGCCGCGCGGGCCGACCCGTTTGAGCGGGGTGCGCACCCGGTCCTCACTGTAGACCCACTGCCGCTGGGCGGCCCCTTTGGCGCAGAGCGTGCCCGCGCTGTGCGGGTTCTCGAGCGAGCCCTCCACCTTGATGATGCGCCCGTCCTTGACGTAGCAGTCGAGACCGCACTGCGTCGTCGGGTCGCAGATGGTGCAGATCGACTTGCGCACCTCGATCCCGGTGGCTTCTCCCGGTATCTTCGCCTTCTTCAGCTTCTGAAGCTTGTCCATGTCGCCTCCAAGTCGCCCGTCGCCCCCGTCGCCATCCTCGAGAACGCCTGTTTCATGACGCCCGCCGAGAGACAATCGTCGAGAATATTGAGACCCACCAGCCGTCCGTCTCTCCAGAGCCGGACCTGCCGGGAACCGCCGTCGTCGGTCGTGGTGACCGTATCGTAGTCGTCGACGCAGCCCATGCTTGCGAAGAGCATACGCCCGACGTGAGTGATGTTGTGGGGGATGCCTCCGGGATACCCGGACGGCTGGCCGGCGATGCTGCGCCCCGCCGCTCTTCCCTGGTAGCGCGCGCTCGACCAAAGGCCGATGATCTCGTGCCGGCCGGAGAGCAGGTTCTTGCCTTGGGCGACGTCACCCGCGGCGTAGAGACCGGGTGCGCTCGAGCGCATCTGGTCGTCCACGAGGATGCCCCTGCCGACGTCGACCTGTCCGGGCGCGAGGAAGTCCAGCGCCGGACGGTTGCCCGCGCAGACCACCAGCAGATCGGTCTCTTCGCGCTCGGCTCCGTCCTCGCAGGCGGTGCCGGGGTCTCCCGGGTCAGCGGCGCCCGGCAGGGCCCCGAAGTCCAGTCGTATCGCCGCACCCGGCACGGAGAAGTCCTCCGGGAGTCCTACCCCTGCCAATGCCGCACCCAGCCGCAGCCGAAAACCCTCACCCTTAAGGTGAGCTTCAAGGATGCGGGCCGCCTCCGGGTGCGCCGCCAACGGCAGCACGGAAGCCTCCCGCTCTATGAGCGTCACCTGGAAGCCCAGCCCGTGCAGCACCTCGGCGATCTTCACCCCGGCGAAGGAAGCGCCGAGCACCGCGGCGCGCAGCGCGCCTCCGGCGGCTGCGCCTCTGACGCCCGCGCGCAGCCCATCGATGGCCCTCCTCAGCGCCAACGCGTCATCAACGGTCTGCAGCGCGAAGACCCGGCGTTCGGCACCCGGATGCGCCAACGCCTCTCTCAGCCCCGCGACAGGTGGTACCGCCGGCCTCGCTCCGGAGGCCACCAGGCACCGCTCATACCGGTATGTCCCGCGGGCGGTGGTCAACTCGCGGGCCTCGGTGTCGATGCGGGTGACCGGTTCCTCGAGATGGGCGGTCACCCGGTTGGCGTCATAGAAGGCGGAGCCGCTCCCGAAGGGGAAGGCCTTCTCCAAAGGCAGCTTGCCGCTCACCACGTAGGTCCCGAGCATGGGGTTGTAGGGAGCGTGCGCGTTGTCCGTGAAGAGGTGGATGTCGCCGGTCCAGCCGTTCGCGCGCAGCGCCAGGACGGCTTCGGCAGCCGCACCGCCGTTGCCGACGATCGCGATGGGTAGGAGCGTGGAAGTCACCAGGACAGAATACATCTATATCCTGGCTACCATTAGTCCTTTTTGCGGGCTCCCACGAAGGTGGACACCAGGAACGAGAACACACTGACGATGATCGCCCCGAGGACCGCGCTCCACAATCCGTCCACGTGGAAGCCCAGCCCGAGCCAGTGGTCCGAGATGTAGGAGGCCAGCCACAGCATCAGGCCGTTGATGACGAGCGTGAACAGACCGAGCGTCAGGACGATGAGGCCGCAGGCCATGGCGCTTATGAACGGCCGGATGATCGAGTTCACCAGACCGAGCACCAGCGCCACCAGGAGGAGCGTCCACACCCGGTGGTCGCCGTCGATGGAGATCCCGGAGAGGGCCCACGCGGCCACGCCCACGCCGGCGGCGCTTATGGCCCAGCGGAGCAAGAGTTGGAAAAGCGCTTTCATTCACGGCAGGGTAACACGCGGGGGGACGCTTTCGATACTATGGCTGCCACCGCGCCGTTCGGCGCATGACCGGGGAGATGACCATGGCTGAACATCAGGCGGGGGCGATAGCGGCGGACGAGGGGACCTGGCTGATAGCCAAGCGGAGCCAGGTGGACCTCCTGGCCCTCATCCTGATGTTGGTGTTCATCACCAGCGCCATCTGCCTGTCACTGCCTCCGGTCGTCAAGAACGACCTCACCACCAACCTGCACCTGAGCGACCCGCAGTACGGCCTGCTGAGCACCGTCTTCTTGGCGCTCTACGGCATCTCCGGGTTCTCGTCCGGCATCCTCGCGGCACGGTGGGGAGGGCGCCTGCTCCTGGTCTGCTGCAGCTGCTTCTTCCTGGGGTCGCTCATATTCGGCCTCAGCGCGAACATGGCCGGCTTCCTCGTGGGGCGGGCCCTGCAAGGTCTGGGGGGCGGCATGGTCATCGCCACCTGCAGTCCCACCATGGCTCAGGCCATCCCGCCCAAGTGGCTCAACCGGGCCTGGGGGATACTCGGGGCCGGCTGGGGCCTCGGCTCCGCCGTCGCTCTGCTGGTCATGCCGAGCATCGAGAACGCCGGCGGCTACCGGGCGGTCTTCCTGACCACCGCCGGGCTGGCGTTCGTGGTGGGGTTGGCGGCACTGTCGCAGAAGGCGGTGCGCACCCGGCCCTCGCATCCCGAAGGCGCCACGAGCGTGCGCGGCCTCATAGCAGCCACAGGCTCGGTCATCACCAACCGCAGGGTCATGCTCCTGGGCTTCATCAACGCCGCCGCCCTGGCGGTGGGGGTGAGCGTCCTCGCGTTCACGCCCTCGTTCCTGCAGGACATCCACGGGTCGAGCAAGGACATCTCCCTGTATCTGCTGGCCGGCCTGGGGGCGGCCCAGGTGATCGGGAACCCCATCGGCGCCTGGGCGACGGCCCGCTGGGGCAAGTTCGCGGTCATCCTGCTCTCGATGGTCCCGATGGTGATCGTGACGGCGGTGGTGGGCGTGGTGCCGGGCGCGGCCCTCACCTTCGTGATGGTGCTGCTGGCCGGCTTCTTCAGCATGAGCTACTTCCCCCCGATGCTGAGCTACATGCCGGAAGTGGTGGACAAGCCCTGGCAGGTGGGCCCCGCGACCGGGCTCAACACCGCGTTGGGATTCGGCGGCTCCATGCTGTTCCCGTATTTCTTCGGCCTCATCCTCAAGGGCGGCGGCCACACCAAGCTCTGGTACAACGTGGCCTATCTGATGCTGGCGGTCTTCGCCGCGCTCGGGACGGCCTCCATGGTGTTCTTCAGCAGGCGAAAGAAGGGGCAGGCGTCTACGGCTTGATCAGTGCCCGCCCGATGTCCCAGGCGGATCCTATGCGGTCCCCGAGGGCCCAGTAGCTGTTGTCGGGCATGGTGAGCACGAACGGGCGGAGTTTCACCGGGTCGATCTTGCCTTCGGTGAGCACGCTCTCGGTGGCGTAGACGTTGACGACCTCCGCGATGAACAGGTAGTCGTGGGGGAGGTCGATGGTCTGGGTGGCGCGGCACTCCACGCCCACCGGGCAGGCGCGGACGATGGGGGCCGACTCGAGCGAGCCCTTGAAGATCTCGATGTCCTTGGCCTTGTCGACTCTGTCGCCGTGGACGAGGCCCATGTAGTCGGCCAGTTCCGCCTGGTCGATGCTGGGGTAGCTCAGGGCGAACTCGCCGGTCTGGCGGATGCCTTTCGCGGTGTACTGCCGCTCGCCGAGCGAGATGGCCAGGAACGGCGGGTCGGAATGGATCTTGGTGAGCCAGGCGGCGGTCATGAAGTTGGGCTTGCCGTCGGTGATGGTCCCGACGATCACCACCGGCATCGGGTAGATGTCGAAGTGTTTGCCGATGTTCTTCTTGGCCATCGCTCTGCTCCCTTCGCTCGCTGGACCCTTCAGTCTTCTTGCGTGGCCGCCTCCGCGGGGGCTGCCGGCTGGACGGCCGCCTCCGGCGCCTGTGCCGCCGGTGCTGCCGCCGCATGCCGCTTGTGGGCCGCGGCCCGGCGGGCCATCTCGTGGTGGGGCGCGGTCCCTCGTATCATTATGGCTCCGACGAGGGCGCCCGCAAGCACCACGGCCGCCGCATACCACAACCCATGGCGGATACCGTCGGTGAAGGTGTCCTTGAGGGCGATCATGATCTGGTCCACCGGGACACCGGCCGCTTTTGCGGCCGCCAACTGGGTCGGATCGGGTGTGCCTCGCTGTTCTGCCATCTTGAGGACCGTCTGGGTGACCATGGGGCTGAGATCCAGTTGCGCCAGGGCCGCCTTGAAGTGGGCCGTGTAGCTGCTGGTGACGATCGCCCCGAGCACCGCGATGCCGAACACCCCGCCCACCTGCCTGGTGGTGTTGAGCGTGGCCGAAGCCATCCCGGCCCGGGCCTGGGGTACGGTGCTCATGACGGCGGTGGTCATCGGGCTCATGACGAGCCCCAGGCCGATGCCCATCAGCGTGAGCATCCACCAGTACGAACCGTAGGGCGTGTCGGCCTGCACCGTGGTGAAGGCGAGGAACGCTCCGCCGACCAACAGCATCCCGATGGTGATGGGCACACGGGCGCCGATCTTGGCGACGACCCTGCCCGACACGATGGCGAAGACCATCACCGCGATGGTGGCGGCGAGTTGCCGCACGCCGGCCTGGGTGGCGGTGAATCCCTGGACCTGCTGCATGAACAGGCTCAGGAACAGGATGACGCCGATGAAGCCGAAGCTCACCGTCAGCCCCACCAGGTTCGCGCCGGTGAAGGTGACGTTCTTGAAGAAGTCGAGCCGGAGCATCGGGCTCTTGGCCCGGGTCTCCCAGAAACCGAAGGCTGCAAGCACCGCCGCGCCGGCTACCAGCAGGGCGATGATGGTAGCCGAACGCCAGCCGTAGCTGTTGGCCTCGATGAAGGCGAAGGTCAGCGCGGCCAGCCCCACCACGGCCAGTATCTGGCCGGGGATGTCGAGGTTGCGCCCCTCGTGGTTCTTGGATTCAGGCACGACGAGGATGGCGATGACGAACGCGATGACCCCGATGGGCACGTTGATGTAGAAGATGCTCTGCCAGTTCCAGGCGTCCACCATGAGGCCGCCGAGCGCCGGTCCGAGGGCCAGGGCGATGCCCGAGACCCCCGCCCAGATGCCGATGGCCTGAGCGCGTTCCCGCGGGTCGTGGAAGGTGTTGGTGAGGATGGCCAGCGTGGCCGGCATCATGATCGCCGCGCCCACGCCCTGTAGAGCCCGGGCCCCGATGAGCAGATGGATGCTGGGTGACAGCGCGCAGATCAGGCTCCCCAGCGTGAAGATCCCCAGGCCGGCGAGGAAGGCCCGCTTGCGGCCGTACAGGTCGCCGAGCGTTCCTCCGGTGAGCATGAGAGCCGCCAGCGGCAGGGTGAAGGCGTCGATGATCCACTGCAGTTCGTTCAGCCCGGCGCTCAGTTCCGCGGAGATCTTCGGCAGGGCGAGGTTCACCACGGTGTTGTCGAGCATCACCATGAAGAGCCCGAAGCATATGGCTCCGAGCGTGAGCAGTTTTGTGCGGCGGTCCTCCTCGAACATCGGCGGGCTAGCGCTCGCCGGCGATCTGGCCGTCGATGCCGACCACCACAATCTTCACCGGGATGTCGACGCCTGCCAGGGTCACTGCTTTCCGGACCATGTGTTCGAGCCCGCCGCAGCAGGGCACGGTCATGATGGCCGTGGTCACCGAGGCGGCCCCGGCGTCCTTGATGAGAGCCACCAGCTTGTCCAGATACGGCCCGGTCTCATCGAGCTTCGGGCAGGCGACCACCATCTTGCGGCCTTTGAGCAGGTCCGAGTGGAAGCTGCCCAGCGCGAAGGCCGTGCAGTCGGCGGCCACGAGCAGGTCGGCACCCCGGAAGTACGGAGCCGCCGGCGAGATGAGATGCAGCTGGATGGGCCACTGGGTGATCTCGGAGCGGGCCGGGGCGCCCGGCGCGGCCGCCTCTTCCTCGGGCTTGTGCACCAGCTCCACCGCCTCGTCCCCGCGGGTGCGCTTCACGTGCTCGACGGTGGCCTGGTAGTCGTAGGCCTCGACCTCGCGCTCCACCACTTTCAGCGCGTCGGTGGGGCAGACGTCGAGGCACATGCCCATACCGTCGCAGTAGAGCTCCTTGACCAGGACCGCTTTGCCCTCGTCGTCCAACTGCAGGGCGGCCTCGTCGCACGCCGTGGTGCAGGCGCCGCAGCCGTTGCAGAGGTCGCGGTCTATCTCGATGATCTTGCGCTTGGCCATGTCGTCAGTCCCCCTGCCGCCTGCGCCGGCGGCGACGCGTCAATTGATCTTGATGCCGTAGATCTTCTGCCCCCTGGTGCCCACGACGATCATGTTGTCGAAGGCGGCCGGCGAGGCTTCGATGTTGGTGCCCAGGTTGATGTAGTCCACGATCTTGCCCGTCTTGCCCTCGAGCAGGAACATGTTGCCGACGGTGTCGCAGGCCACGATGTACGACTTGCCGGAGGGCGTGTACACGGCGACGGGCGAGCTCCACATGTAGTGGTTGGTCGGCCGGCGCCACACCTCTTCGCCGGTCTTGCGGTCCAGCGCCACGATGAGACCGCCGGCCGCGCTCGGCGTGCGGGCGATGGCGTAGATCACCAGGTTGGCGATGTCCTTCTGCCCCAGCACCGGGGTGTCCTGCACGCCGCCGGACACATCCAGCACCGTGAAGCACTTGTACGGCTCGCTCTCCCACACCACCTTGCCGGTGGCCGCGTCGATCTTCCAGATGGGGATGTCGCCGGTGCGGCCGGCAGCGGTGGTCTTGGCTTTCTCGTGCAGCGACGTGGAGATATAGATGTACCCGTGCCCGTTCTCCTCAGCGAAGACGGGGGAGGTGTTGGTATCGTCCAGCACGTTCTGCACCCACACCAGCTTCATGGTGTTGAGGTCCCAGCAGAACAGCTTGCCGCCGTTGTCCGTGACGTACAGGTAGTTCTTCCAGGCCACCGCGGAGTCTTCCATCCCCCAGAGCGGGCTGGTGACATTGGTGCCGGTGTCTTTGTAGGCGGGGTTGGCGTAGTTGACCTTGATGGGGGTGTCGGGGTCGACGGTGAGGGTGCCGGCCTCTTTGTCGAACTTGGTGTTCAGCTTGATGGTGTAGAGCACCCCGTTCTCACCCGGTTCGATGAGCGTGTCCGACTCCACATCGAACAGCGCCGAGGAGTCGTAGGCGTACCAGCTGCGGTACGAGGCGGCGTCGGGCTTGGCGCCGAAGGTGTAGAGCTCGGTCTGGTCGATGAGGCTGAACAGCCTGGCACGCGCCGTCTGCCGGGCCTTGGCTCCGTCCCCGTGCCCCACGAAGAGCATGGGGATGCCGCTCGGGTAGATGCTGCCCGTGCCCTTGAACGGACCGCCCTTGGAGGTGATGGGCGACCGGGTGTAGAGGCCGTCCTGCAGGTCGAGGAAGTAGATCTTGCCGTCCAAGCAGGGGTAGATGACCTCGACCAGGTCCTTCTTCGCCTTCTTGGTGTCCTTGATGTTCATGATCTCTTTGAGATCGTCCGGCCACCTGACGATGAGGGGTTGGCCGGTCCAGCCGCTGCCGGTCCACGAACCGGTGCCGCTCGCCTTGGCGATGGCTCCGCTGGTGGCCGTCCAGACGATCTGGAGCTTGGCCGTCTTGATGTCGGCGGTGCCGTAGTTGGCGCCGGAGCGGTAGTTGTTGCCCCGGAAGGTGATTATCCCTTCGAGGTCCGTGTAGTCCTTGCCGGCCCCGAAGCTGATGGGATCCTGGCGCGAGAAGCTGGTGAGGCGGCTGTCGCCCTTGAAGAGGTGGACGGTCATGTCGAAGTCGCTGGGCTTCGTGCCCGCGATGGGGGCCACCGTCATGTCGATGGCGCTCGACCCGGCCTCCGAGGAGGTGGTCGACCCGGAGCTATCGGTGGAATCGGTCGAACTGGAGCCTTCGCTCCCACTCGTCTTGGTGGTGCTGGACGACGTCTTGCCGGTGCTGTTGGTGGTGTTGCCGCTCGTACCGTCGTTGCCGCCCCACAGGAACATCACGGCCACGACCACGGCCACGACCACGGCCAGGGAAGCCACCGCGAAGACTATGCGCCGCCGCTTGGCGGCCTTCCGCCTGCGCCGTGAAGATGAATAGATAGACCGTTGGTATGGATCCACGTGTTCAGACCCGCTCTCTCCGGCGAGGGCCGCCGGGGGCATCCGCATTGCGGCATTCTATCAAGACCGGGCGGCCACCGCCGCCCTGCCTACCCTTCCGGCAGTGCAGACGGGGCTCGGTCGGGCCCCGTTCCCGGGACGGCCGGGAAGACCTGGCAGGTGCCGTTGAGCGACACGGCGTCCATCGGATAGTCGAACAAGGCCGAGAGTGCCGCGGACGTCAGCACCTCGTCCCGGTGCCCATCCGCCATGATCCTCCCGTGCTTGAGCAGCACCACCCGTTCGATCTCCGGTGGTATCTCGTGGATGTGGTGCGTCACCAGCAGGACGGTCGTGCCGCGCCGGATGAGGTCTTGCAGCACCTCCCGGTAGAGGAACGAGCTCTTGAGGTCCAGCCCGGACGTCGGTTCGTCGAACAAGAGCGCCCGCGGGTCGTTCACCAGGGCGCGGCCGAGCAGGAAGCGGCGCTGCTCCCCGGTCGACATGCGGCCGAACGCTCGGTCCCGCAGCCCGGCGATGCCCAGCATCCCCATGATCTCCTCGGCCTTGCTCCGCTCCGCGTCGCCGAAGACCTGGTGCTGCCACAGGTCGACGCTGGAGAAGAAGCCGGAGAGGATGACGCCCAGCCCGGTGACTGTGGGCAGGTACTCGTGCTGCATGTCGTGCGAGACGACGCCCAACTGCGAGCGGAGGTCCCAGACGTTCCAATCCTCCCGGCCGAGGACCCTGACGTAGCTGCCCGTCTCATGTACCGGGTGCAGTTCGCGCGACACCAGCTTCAGGAGCGTGGATTTGCCGGCGCCGTTGGGGCCCAGGATGGCGGTGCTGCACCCTTCCTCTATCTGCAGGCTGAAGTCCGAGAGCACGGGAGCGCCGCCGCGCAGCACGGTGATGTGGTGGAAATCGAGGAGCATGGTGATCGTGCCGGGGCCGGTCTGGCTAGGTGACTTCGAAGAAGGACAGCTTGACCTGCCGGGCCAGGCGCTCGCCGGCGCAGACGGACACGATCCGGTGCAGCCACTCATACTGCGCCGAACCCGTCTCGAACCGGGGCACAGTCCTGAAATAGTATTCGTCCGGGCTGCATGGTTCCCCGGCCGCGAGCCGCGCCATGACCTCGGGCGCCGCAGTCCTGATGCCGGGGTTCCGCACGTAGACAAGCGCGCCGTCGGAGGTCTCGAGGGTGTAGCGTGCCTCGATCTCGGCGACCCCGTCGGGCCGGATCACCTGCCAGTCGGCGCCGCCGGGCAGCACCCGGCCGGACAGCCGCGGCCCGGCGAACGTCCCGCCGAGGATGGGGATGATCCGCCTGACGCCGTGCGGGCCTTCTCCGACGACGGTCGCCTCTCCGATGTCCACCCTCGCGCCGAAGAGGAAGCGCAGCGTGGGGGCCAAGGGCTCAAGACTCTGTTCGGGTCCCAATCAGCACCGCCGGTGTCGAGGTTGTCCTGTCGAGTGGAGAGGAAGGGATTCGACGCAGCTGCTTCGCACCTGCCGTCCTCGCCTCGCTGTCCGCTCGGCTCGGACCGCTCGCTGCTCGACGGTCCACTGGACCCTCTCGCTGACGCTCGCGCCCTCGCGGGTTCGGAATCCCGTCCTCTCCGAAGCGAGCGCCTTGTGCATGAGCCGCCCATAGCGGAGGGGAAGGGATTCGAACCCTTGAGACCTTGCGGCCTGCCGGTTTTCAAGACCGGTGCAATCAACCGAACTCTGCCACCCCTCCGGGTCACGGCGCTGCCCATGCGGGACCGCGGGCCGTCGCCCGGAGTATAGCCTCTGACCCGCGGGGCGTCCGTCAGGCGCCGGGACAACCTGCCGGGATCGCCCAGCACCGGGCTCGCGGGTCGCCGGCCCGCCGGTCGCCGGTGGGGCGTTAGAACGTGCCGGTGCTGACGGCCGTGCCCCAGACGACCAGCGCCAGCACGATGATGATCATCACCAGCACCCAGAACGCCACGCCGATGCCGAAGCTGATCCAGCTCCACATCTTGGCCTTGCGGGACGCCTCCTGGGCCCCGTAGACATCGCCCATGGCGAGCAGGTTGCCCACCTTGGTGGCGTAGACGATCGCCACGATGCCGGTGGGCCAGAAGCACAGTATCAGCGTGGCGATGGCCCAGCCGAGATGGCTCGGGACGTGCGGGACCACCCCCTGGTTGTACGCAGGCGGATAGCCGGGCTGCTGATAGCCTGCCGGCGGATAGTAGGCCCCCGGCTGACCGGGCGCCTGCTGGTAGGGCGGGGCCTGCTGGTAGGGCGGCGGGGTCTGGTATGCCTGCCGGTACTGCGGCTCGTAGGGCGGAGGTGGGGTCGCCGGGGCGCCTGCGGGAGGCGTCTGGGCAGCCGTGTCGGCCGGGATCTCTTCGGCTGCGGGTTCGGCCGCCGGTTCGAAAGCGGGGACGGCCTCAGCGGCGGCCACGGGCTCGGCTGAGGCCGGCGTCTGGGCCGCTTCATCCGCCGCAGGAGCGGACCACTGCTCCTTGTACTTCCTCAGGTCGGTCCCGCAGTTGGCGCAGAAGGCGGCGCTCTCGTCGTTGGTGGCGCCACATTGTGGGCAAAACATATGCGCCTCTCTTCTCATGCTCGGGGTCGCGTGATGCTAGGTTTATCACAAAGCGTTGGGGAGGTTGATGTGGCTACGTCCGAGACGAACGAACGGATCCAACGGCTGGTCGCGGGGGACCGCCTGATCGCTCTCTACGGGATACAGGTGGAGGAGGCTTCCGAAAGCCTGGCTCGGGTGTCGGCGGTGGTCACGGAGGATTTCCTCCAGGTGCACGGCCTGGCCCACGGGGCGTTCATCTTCGCTCTGATAGACGTCGCGTTCGCCCTGACCGTCAACGCCCGGCTGGATGCCGTGGCGGTGCAGTGGAGCGTCAGCCAGTTCCGCTCGGGTCAGCTGGGGGAGACGCTCACCGCCGAGTGCCGGCTGCTGCACGGCGGGCGCCGCATGATGGTGGTCGACCTGGTGGTGACCGGCGCGGAAGGGCGGGTCATCGCGAAAGGACAGGCCACGGCGATACCGGTGGGGGAGGCGGCTTCGCCTTCGCGGGGGTAGGGCGCAGCCAAGCCGCCGTCTTCCGCTCCGCCGGCAGCTCGGTCGGCCCTAGCGACACCACCGCGATCTATCGCCGATTCGGGGATCGACCGGACTGTGCCGAGAACGGCGCCGGGCGCGAAGAGTGCAGTAGTACACTCTAGAGAGTCCTATACTCTACTGAGTCTTACTCTCCAGGTCGCGTGCCAACCACTCGTTCAGCGACACCGGCGGGGTCTCCGCGCCTCACGGGGAGCGCGTGCTGGTGATCGACCGCCAGGTGAACAGGGCGTTGCGGGCCGGGGGCGAAAAGAGGTACCGGCCGAGTGTGGGCTAGCAGGAAGATGAGGGCTCGAATGAACAAGATGACCTTGGGTCCCCTGGAAAAGTGCCCTACCGGTATCGAGGGCCTGGATGAGCTGTTGAACGGGGGTCTCCCCCGAGGGCGGCCGACCCTGGTCTGCGGGTCGGCGGGCTGCGGCAAGACGCTGCTGGCCATGGAGTTTCTGGTGCGCGGCGCCGTGGAGTTCGGCGAGCCGGGCGTCTTCATGGCGTTCGAGGAGAACGGGCAGGAGCTCGCTCAGAATGTTGCGTCTCTCGGCTTCGATCTGCCGGGTCTCATCGCCGCCAAGAAGGTGGCGGTGGACTTCGTCAGTGTCGCCCGGGAGGAGATCGAAGCGACGGGCGAGTACGACCTGGAGGGCCTCTTCATCCGCTTGGACCACGCGATCAACTCGGTCGGCGCCAAGCGGGTGGTACTGGACACCGTCGAGTCGCTCTTCTCGGGGCTTCCTCACCCCATGATCCTGCGCGGCGAGCTTCGCCGCCTGTTCCGTTGGCTGAAGGAGAGGGGGGTGACGGTCATCATCACGGGAGAGCGTGGCGAAGGCTCGCTCACCCGGCAGGGTTTGGAAGAGTATGTCTCCGATTGCGTCATCCTCCTCGATCACCGTATCGTCGAGCAGATCTCCACACGGCGGCTGCGCGTGGTCAAGTACCGTGGCTCGACTCACGGCACCAACGAGTACCCCTTCCTCATCGGTGAGAAGGGCTTCTCGGTGCTGCCCATCACCTCCCTGGGCCTGCAGCATGTCGCCCGCAACGAGAGGGTCTCGACCGGCGTCCCCCGTTTGGACGCCATGTTGGGCGGCAACGGATACTATCGCGGCAGCACCGTGCTGGTGTCCGGCACCGCCGGCTGCGGCAAGACCAGCCTCGCGGCACATTTCGTCGACGCGGCCTGCGCGCGGGGCGAGCGGGCCCTCCTTTTCGCTTTCGAGGAATCGCCCAGTCAGATCGTGCGCAACATGCGGTCCATCGGCATAGACCTCCAGCCCGCAGTGGATGCAGGGTTGCTGCAGTTCCATGCGGCCCGTCCGGCCATGCATGGCCTTGAGATGCACCTGGCGGCCATGCTCAGGGCTATCGACGAGTTCGAGCCGGCCGTCGTGGTCGTAGACCCCGCGAGTGCCTTCGTGGTCGCCGGCAACGACTACGACGTCAAGGCCATGATGATGCGCCTCGTGGACTATCTCAAGACGAAGGGCATCACTGCGCTCTTCTGTGCCCTTACCGCCGGTGAGCAGCTCGAAAGCAGCGACCTCGCAATCTCCTCGCTGATCGACACCTGGCTGCTCCTGCGCGTCATCGACCTTGCCGGCGAGCGCAACCGGGCGCTGTACCTGCTCAAATCGCGCGGCATGTGGCATTCCAACCAGATCCGCGAGTTCGTGCTGACCGATCAAGGCGTCGATCTGGTGGATGTCTACGTGGGGCCGGCAGGGGTGCTGACCGGCTCGGGCAGGATGGCGCAGGAGGCGGCCGAAAAGGCCGCGACGCTGGCGCGCCAGCAGGAGATCGGCCGTCGCCGGCGGGATCTTGAGCGCAAGCGCCTGGCGCTGGAGGCTCAAATAGCGGCTCTGCGGGTGGCCTTTGAAGCCGAGGAGGCCGAACTGGAGGAAGCGATCAGGCAAGGTGAGGACCGAGAGTCGGTGCTGGTGGAGGACCGGGTGGATATGGCCCGACTCCGCCACGCGGATCAAGTCTAGGAAGAAGCGCTGACCGAGGCGCCATCGACCAGTGGCGGATGAGTCGGGTCGCGTAGTCGCAAGAGAGAAGGCCGTGGCAGCGAAAGATCCTTTCAACTCTCCATCCGATGGGCAGCGCACCGCACCGCCCACCATCTGGGAGCTGCGGCTGTATGTCGCGGGACGAACGCCCAGATCATTGACGGCTTTCGCGAACCTCAAGGCTATCTGCGAGGAGAATCTGGGCGGCCGGTACACCCTCGAGGTGATAGACCTGCTCGAGAACCCGCAATTGGCGGCGGGGGACCAGATCCTGGCCATACCCACTCTGGTGCGCAGGCTACCGCCGCCCGTGCGGAAGATCATCGGCGACCTATCGAACACGGAGCGCGTGCTGGTGGGGCTGGACTTGAGGACCGCTAGGGCCGTAGAAGAATGAGAAGGAGATACCGATGCTCCCGATGAAACCCCCCGAAGACAGTGCGATGGCCTCTGAGCGCGCGCTGGCAGAGTCACGGTCGACGGCTCCCACCTATGTTCTGCGGCTCTATATTGCCGGCAGCAGCCACGTGTCGGCCCGAGCGGTCGCCAACATCATGGAGATCTGCGAGACGCACTTACAGGGACGCTACGAACTGGAGGTGATCGACCTCTACCAGCAGCCCACTTTGGCCGAAGGCGAACAGATCATCGCCGCGCCCACGTTGATCAAGAAGCTGCCTGCCCCTCTGCGCCGCATCATCGGTGACATGTCCAACACCGAAAAGGTGCTCGTAGGGTTGGACCTGCGCAAGAAGGAAAGCGATGCCAGAGGCATCACCAAAGTCAAGGAGTGAGCTCCAACGGGAGAATCGGGAACTGCGCTCCCGTCTGGAAGAGGCCGAGGAGGCCCTGGACGCCATCCGAAGCGGCGCGGTAGACGGGATCGTAGTCAACACCGAGCGGGGGAACCGAGTCTTCACCTTGGTAGGAGAAGATCACCCCTACCGGCTGCTGGTCGAGGAAATGGCGGAGGGGGCCCTCACTCTGACCCCCGAGGGGGTCATCCTCTACGCCAACGGTCGCCTCGCGCGTCTACTTCGGGTCCCCCTGGAGACGATCATCGGTTCCTCCCTGTATTCGTGGGTCGCACCCATCGACGGAGAGGCCCTCCGGCGGTTTCTTCAGAAGGGTGACGACGGGAGGAGCTTCATCGAACTGCGCCTCGTTGCCGGTGACGACGTCCAGGTCGCAGTCAGTCTCTCGGTGAGCGCTCTGAACGCGGAGGACGGGTTCGGTTCTTACTGTGTCGTCGTGACCGACCTGACGGAGCACAAGCGCGCAGAGGCTGCCGTCGCGGCCGAGGAGTTGGCGCGCGTCAGGCTGGAGGAAGCGGAGCGGTCGCGCCGTGCCCTGGTCAGATTGGTCGAGGACGAAAAGAGGGCGCAGGACGCCCTCAGATTGACGCAGATCTCAGTGGATGGCGCGGCGGACATGATCGCGTGGATGGACCGTTACGGGCGGCTGCTCTACGCGAACAGCGCGTTCTGTCGGCGCCACGGATTCTCGCGCGAGGAATTGGTCGACAAGACCGTGTTCGACGTGGACCCGGGACTGTCGGCGGAGCGGTGGCTCGAGCAACTCCCTGGGCCGGAAGAGGGCGGTTCTCGAGTCTTCGAAGGACTGGGATACGACCGGGGCGGGAGCGCGTTCCCGGTGGAAGTCACCCTCACCCGCTGCGAGCACGATGGCGAAGAGTACTTCTTCAGATACGAGCGCGACATCTCCGAGCGCAAGCAGGCAGAGGCGGCTCTCCGCCAGCAAGAAGAACAACTCCGCCAAAGCCAGAAGATGGAGGCCGTCGGGCAGTTGGCCGGAGGCATCGCACACGATTTCAACAATCTCATGTGTGCGGTCATCGGCTACAGCGAACTCCTTCTGGCCTCTCCCGAGCTCTCCGGCTCTCCGGCCCGGGAAGACGTGGAAGAGATCAGGCGCGCAGCGGACCGTGCCGCCGCGCTCACAGCGCAGATCCTCGCCTTTTCTCGCAAGCAGGTCCTCCAGCCGACGGCGGTGTCTCTGAACCAGGTCCTGTCCGACATGGAGCCCCTACTGCGGCGGACCCTGGGCGAGCACCTCGACCTGTCGGTGTTGGCCTACCCAGATCTGGGCACCTGCGAGCTGGACGTGCACAAGTTCGAACAGGTGCTTATGAACCTGGCCCTGAACGCGCGGGACGCCATGGGGCCGGGAGGTCGTCTCACGCTGGAGACCGCCAACGTGGAGTTGGATGCCACCTACTGCGAGGGCCACGCGGACGTCACCCCCGGCCCCTACGTCATGCTGGCCGTTTCCGACACCGGGGCAGGCATCCCTGCCGACATTCTTCCCCACGTGTTCGAGCCCTTTTTCACCACCAAGCCGACCGGTCAGGGCACCGGCCTCGGGCTCTCCACCGTCTACGGCATCGTCCGGCAGAGCGGCGGACATGTCTTCCTGTACAGCGAACCGGGCAGCGGGGCCACCTTCAAGGTGTATCTGCCCCGGATCGCTGCGCCCGCGCCTGCGGCGGCGGTCTCGATGGAGTTCGTCGGAGAGACCCAGGGCACCGAGGCCGTTCTGGTGGTGGAGGACGAGACGGGGGTGCGTGACCTTGTCTGCCGGGCGCTTGGGTCTCAGGGCTACGAGGTACTGGGCGCTGCGAGCGGGGCAGAGGCTCTAGGTTTGGCCGCCCAGCGCGACGCTCGGATCGATCTGCTCCTCACCGACTTGGTCCTTCCTGGCGCGATCCAGGGAGTCGAGGTGGCCGACCGTCTGCGGGCCTCTCGGCCCGACATACTCGTTCTCTACATGTCCGGTTACACTCGCAACGCCATCGAGCACGCGGGCCGGCTGGACCCGGACGTGGACTTCTTGCCGAAGCCGTTCACTCTTGAGGAACTGTGTGCCAACGTGAGGGCCGTGTTGGACAACCACCGCCGGTGATCCTCAGATAGCGGTCGTCCGGTTCTGGACGTGGCGACTCCGCCTATTGGCCGAGCCGATCGGCCTCGACGCCGGCCAAAGGCTTGAGGGCCGGCCTCGCCGTCGCTTTCCTAGGCCCGCTTCCAGATGTAGAAACACCGGCGGGAGATTCCGCGACGACGACAGGCTAGCGAGATGTTCCCCGACTCCTCGGCATAGCGAAGAACTGAAGTCGTGGATCCCATGGCTAGGCCCCGTTCCCCGGCCCGGTGGGCAGCACGCCCGGGGCCTGGCGGATCATCCGTAGCTTCTCTGCGGCCAGTCTGGGCGACAGGCCGACGGCGTAGATCTCCGGGTTGCGGAGCCTGCGGACCTCTTCCGGCAGTGACGCCACCTGTTCTCCGGCGCGGGCCCGGATGTCGGCGAGCGCCGGCGCGGGAGCCACCCTCTTGCCACCTGCCATCACGGTGACGAGCAGGTCCTCGCAGCGCGACGCGTCCCAGACCGCCCGCAGGAACGACAGGTCCTGCCGTTCGGCGAAGGGCACCGGCGCAGCCGGCTGGCCATGGTCGATACTGTCGACGGGCTCGGAATCCAAGCGGATCAGGTCGGCCAGCGGCCGGCCGGTCTCGTCGTAGTAGCGCACCAGGCGCTTGCGGCCGGGGTCCGTCATCTTGGCCGGGTTGGACGACAGCTTGATGCGCGGCACCCAGTCACCGCCGGCCTCCTGCACCGCCACCAGCTTGTATACGCCGTTCAGGGCGGGGTGCCCGGAAGAGGTGATGAGATGAGTCCCCACGCCCCAGGAGTTGATGCGCGCCCCCTGCCGTTTGAGGTCGGCGATGAGGTCTTCGTCCAGCTCGTTCGACGCCACGATGAGCGGGTCGTTGAAGCCCGCCTCGACGAACATCTGATAGGCCGCCTTGCTCAGCCGGGCAAGGTCGCCGGAATCGAGCCGCACCGCGGCGCGCGCCGGGTTGCCCGCGGCGCGCAACTCCTTGAAGAGCGCCACCGCGTTGGGAAGCCCGGACCGGAGCGTGTCGTAGGTATCCACCAGAAGCACCGGCCTGGGATAGCAGGCGGCGTATGCCCGGAAGGCCTCCAGCTCGTCGTTGAAGCTCATCACCCAGGAGTGGGCGTGGGTGCCCCGCACTGGTATGCCGAACAGCTTGCCGGCCAGCACGTTGGAGGTGCTGTCCGCTCCGCCGATGAAGGCCGCCCGGCTGCCGCTGAGCCCGCCGTCTGGGCCCTGGGCGCGGCGCAGGCCGAACTCCACCAGTTCGTCGGTGCCGCACGCCAGCCTTATGCGCGCCGCTTTGGTGGCTATGAGCGTCTGGAAGTTGAGGGTGTTGAGCGCCACCGTCTCGAGCAACTGGGCCTCGAGCAGCGGCCCTTCCACCTGCAGCACCGGCTCGTGCGGGAACACGACCGTCCCCTCCGGCACCGCTTTGATGGTGCACTGGGGCCGGAACGATTCGAGGTACTCCAGGAAGTCGTCGTCGAACGTCTTGAGGCCGGCGAGGTAGTCGAGGTCCTGGCGGGTGAAGTGCAGGTTCTCGATCTGGTCGAGGAGTTGCTCCAGCCCCGCGGTGATGGCGAACCCGTTGTGGGCGGGCAGGTCGCGGAACGTGTAGTCGAAGCAGGCGCGCAGGTCGCGGCGGCCGGCTTTGAGGTAGCCGCCCATCATGGTCAGCTGATAGTAGTCGGTGAGGAGCGCCAGGTCCTCGCGGCGGGCCCACCGCTGGGAGACGTCGCGGCCGGCGGTGCCGGGCGCGGGGCCGGTCCGGGGGTCCCGGTCAGTCGTCATGGTGCACCGGGTGGCCGTGCTCGTCGTAGGCGGCGGCGGGCCGATTTCCCGAGTCGGCGATCTGCTCCGACCTGATGATCGTCACTCCAGCCGCCCGCATCTCGGCGTAGGCCCGGGCGGTGGTGTCCGGAGCCACTCCCCGCACCGCGTCTTCCACCACAAAAACGGTGAAACCGGCCTTGCATGCGTCGAGGGCGGTGTTCTTGACGCAGTAGTCCGCCGTCAGCCCCGCGATGAAGACCCGCTCCACCTTGCGCAGCCGCAGGAACTCGGCCAGGTCGAGCCGTTGCTTGGGGAAGCCGCTGTACTCCTCGAGCGCAGGGTCGTCCCCCTTGCTGATGAGGATGGCGTTCATGGGCATCTCGAGCCCGGCGCACCACGCCGCCCCCGGCGTGCCCTGCACGGCGTGCGGGGGCCAGGAGCCGTCGCGGAACTCCGGGTCAGCGGAGAAGCTGACATGGTCGTGGGGGTGCCAGTCGCGCGTATAGACCCAGCGGCCGAACTTGGACGTGAGGCCGTTGATGACGGGCACGACGTCGAACCCGCCCTCGACGCCGAGGGCGCCGCCCGGGCAGAAATCGGCCTGGACGTCGACGACCATCAACACGTCGTGCGCGCCGGTCGAGACCGTGCCGCCGGCAGCAGCCGGTCCGGCCGCCGTCACGCCTGCGTCACCGCCCGGTCCGTTCATCCCCCGAGCACCTCTTTGCCAGCGGGCAGGAACGGCTTTAGCACTGCGGGCACGGCGATGGTGCCGTCCTCGTTCTGGTAGTTCTCCATGATGGCGATCATGGTCCGGCCCAGTGCCACCACGGTCCCGTTGAGGGTGTGGAGCAGGTAGGGGCTGCCCTTCTCGCCCTTGGCCCGCACCTTCAGGCGGCGCGCCTGGTAGTCGGTGCAGTTGGAGCAGGAGGTGACTTCGCGGTAGCGCTCCTGGGTGGGCAGCCAGGCCTCGAGGTCGTACTTCTTGGCGGCCGGGGCGCCGAGGTCGCCCGCGGCGATGTTGACGGCCTGGTAGGGGAGACCCAGATCCTGCAGGACCTCCTCCTCGATGGACCGCATGAAGTCATGTTCTTCCCGCGATTTGTCCGGCGCGCAGAAGCTGAACATCTCCACCTTGTCGAACTGGTGCACCCGGAAGATGCCCCGGGTGTCCTTGCCGGCCGCGCCCGCCTCCCGGCGGAAGCAGCTGGAATACCCCACGTAGCGCACCGGCAGGTCGGATTCGTCCAGGATCTCGTCCATGTGCAGCGCCGCCAGCGGCACCTCGGAGGTGCCCACCAGGTTCAGGTCGTCTGCTTCCACCCGGTACACCTGCTGGGTGTCGGTGGGGAAGAAGCCGGTGCCGAACATGGCCTCGTCACGCACCAGCACCGGCACTATCACCGGCCGGAAGCCCTTGGACGCCAGCTTCTGCAGGGCGAACTGGACGAGCGCGAACTGCAGGAACACCAGGTCGCCCTTGAGGTAGGCGAAGCGGCTGCCCGAGGTGCGGGCCCCGCGCTCCATGTCGATCATGTCGGCCGGACCGGCGAGGTCCAGATGGTCCTTCGGCATGAAGGAGAACTGACGGGGCGTGCCCCATTTGTACATCACTTCCGAGTCTTCCTCGCCGCCCGTAGGCGCGGACTCGTCGGTGAGGTTCGGCACCTGCAGCAGCTCGGCCTCGAGTTCGGCCTCGACGTCTTTCAGCCGGGCCTCGATGGCCTTGATCTCGTCGCCCACGGCGCGCATGGCTTCGATCTTGGCGGAGGCGTCTTCTTTGTTGCGCTTGGCCACGGCGATCTCTTCGCTCACCGAGTTGCGCAGGCTGCGCTTCTCCTCGACGGCCACGAGCATCTCGCGGCGCTGCTTGTCGAGTTCCAGCAGAGTGTCAAGAGCGGCCACCGCATGCGGGCCGCGGCGGCTCAAGGCGGCGCGGACCATGTCCGGCTCGTTCCGGATCAGCTTGATGTCGAGCACCGGCACTCCCCTCGGGGTATGAGGCTGTTTTCCATTATGGGCCGCCGCGAAGCGGCCCCGACCGGGGTCCGCGTCAGCGAGACGTGAACGCCAGCGGCTTGCCTACAGGATAGCTGCCCAGCACGGTCAGGCGGGGCAGTTTGCAGCACAGGCACCGCAGAGCGTCCGCGATGGGCCCGTCATCGACCTTCCCTTCCATGTCCACAAGGAAGAGGTAGTCGCCCAGGCGCCGCTTCGACGGCCGCGATTCGATCTTGGTGAGGTTTATCCGCCGGAAGGCGAACTCCTGCAGGATGAGGAGCAGGGCCCCGGGCTGGTCCTTGACGATCTCGCAGACCACGGAGGTCTTGTAGGGCTCGAACCAGTCCTGCCGCTCCCGCTGCCGGGCGAGGAACACGAACCGGGTCTCGTTGTCCTTGTGGTCCTCGATGTCCGGGGCCAGGATCTCGCAGCCGTAGGTCTCGCCGGCCAGCCTGTTGCCGATGGCCGCCCAGGGCTGGTCGGTCTTCGCCACGCGCTCGACCGCGTTGGCGGTGGAGTTGGCCGCCTCGACCTCGACGCCCGGCAGGTTGGCCCGCATCCAGATGCGGCACTGGGCGTTGGCGTGCGGGTGGGAGACCACTTTCTTGACCTGGTCGAGCGTGATCCCGGGGCGGACAAGCAACTGGTGCCGCACGGGGATCCGCACCTCGCGGACTATCTGGAGGTTGTCGATCTCGTGGGTCAGGATGTCTACCGTGGCCGAGACCGAGCCCTCGATGGAGTTCTCGATCGGGACGATGGACACGTCCACCTCGCCCGAGGACACCGCTTCGATGGTGTCCTGCATTGAAGCGAAGGGGATGAAGCGCCGGGTACCACCGTCGGGCCGTTGCTGCGCGATGGTGTCCCGGAGCGCGACCTCGGTGAACGTCCCCTGCGGTCCCAGGAAGCCGATGGTGTTGGCGGCCACCGGGAGCGGCTCGCTGAAGGCGGAGATCGACCAGGAGGGCAGGGTGGAACCCATGGGGTCGCAGCCCATCAGCGCTCACCCCTGTCGTCGTCGATGAAGAAGCGCTCGTCGTCGATGTCGTAGCGCTGCTCGTCGGCGGCCGGGGTAGACGCCCTGCGCTTGCGCACGTACTGGGCGGCCAGGCTGTCGGAGTCCGGCGAGGGTGTCTCCGGGTCGCCCCAGCCGGTGGCGGAGGCGGTGACGGTCTCGACGAGGGGCGGCAGGCCCTGGCGCTTGCGGCGCCGGTTCTCGCGGTCCAGTTCGCGGTCGGACGGCGGCCTGCGGCCCGGCAGCCCCGAAGCGAGCAGGTCGGCGGTGTCGGCGTCCATCTCGGGGATCCTCACCGAGTCGGCGCCCCCGCGGGGCTTGATCGTGAACGGCCCGGCGCCCCTGGCCTGGTCGACGGCCTCCTGCTCTTCGGGCGCCAGCGGGATGTCCGGCTGGCCGTCCTTGAGGAGCTTCACGTACATCCGGGCGAAATCGCGGCTCACGACGGTGGTGATGACCACGCCGTTGCCCTGGCTGTTGAGGAAGGCGACGGCCGCGCTCTGCCGGCCGCCCAGATCCTGGTAGGCGTCGAAGCGCACGACCCCGATGCGGGCCAGCGTGCCGTCGATGCGGACGTCATGGTCGCGGGCCACCAGCGCCAGGTCTTCGAGGGCCACGCGCATGTTGGCCAGTTTGTCGTCCATGGCGGACACGTGCTCGACGATGTCGACGTTGCCCCGGGAGCCCATGATCACGTGCTGATTCCGGTGGAAGCGCTGCAACCGCCGGAACACGAGGTACAGACCGACGCACGCGGCGATGGCCACGGCGAGCGCCAGCACGGCAAGGACTTCGAATCCCTGTACGAGGCTCAAGATCTACCCCTTTTGGGCATCGCTTCGCGCCGGCCCTAGAGTTTGAAGATTACGGTGGCTTCCAGAGAGTTGTTCGTGGTGACCTTCTCGCCCGGGACCGGGCCGGCCTCCACCTTCACCGTGGCCTGGACCCCATAGTCGGTGGGGTTGAGACCCTTGACCTCGACGGTCACCTTCTCGCCGCCCTTGATCTCGGGGATGCTCACCGTCACCTTCTGCGGGGTCTCGCCTTCGACGCCCAGCGTGACCACCACGGGGACGTCCTTCTCGGCCATGTTGCCCTGGTTCTGGACGGTCACCTGGAAGGCCAGTTCTTCGCTGGAGGTGAGGTTGTAGGTCTGGCCGGCCTTGATCTGCTGGGCGTCGGGCTGGGCCATGACCTTGCTCACCGACACGCCGTGCACCGCCTGCAGGCTCCCGGTGCTCTTGAGCTGGGAGATGATCTCCTGGGCGGAGGCCTTGGAGGCCAGGTCCGGGTCCTCCAGGAACTTGGAAGCGGGGACGGTGATGCCGTCCAGGCTCCGCTCCTTGACGATGTCGGTGGCGCCCTTGGCGAACACCGTGGTGTACAGGAAGTCCGAGTTGGTCAGATAGTAGAGCGCCTGGGAGATCTGCTCGGCCGCCACGTCGGTGTCCTCCACCTCGAGGGCGTTCATGAGCGAGGGCTCCAGGCTCTCCAGGCCTTCCCGCCTGAAGGTCATGACCATGACGAAGAACTGGTGGATGTTCTTGTCGACCAGTTCCTTGGGCGCGGCGAGGTTCTTCGCCTGCGTCTCCAGCTGCTGAGATTTCGACACGAAGCCGTCGAGCTTGGTCTGGATCTCCTTGCGGCTGGTGTCGCCGGGCTGGGTGAGGAGGGTGCTGAGGCCTGCCCCGATCGCGTCGGACTGCTTCACGATGGACGAGACCGACGTCATGTACTTCTGGTAGTCGGACGCCTCTCCGCCCCCGCGCGTGGCCGTCACGGCCACGACGACGACCACCACCACGACGATGACGGCGACCAGCGCGATGATCAATCGGAGGAGGGGTGTGGGCAGAAGCCCCTTGGGCCGCCGCTTGCGACCCTTGGTTTCTTCTTGGAGATCGTCTTCGACGGCGTCGCTGTTCTTGAATTCAGCCATATGCAGGCGCCAATCAGTGCAAGAGATAATGGTGGGCGAGGGGGGACTTGAACCCCCATGAGCGTAAGCTCACTAGACCCTGAACCTAGCGCGTCTGCCAATTCCGCCACTCGCCCGGAGCCCGCACAGTATAACACGGGTTTCTCAGCCACCAACCCTACAGTGAGTGGGGCGAGCGCGCGCGTATCTCCGGTTCGGACGGGGCAGCAGAAGCCTGCCCCTACTCCTCCTTCGTAGACACGCG
>CAIQPS010000075.1 GCA_903873715.1 uncultured Actinomycetes bacterium
AGGCCTTGGAGAACGGCGAGAAGAAGGTCCTTGGGCCGTTCGACAGCATCGTCCTCGCCGGCGGCATGCGGCCGGTGAACGGTCTGATGACCGAACTGGAAGGCTTGGTCGCCGACCTGCGCTCAGCCGGGGACGCGAACGGCATCAGGACGGTGCTCGACGCTCTCGAAGAGGGCTACGAAGCCGGGTTGATGGTGTAGCGAGCAGATCTGCGCCGCGAAGCGCCGGCCGTCTCGTGCCTCACCGCCAGAAAGCCGGTCCCGGATCGGCCGGCTGCGCCCCAAAGCTGGCGTGCCCGCCGAGGATGTAGCAACATAGTCCCATCAACGACGCCGAGGGGGGACCATGGCAGGCGGACGGTGGGACAAGTACGTCGTGACGGAGCCCAAGTTCATCACCGAGATGGCGCATCACGATTTCCGGGATGTGTCGGGCTTCACCTTCCCCGACGAGGTCTACCTGGACAAGGACCTCCTGCCGGACGCGAACACCTGGCTGGACATCGTCTGGGTGTGGGACAAGACGGTCCCGCGGGAGTTGCCCGGGCTGCACAGCCACCCCTTCTCGGAGATCGTGCTGCTCATCGGCTCCGATCCCAAGGACCTGCGCGATCTCGGTGGCGAGGTGGAGTGGGGGATGGGCGAGGGTGAAGACGCCCAGACCTTCACCCTGACTTCCACGACCGCCATCTACGTGCCGGGTGGGCTGCCCCACGGCCCCCTGGTCTACAACCGGGTGGACCGGCCCATCCTCAACATCGCCATAGGCCTGCAGGCGGGGGACTACGAGTGAACACGAGCGCGGATGGGCGACCGGAGGACGGCGCCAACGAGACCCTCGGCTCCATAGCCCGCCGGCGGAGCGTGCGTCTCTACAGCGACCGGCCCGTCACCGACGACGACCTCATGACCCTCCTGGCGGCGGCCAACCAGGCCCCGTCGGCCCACAACCAGCAGTCCTGGCGGTTCATCGTGGTGCGCGAGGAGCAGAAGCGGGCCGACTTGGCCGAACTGGTGAGCCAGAGCGCCGAGCGCTTCCCCCGCCCGTCGTCGACCCTGCTCCGCATGGCCGCGCGGAGCATCGTGGGCGCGTCGGTGGTGGTGGGCGTGGCGAACACCGGGGAGCTCATCCGCCACGGCGAGGACCTGTTCCAGGTGGACAAGAAAGCCGCCGCCGACTTCTTCCGGACCATGGAGATCCAGAGCTCGGCCGCTGCGGTCCAGAACCTGCTGCTGGCCGCCACGTCGCTCGACATCGGCTCGGTGTGGCTGGGGATCCTCTATCTCATCAAGCGCGAGGTCCGGGAGTTCCTGGGAGAGGCCGACGGCGAGTTCATGGCCGTCGTCGCGCTGGGATATCCGGCCAAGACCCCGCCCGGGCCACGCAAGCGGCCGCTCGAATCGGTGGTGCGCTACCTGGAGTGAGCGGTGCCGCGCCGGCACCGCGCTATGATGAGTGAGGCGTACCCACAGGCGGAGGCGGGCTCATGATCCTTTCAGCGACACTCAAGTGCGACGGCGAAGACGGAGATGATGTCCTCTACGTCGATCCGCGCTTCGGAGGCCAGTCGTTCCTTTCTGGGCCCGTGCTCGTAAAGAAGTCGGCGCTGCCCGATCCGCCACCCGCCCTGCTGCGGGTGGAGGTGTGGTGGCATCAGCCCTCGGCTCAGCAGTCGGACATAGAGGCGGAGATCAACGAGGCGGCCGGTCAGGCGAGCTTTGCCTCCGGCGATCGGGTGCAGGTGGTGAAGAGCCGCACATCGGGTGTGCAGAACCCTCCAGAATGGCTGAAGCAGCACCTTGGCAAGACCGGGCACGTGCTGTGGCTCACGCCGGGCGGCGCTAACGTGGACCTCGACGGTGAGGTGGTCTGGTTCAGCTTCGAGGAGCTGGAGAAGACCGTCTAGGCGCCGCGGATGCGAGACCCGGGCGACGCGGGCCGGATCGCCTTCAAGACAGCATTGCGAGCCGATGGTGCGGCAGCGGCGCAGTTCCGCTGCTGCGAGCCCTCAGTGCCAGACGGTCAGTCCGGTCTGAGCGTCCATCTTGCGTACCACCGGCTTGCTCGCCGACAGGGTGGTGAGCAGGATCTCCATGTTGAACACCAGGGTGTTCGGCCCCAGATGCCCGCCCAGACAGAGCCCGTGCTCGTCCGCGAACGTGATGTGCGCGTGCACGATGGGCTCGCCGTTGAGCAACGACACGTTGCCCACCATGCCGGCCACCTCGAGGCGCTGGTTCTTCTCGATGTCCACCCAGGACTGGGTGGGCTGGTCGTAGTAGCGGATGATCGCGCGCGAGACGGCACCCAGCCCGGTGAACCACGCCAGGTTGATGCCCTGGTCGTGGACGAAGTCGTTCAACTCCTTGAGCAGGTCGCTCCCGAACGGAGGCTTGAGGATATGGACCGGCCCGACTGTCGCTTGAACGTCATACACGGCTGATCACCTCGTTTCGGTTCGAGCGCCTGCGGCCTGACCGCGGCGGCGCGGCATCATCCTACAGAAGTCCGTCAGTCATCCCACTTGAACTCGGGGGCGGTGCGCTGGTCCCAGATCTCCTCGGTGGCGTCCTCGAGAGCCCGTTCTTCTTCGATGGACATCTCGGTGATGAGCGTCGACGGGTCGCTGAGCAGCTTGACCTCCAGCTCGGAGGCGTCAAGGCGGCCCTCGTCGTCCACGGAGGCGTTCTTGTCCTTGAAGACCGGTGCGAGTTCGTCCAGGTCCATGCCCTCGCGGTGGAGGATCACGCGCGCGTCCACAGGGATGTCCCGGCGCAGGTCGACCAGGTACTGGTACCAGATGATGTCCCAGGCGATGGTGACGAGCGCCCGCGGCTCGGTGCCGATGAGTTTGGTCAGGTTGGCCTTCGGTTTGCCCAGGCTCTTGCGGACGTCGCGGATGCGGGTGGTGAAGTTGCTCTCGTTGAAGTACCGCTGAGCGATCTGGACCTCGGGGAGCTGGAAGCCGGGCCGGCTGTGATGTTCGGCGGTGGGCGGTCCCGCGGGCGGCGCGACCGGTGGCGGCACCAGTTTGGGAGCCACCGGCGGCATGGTCTCCTCGAGGTCCTCGGGGCTGAACGGCTGGGTGGCCGTGTCGCTGACCGCGGGCGGCGCCAGGGGGACGGCGGGCGGGGCGGCAGCAGCCGGGGCCGCAGCTGCCCGAGGAGCCTGGGTGATGCGCGGCGCCTGGAACTCATCCGTATCGATGGTGAAGGACGTCTCGGCGGTGGTCTCCACAGTCGCCTCGAAGTCCCACAGCGCAGGAGCCGTTTGCTCGGCGTCGGGCTTGACCGGCGGCAGGAGCGGCGACGCGGCCTGGGGGGCCGGGGCGGGCTCTGGGGCCGCTGCGGGCGCAACGGGTTCCGGTGCCACGACGGCCGGGACGACAGGCTCGAACGGAGCGGCCACAGGTGCCGGAGCGGCGGCGGCAGCAGCCGCGGCGGCGGTGCTGGCTTCGAGCAGCGCCTCCGTGTCGCGCAGGCGGGTGCGGGTGGCTTCCAGTTCCTTCTCGAGGGCCTCCAAACGGCTCTCCATGGTGGCGTCTTTGTCGGTCTTCTCGGTGATGACGCCGGTGGCGAAGGTCTGGAGAGAGGTCGCGAGACGCTGGAGGGCGCCCTGCATGTCGGCCTGGAGGCTCATCAGGTCGACCACCGGGGTCATGAGTTCCCGGGTCTTCTCGAGGATGTCGGCCTCGGGGGAGACCGGACGGGCGGCCGGCGCCGGGGCGGCGGCCGCGGCAGCGGGGGCTGCGTCCGAGCGGGTCTCGTCTATCGAGGAATCGTCCAGGCGCATGCCGGGATCGCCGTCACGCGGGGGGACGTCCGGGAACTGGAACTCCGCCGTCTCGGACTGGAGCGCGGCGCCCGCGGCGCACTCGGAGCACAGGCGGGCGATGCTGCCGTCGGCGAACTCCTGGATGACTACCTCGTCGGTGAGTTCCGCGCCGCAGATCTCGCAGTGCTTATCGGGCAGAAAGATATCTTCGTCGGGAGAAAATGCCATGTCGACGCCTCCGTCTCGACGGCGCCCTTCCGCCGCGAGCATGGGGATGTGGGTCATCGGGTAGTATAGCAACGGCTTGGCGCTACACGGCAATTGGTGAGGTCCAAGCACAGCGGGCTCAAGGCCCGCGTGCCGAGGGGTGCGGGTGCTCTTTCCGACAGTTACGTTCGTCGTGTTCTTCATAGTCGTGTTCGCCGGCAGTTGGGCACTCGCCCGGCGCCCTCGCGCTTGGCGTTTGTTCATGCTCGTTGCGAA
Organism: uncultured Actinomycetes bacterium; assembly: GCA_903873715.1. Classification (GTDB taxonomy): domain Bacteria; phylum Actinomycetota; class Thermoleophilia; order RBG-16-64-13; family RBG-16-64-13; genus CAIQPS01. Next base: position 4,258 of record CAIQPS010000075.1, read on the forward strand.
CTACGTCTTCTACGCCGCCTGGGGATGGCGGTTCGCGCTGTTGCTTGCAGGCTTCTCGGTGGTCACCGACGTCTTCGTCCGCCTGCTCGCCTCCACCCCCGAGCGTCGCCGCTGGCTGCTCGGCCTGGCTCTCGCCATCCAGTTGCTCCCGCTGGCCTTCTACAAGTACTTCGGCTTCCTGGCCGTGAACGTGGGGGCGCTGTTCGGCGGAGGGACCGGATCCGCGCCCTCGTTCCTGCAACTCGCCATACCGGTGGGCATATCGTTCACCACCTTCCGGGGCATCTCCCTGGTGGTGGACGCATGGAAAGGGCGGTCTGGGCCGGCGTCCCTGCTGGACACCGGGGTCTACCTCTCGTTCTTCCCCTACCTGGCCGCTGGGCCGATCACCCGGGGGAGCGAGGTGCTCCCGCAGTTCCGCGCCATCCGCCAACAGCGCCGTAAGATCGACGCCACCCGGGCTTTGTTCCTCATCAGCATGGGGCTGGCCAAGAAGGTGGTCATCGGCGACTTCCTCGCCCGGACGATCGTGGACGGGGTGTTCTCAACGCCTTCGCAGTACTCGGCGCTGGACGTCATCGTGGTCATACACGCCTACGCGGTGCAGATCTACTGCGACTTCAGCGGCTACACCGACATGGCCATAGGCATAGCGCTCCTGCTCGGCATCTCGCTGCCGGTCAACTTCGACCGTCCCTACACAGCCGCCTCGGTCCGGGAGTTCTGGCGACGCTGGCACATGACCCTCTCCCGCTGGCTGCGCGACTACCTCTACATCCCGCTCGGCGGCAGCCGGCGCTCGCAGCCGCGCATCTACTTCAACATCATCGTCACCATGGTGCTCGCCGGGCTGTGGCACGGGGCGGGGTGGACCTTCCTTGTCTGGGGCGCCATGCACGGGGTGGTACAGGCTGTAGAGCACGGGCTGGCGGCGTGGCGCAAACTGCGGGGCGCACCCGAGCCTGCTCCAGGGCGCTACGGGCTTCTCTGGCGCAGGGCGCTGACGTTCGAGTTCGTCTGTCTGGCGTGGGTGTTCTTCCGGGCCGATTCCCTCTCGCGAGCCGGTTCCGTCATAGCCAGGACGTTCACCGGCTGGACCGTGACGCCGTCAGTCGGGTGGGTGGCGCTTCTGGCCATAGCGGCCGGTCTGGGGTTCCAGTATGTGCCGCAGACATTCGCCGATCGGCTCCAGTCCGGCCTCTCCCGCAGGGCTCTGGTGCTTCAGGGAGTGGCCTCCGGACTGGTGCTGTTCGCGATAGCCGGTCTTCTGGGGAGCGAGGGTGTCACGCACTTCATCTACATGGGGTTCTGAGGAGCCGATGAACGACACGCAGCCTCGCGAGCGCCGCCGCATGAATGTCATGCACGTGGCGGCCATCCTCGCCGTCGCCATCGTCGTCGGCTTCGTGCTCGGGGGCGTGCCGCTGAAGGACAGCGCCGAGAACGTAGAGTCGCGAGCGCTGCGGGCCGTGGCCCTGGGGATGGCCAAGCCCCTGGCGGCGGTCAGCGAAGGGCTGCTCTTGGAGACCGCACGGCGGTCGGTCATCGCCGCCTTCCGCGGTGGAGGCGAAACGGATGGCAGCCAGGACGTCGCCTCGGAGCAGACCGGTCCCACCGTCCCCACGACACTCGCCGGCTCTTCCACCACGGGCGGCGCGAGCACGAGCCTGCCGGCCTCTGCCTCCACCTCGACGACCGCCAGGCCGGCGGTCCCGCCGGACAAGGTGTACAGCAAGGCCCGCCCGCTCCGAATCCTCGCGGCAGGCGACTCGCTCATGATCCAGGTGGGGCACGGTATCGCCCGCTTGGCCGGGCAACTGCCTATTGCGGTCACCCAGATGCCCAAGGTGAGTTCCGGGCTCACCCGGACCGACTTCTACAACTGGCCGGTGGAGCTCAAGAAGGCCGTAGCCGCCCATCGCCCGGACGTGACCGTGCTCATGTATGGCGACAACGACAAGCAGAACGTCTACATCGGCAACCGGCTCCTGGAGAAGTTCACGCCCGACTGGTGGGTCATGTACCGCGAACGGGTACAGGCCATCATCGCCATCCCGGAGGCGGCTCACGGTAAGGTCATCTGGGTGGGGATGCCCATCATGCGGGGCGGCAACTACTCCGCGACCGCGCGCGCGTTCAACGACGTGTACTCGAAGGAGTGCAAGGAGCGCGGAATCCCCTTCGTCGACAGCTACCGGCTGTTCTCCGACAAGCAGGGCGGCTACGCGCCGTATCTCCCGAACGCGGACGGCAAGATGATCCTTATGAGGGGCAGCGACGGCATCCACCTGACCGAGGCCGGGGGAGACCTGGTGGCTGCTCAGGTCCGGCGGATACTCGAGAGCATGTACGACTTCGAGTAGCTTTCTCTCCGCCGGCGGAGCGGTGGGCCTCGCCACCCGGGGGCCGGCCGCAGACTGCTCCATGCTAGACTTTTGCCCGGTCACCGGCTGTTCCCGGTGATGGGCCGGCGGCCTGCCGGCAGTCCTGCACACTACGGAGGCCCCCGATGTCGATTGCCAAGAAGATCGCGGAATCGTCCTGCCGCTCGTCCTGGATCAGGGAGATGTTCGAGGAGGGCGCCAAGCTTTCCCAGATCCACGGCTGCGACAACGTCTTCGACTTCAGTATCGGCAACCCCAACCTCGAGCCCCCGGAAGAGTTCCAGAGGATCCTCGAGGAGCTCGTCGCCGACCGGACTCCCGGACGGCACGGCTACATGTCCAACGCTGGCTATCCGGAGACACGCGTGGCGGTGGCCGCCTACCTCTCCGAGGATCAGGGCGTCGACCTCACCGGGTCGCACGTGGTCATGACCGTAGGCGCGGGTGGGGCCCTCAACGTCATCCTCAAAGCCGTCCTCGATCCGGGGGACGAGGTCATCGTGCCGGTGCCGTACTTCGTGGAGTACGCGTCCTACATCGACAACCACGGCGGGTCGCTGCGTCCGGTCGGCTGCACCGCCGATTTCGACCTGGATCTCGAGGCAATCGAAGCCGCCATAGGCCCGCAGACCAAGGCCGTGCTCATCAATTCGCCGCACAACCCCACGGGCCGCGTCTACACGGCCGAGATGCTCGGCGCCCTCGGCGACCTGCTCCGCCGCAAGTCGGAGGAGCAGGGTTGCATCATCTACCTGATCTCCGACGAGCCGTACCGGCGCATCGTCTACGACGGGCTCAAAGTGCCCGCGGTCATGGCCGCCTACGAGAACAGCCTCATCGCGTCGAGCTACTCCAAGGAACTGTCGCTGTCCGGCGAACGCATCGGCTACGCCGCCGCCAACCCGGCCATCCCGCACATCAACGCCATGATGGATGCGCTCATCATGACGAACCGCATCCTGGGCTTCGTGAACGCCCCCGCGCTCATGCAGCGGGCCATCGCCCGGCTGCAGGGCGTCTCGGTGGACATCTCCCCGTACCAGCGCAACCGCGACGTGCTCTACCAGGCGCTGACCGAGGCGGGGTTCGAGGTCTACAAGCCGCAGGGCGCCTTCTACATGTTCCCCAAGGCTCCCATCGCCGACGACGTGGCCTTCTGCCGCGAGGCTCAGCAACACCTCGTCCTCGTGGTGCCGGGCAGCGGGTTCGGTGCGCCGGGCTACTTCCGCATGGCCTACTGTGTGGCGCCCCAGGTGGTGGACGGAGCCATCCCGGCGCTCAAGCAGATGGGGGCGAAGTACTTCAAGAAGTAGGGATGGGGCCGGGCGGCTCGCTCGGCCGCCGCTGTCACGGCTCCCGTTTGTAGCTCGCGGCCTCGATGTCCAGCGCGTAGATGAGCGTCTGGGCGAAGTCCTTCGCGCCGAACGGCATACCTGCTGCGGCCGGGTCGTACTTCTCGACTATGGTCCGCAGCGCGGCTTCGCGGTCGCGGGTGTCTTCCACCGGCCGGATCGTCCCCCAGACGAGGAGGGACCGGTAGGCGAAGCCGTCGCGGCAGGGACTGTCGCCCTGGATGAAGCCCACATTGCCGGTCACCGCGACGCACACCCGTGCGTCGGCCGCCCAAGCTGCCGTCTTCCTGCCCTCGCCGGTGTGGAAGTAGATGGTGCCGGCCAGACGGGGCGCCCTGTCCTCTGCATAGGCGAAGTTCATCGGCAGCACGTAGGGACCCTGCTCCTCGACGCTCGCGACGTAGGCGTAAGGAGCCTCGCGGAGTAGGGAGCGGGCGTCCGTGAGGTCTTCTGCGGAGAGCGGTTCGTCGATCGTGGCCATGTGGCCAACGATACCGCACGAGCCCCCCTATAATGGACGCCGTGAAATACGTGGTCTTGATCATCGACGGAGCATCGGGCTGGCCGGCCGCCGCCCTGGGCGGGCGGACTTCTCTGGAAGCCGCCTCGACTCCCAACCTCGATCGCCTCGCCCGCGAGGGCCTGGTGGGCATGACCGCCAACGTCCCCGATGGGATGGAAGCTTCGAGCGCCATCGCCTGCATGAGCGTGATGGGTTTCGACCCGGCCAGGTACTACGGGGGGCGCGGTCCCATCGAGGCCGCCGCCATGGGCATCCAGTTGAAGCCGGGGCAGGTGGCCATGCGCTGCAACCTCGTCACCATCGCCGATGGCGTCATGGCCAGTTACTCGGCCGGGAACATCCCGTCCGCAGAGGCGGCCGAGTTGATGGAGGCCGTCCAAGAGGGGCTGGGCGACGAGCGCTGCAGCTTCTATCCGGGGGTGAGTTTCCGCCACATCTGCACGGTGCGGGATGGGGGGGACCTCCTCGACACCACGTTCACGCCGCCTCACGACATCTCCGGCAAGCCCATCGCGGGCTCGCTACCCGAAGGCCCCGGGGCCGCGCTGGTACTCGACCTCATGGAGCGATCGAAGGCGATCCTGGCCGGTCATCCGGTCAACGAGCGCCGTGCCGCCCGCGGCAAACCGGTGGCGACCCAGATCTGGCTGTTCTGGCCGGGCGCCCGTCCCGCCGACATGCCCGCCTTCGTGGACCTCTACGCCGGATGCAAGGCCGCGCTCACCTCGCCGGTGGACCTTCTCAAAGGCCTGGCCGTGCAGACCGGCGTGGACTTCCTGCAGATCCCCTGCGTGACCGACGGTCCCGACAACGACTACGAGGGGCAGATGCGGGAGGCTCTGGCCGCGCTCGCCCATCACGACCTGGTGTTCGTGCATGTGGAGTCGCCCGACGAGGCAGGCCATCAAGGCGATGCGCCGGCCAAGGTGGGCGCCATCGAGAACGTCGATGCCCTCATGGTGCCGCAGGTGCTGGAAGCGGCGGCGGGCGGCGGTGCCGCAGGCGTGGCCCTCTCCGAGGGGCTGCGGCTCCTGGTGCTCCCCGACCACCCGACCCCGCTCGAACTCAAGACCCACGTGGCCGAACCGGTGCCGTTCCTCATGTGGGGCACGGGGTGCGCGGCCAACGGCGCGGCGGTCTACACAGAAAAAGAGGCCCGGGCCACGGGCTTCGCCGTGGCGCCGGGCCACCTTCTCATGTCACGCTTCCTGGGTCAGGGCGCTTAAGCCCTTCCGGCCCGCCGCGAGCGCTTGGGCCGCCGCGCCCCAGGGCGCGGAAGAGAGATGGTCCTACTCGGCCATCATCTCGAACTCTTCCTTGCTGGCGCCGCAGTCCGGGCACTCCCAGTCATCGGGTAGATCTTCGAACGAGGTGCCGGGGGCGATGCCCTGGGTGGCGTCCCCGGCAGCCGGGTCGTAGATGTAGCCGCACAGCAGGCACTGCCACTTTTCCATCCGGTCCATCCTTTCTCCGGGCCCGCACTGCGACGGGTCCGTATATCTTTCGATTCGAGGCGGATCAAACTTAGCCTAGCAGAACCAGGAGAGGTGCGTCGTGCCGTGTGTCCCGGCTGCCGAGACGCCGGTCCGTCCGCCGGTCCTGGCGCCTGGAAAGCGCAGATTTCTTGACTAAGGAGTGGCCACTTCGGTAGAGTGACCGATTGGGTCAGACCCGCAGGGGGGCCTGTGGCGGAGGGTACCAGGGGTGCCCGGCCCGTTCGGAGTTCTGGAACGAGAGGAGGCATTGCTGCATGGAATGTAAACCACGCGAAGCCCGGGTACGGCACTGGAAGAGGTCTCTGCTCTTCCTCGTCGTGCTGGCGGCTTCTCTGCTCGGCCTGGCGGTCCCCGCCTTTGCCGCTGAGGGGGGCGAAGCGAGCCTGGTCCTTCCGGACCTGAACTCGGTGAGCTTCCACGGCGCCGGTGGTGGCAACCTGCTGGCGTTCGGTCTCATCCTCTGCGCGCTCGGTCTTGTCTTCGGTCTCGTCGTCTTCTTCGGGCTGCGCAACCTGCCGGTCCACCGCTCGATGAAAGAGATCTCCGAGCTCATCTGGCAGACCTGCAAGACCTACCTGCTCAAGCAGGGCCGGTTCCTTGCCATGCTGTGGGTGTTCATCGCCATCGTCATCCTGGTCTACTTCGGTTTCCTGTCGAAGGTGGAAGGCGCCAACAACGCCCTTCGGGTGTTCATCATCATCCTGTTCAGCATCCTGGGTATCCTGGGCAGCTACGGGGTGGCGTGGTTCGGCATCCGGGTCAACACGTATGCCAACTCGCGGACCGCGTTCGCCAGCCTCAAGGGCAAGCCGTACGGCATCCACGCGATCCCGATGCGCGCCGGCATGAGCGTGGGCATGATGCTCATCAGCGTCGAGCTCATCATCATGCTCATCATCCTCATCTGGATCCCGCGTAGCTACGCGGGCCCGTGCTTCATCGGTTTCGCCATCGGCGAATCCCTGGGCGCGGCTGCTCTGAGGATCGCGGGCGGTATCTTCACCAAGATCGCCGACATCGGTTCCGACCTCATGAAGATCGTCTTCAACATCAAGGAAGACGACGCTCGTAACCCCGGCGTCATCGCCGACTGCACCGGTGACAACGCCGGCGACTCCGTGGGCCCGTCGGCCGACGGTTTCGAGACCTACGGCGTGACCGGTGTCGCTCTCATCACCTTCATCATCCTGGCCGTCCAGGAGCCTGTCTTCCAGGTGGCCCTGCTGGTCTGGATCTTCGCCATGCGCGTCATGATGATCGTGTCGAGCGGCGGTTCCTACTTCCTCAACGCTTGGATGACCAAGATGAGGTACGCCAAGGCCGACAAGATGAACTATGAAGGCCCGCTGACCTCCCTGGTCTGGATCACCTCGATCGTGTCGATCGTCCTCACCTTCGTGGTCTCCTACATCCTCATCGGTGGCAACACCGACGTCGGCCAGGCTCATGGCAACTACTGGTGGCTGCTGTCCATCATCATCAGCATGGGCACGCTGGCCGGGGCTCTCATCCCGGAACTGGTGAAAGTCTTCACCTCCACCAAGTCCGCGCACGTCAAAGAGGTCGTCGCTTCCGCCAAGGAAGGCGGCCCCTCCCTCGACATCCTGTCGGGCTTCGTGGCCGGTAACTACTCCGGCTATTACATCGGCTTCGCCATCATGGTGCTCATGGGCATCGGCTACCTGGTCAGCACCGTCGGCTTCGGCATGGACGAGGGTGGCATCATGCTCGCTCCCGCCGTGTTCGCCTTCGGTCTGGTGGCGTTCGGCTTCCTGGGCATGGGCCCCGTCACCATCGCGGTCGACTCGTACGGCCCGGTGACCGACAACGCCCAGTCCGTGTACGAACTGTCCACCATCGAGCAGATCCCGGGCATCACCGAAGAGATCAAGAAAGACTTCGGTTTCACTCCCGCTTGGGATGTCGCCAAGGACAACCTCGAAGAGAACGACGGCGCCGGGAACACGTTCAAGGCGACCGCCAAGCCGGTCCTCATCGGTACGGCCGTCGTGGGCGCCACCACGATGATCTTCTCGATCATCATGGCCCTCACGAACGAGCTGACCACCAACGTGGACAAGCTCTCCCTGCTCTATCCGCCGTTCCTGCTCGGTATCGTCATGGGCGGCGCCATGATCTACTGGTTCACCGGCGCGGCCACCCAGGCCGTCACCACCGGCGCCTACCGGGCCGTCGAGTTCATCAAGCGGAACATCAAACTCGACACCGAGGAAGGCAAAGCCAACGTCGAGGACAGCAAAGAAGTGGTGGGCATCTGCACCACCTATGCTCAGCTGGGCATGATCAACATCTTCTTCGCCGTGTTCTTCGGCACTCTGGCCTTCGCGTTCCTCGAGCCGTTCTTCTTCGTCGGCTACCTGATCTCCATCGCCGTCTTCGGTCTGTTCCAGGCCATCTTCATGGCCAACGCCGGGGGCGCGTGGGACAACGCCAAGAAGATCGTCGAGACCGACCTGAAAGAGAAGGGCACGGACCTGCACGCTGCCGCCGTCGTCGGCGACACCGTGGGCGACCCGTTCAAAGACACCTCCTCGGTGGCCATGAACCCGGTCATCAAGTTCACCACCCTGTTCGGCCTCCTCGCGGCGGAACTCGGCGTGACCATCGCCAACAACCAGGGCAGCCACACGCTGAACTACATCCTGGCGGCGGTGTTCTTCATCGTGTCCGTCTTCTTCGTATGGCGCTCCTTCTTCCGGATGCGCATCCAGGGAGTGGGCAAGAAATCCTAGGGCCCTGCCTTAGGTGACACGCGCGGCCCCTCACGGGGGCGCGCGCTGAGCAGCGAGACGGCCGCCCGCCGCACATCAGTGCGGCGGGCGGCTTCTTTCTATGCGTCCGGCCCTTGACCCGAAGCGGGCTACGGAGAACAATTGGGCCTGTTGTTTTTTGGACGGGATACGAGACAGGGGTCTCAAAAGGAGGATCGTGAGCGCGGGCAACACTGTGAAGCGCATTCTGCTTGGGCGGCCCATCGCTACGGCCGAGGAGATGCAGGAGCGCCTCTCCAAGAAGTTCGCCCTCCCGGTATTCGCATCGGACGCCATCTCGTCCACCGCGTATGCGACCGAGGAGATCCTTCTCGCACTCGTGTTGGCGGGCGCGGCCGCGGCGAGCTTCTCGTTCGGCATCTCTGTCGCCGTCGTTGTCCTTCTCGTCTTCGTCGCGCTGTCGTACCAGCAGACCGTGTACGCCTATCCCGGCGGCGGCGGTTCGTACGTCGTGAGCCGGGAGAACCTCGGGCTTCTGCCCGGCATGGTCGCGGCCGGTTCGCTCATGGTGGACTACGTGATGACCGTGGCCGTGAGCGTCGCGTCCGGCGTGGCGGCCATCATATCCGCCTTCCCTGAGATCGCCGGCTACCGCATATGGGTGTGCGTAGGTCTGATCGTCTTCATCGCCATTCTGAACCTGCGGGGCATCAGTGAGTCCGCGAAGGTCTTCGCGTTCCCCACCTACGCCTTCATCGTTTTGTGCGCCGGGCTCGTGGTGGTCGGCATCGTCCGCTGGGCGATGGGCGACCTGCACGCGGCCGCCGGCGCCGTGGGGGGTACCACGACCATCCAGGGGGCCGCGCTGCTCTGGATAGTACTACGAGCCTTCTCCGGCGGGTGTTCGGCGATGACCGGTACGGAAGCCATATCGAACGCAGTGCCGGCCTTCAAGAAGCCGGAGAGCCGCAACGCCTCCCTCACCCTCGGGGTGATGGCCGGCATCCTGGCCTTCCTTCTGCTCGGGGTCACCGGCCTCACGCAGGTGGCGCACATCCTGCCCGAGGAGAACGAGACCGTCCTCGGCAGCCTCGGGCACGTCGTCTACGGAGGCGGTTTCTTCTACTACGCTCTGCAGATAGCCACCATGGCCATCCTGGTCCTGGCCGCCAACACCAGCTTCTCCGGGTTCCCCCGGCTGGCATCGGTCCTCGCCCGGGACGGTCTCATGCCTCGCCAGTTCATGAACAGGGGCGACAAGCTCGTGTTCTCCAACGGCATCCTCGGGCTGACGGTGGCGGCCATCGTGGTCCTGGTGGCGTTCGGCGGACAGGTCCACCGCCTCATCCCGCTCTACGCGGTCGGGGTGTTCACGAGCTTCACGCTCTCCCAGGCCGGCATGGTGGTCCGCTGGTTCCGGCTCAAGGACAAGGGGTGGCAGCACCGGGCCGCCATGAACGGCTTTGGGGCGGCGCTCACGGGGATCGTGACCGTCGTGGTCTTGGTCACCAAGTTCCTGGGCGGCGCCTATATCGTCATCATCGCGGTCGTCATCCTCATCCTCGCGTTCTACACGGTCCGCCGTCACTACGACCGAGTCGCCCGTTTCCTTTCGCCCCAGGGCGAGAAGGAGCTCGAGAGGCTCGGGCAATTGGCGATATCGCGGCCGCGCACCACGGTGGTGCTGTTCGTGTCCCAGGTGAACGAGCTGACTGCGCGCTCCTTGGCGCTGGGGCGGGGGCTCGCGCCCGACGACTTCCACGCCACCACCATCGCCAGCGATCCCGCCCAGGTGCTCAACCTGCAGCGCACGTGGCAGGAGATGGACATCAACATCCCTCTGGTGGTCGTGGATTCTCCCTATCGAGAGTTCATCCGGCCCGCGCTCGAGTACATCAAATCGCTTCGTCCCGGCCCCAATCACACCGTCACGGTGATCATCCCCGAGTTCGTGGTGGAGCACTGGTGGGAGAACTTCCTCCACAACCAGAACGCCCTGAGGCTCAAGGGGGCGCTGCTGGGGGTGCCATGGGTGGTCGTGATCAGCATCCCGTTCCACATCGGCGCGCACGAGCCTGACGCAGGTTGAGCGCGGCCGGGGCGATAAAGCGCGCCCTGATCGGGCGGCCACTGGCCACCGAGGCGGAACTCGGGGAGCGCTTGCCCAAGAAGTACGCTCTACCGGTATTCTCGTCCGACGCGATCTCCTCCACTGCGTACGCCACCGAGGAGATCCTGCTCGCGCTCATCATGGCCGGGTCGGCTGCGCTCACTCTGTCGCTCCCGGTAGCCGCTGCCGTCGCAGCCCTCCTGGCGATCGTCGCGCTCTCGTACCAGCAGACCGTGCGGGCCTACCCCAACGGCGGCGGTTCGTACGTGGTCAGCCGCGAGAACCTCGGCGTCCTGCCCGGCCTGATCGCGGCCGCTTCGCTCATGTTCGGCTACGTGGCCACTGTGGCCGTGAGTGTGGCCTCGGGAGTGGCGGCCATCGTCTCCGCGTTCCCGGCCCTTCACGGAGTGTCCGGCATCCGGATCTACATGGCCGTGGGGCTCATCATCGTGGTGATGATCGGCAACCTGCGCGGTGTACGCGAATCGGGGCGGGTCTTCGCGGTGCCCACCTACGCGTTCATACTGCTGTGCGGCGGTCTGATAGTGGTGGGTTTCGTCCGCTGGGCGATGGGTGATCTGCAGACCTACCAAGGCGACATGGCCGAAGCGTCGCGGGACCTGACGTTCTTCCTGATCCTGCGGGCGTTCGCCGGCGGGTGCGCGGCCATGACCGGGACGGAGGCCATCTCCAACGCGGTCCCGGCCTTCAAGCCGCCGGAGAGCAAGAACGCGTCCGTCACCCTGGGGCTGATGGCCGGCGTCCTCGGCTTCCTGCTCATCGGGGTGACGGCCCTGTCTCAGATAACCAAGGTGCACCCGCTCGAGGGCAAGGAGACGGTCCTCAGCCAGGTCGGCCACCTGGTATACGGCAACGGGTTCTTCTACTTCGCCCTGCAGATCGCAACCATGGCCATCCTCGTGCTCGGCGCCAACACCTGCTATGCAGGGTTCCCCAGGCTCTCCTCTGTGCTCGCCCGGGATGGGCTGATGCCCCGCCAGTTCATGAACCGCGGCAACCGGCTGGTCTACTCGAACGGCATCATCGTGCTGACGGTCGTGGCCATCGCCCTGATCCTGATCTTCCGCGCGGACACGCACGGCATGATCCCGTTCTACGCACTCGGGGTCTTCATCGGCTTCACTCTGTCCCAGTCGGGCATGGTGCTGCACTGGCGGCGGCTGCGCGGCCCCGGGTGGACGCGCAAGGCCGCGATGAACACTCTCGGCGCCGTTCTCACCGGAGTGGTGGCGGTGGTGATCCTGGCCACGAAGTTCGTTCAGGGCGCATGGATAGTGGTGGTCGCGGTTCCTCTGCTCGTCGCGCTGTTCTACGCTGTCAGCCGTCACTACAAGCGGGTCGCCGACGTCCTGCAGTTGCGGGATATCGCCGAGCTCCAGAGCCTGAGCGAGGAGGCCGACGTCGAGGCCCACACGACCGTCGTCATATTCGTCGCCCAGGTGAATTCGCTCACAGCGCGGGCGCTCTCGCTGGCCCGGGCGATCTCTCCCAAGGACGTCAGAGCGGTCACCATCGGCAACGACCCGATCCACACCGAGCGTCTGCAGGAGACCTGGCGGAACCTGGGGATCAAGGTGCCGCTCGAGGTGGTCGACTCACCCTACCGGGAGTTCGTGAAGACGGCCATCGCTTACGTCCGCAGTCTCCAGCCCAGCCGCGAGCACACCGTCACCGTGGTTGTCCCCGAGCTCGTGGTAGAGCATTGGTGGGAGGAGTTGCTGCACAACCAGGACGCCCTGCGGCTCAAAGGCTCGCTGCTGCGCGAGCCGTGGGTGGTCGTGATGAACATCCCGTTGCACGTGGCTGCGGCGCGGCCGGAGTCGTCAGAGGCAGCTACGGGTTGATGGTCGCTCGGACCCCGGCGGCAGGAGTATCCTTGTTCGCTTGTCGGGTCTAGTATGAGGTCTAAAGGAAGCATGGGCGGAGCATGGGCTTGAACATGACCGAAGTGGTCATAGACGGAGAATCGCTGACCATCGAACAGGTGGTCGCTGTGGCGCAGGACGGTGCGCGCGTCGTCTTGGCCGGATCGGCCGTGCCCAAGGTGCAACGGGCCCGAGCCTATGTCGAGCGGCTGCTGGCCGAGCAGCGGGTCGTCTACGGGGTCACGACCGGATTCGGCAAGTTCGCCGAAGTGCCCGTCGCCCGTGAAGACTCCCTCACCCTTCAGCGCAACCTGGTGCTCAGTCACTCCTGCGGGGTGGGCGAGCCCCTGGGCATACCGGAAGCCCGGGGCATGATGCTCCTGCGCGCCAACGTGATGGCGAAAGGCTTCTCAGGCGTGCGCCTCGTCGTCCTCGAGACCCTGCTTCGGGCGCTCAACCAAGGCGTGATACCGGTGATCCCCCGCAAGGGGTCCGTGGGCGCGTGCGGGGACCTGGCGCCGCTGGCGCATCTGACCGCGGTGCTCATCGGGGAAGGTGAGGCCTTCTACCAGGGCGAGCGGCTGCCAGGCGGAGAAGCCATGCGCCGTGCCGGCATCGAGCCGGTGATCCTGGAGGCCAAAGAGGGTCTGGCCCTCATCAACGGTACCCAGATGATGACGGCTCTCGGAGCTCTCACCCTCTGGGAAGCGGAGAACCTCAGCAAGTCCGCCGACATCGCGGCTGCACAGGCCGTAGAGGCGCTGCGCGGCACCAACACTCCCTACCTTGAGATCAGTCACCGGGTGCGCCCGCATGTGGGGCAGGCGGCCACGGCGCGCAACCTCATGCGACTGCTGGAGCACAGCGAGATCCTCGCGTCGCACGTGACCTGTAGCAAGGTCCAGGACGCATATTCCCTGCGCTGCGTGCCCCAGGTCCACGGCGCCGTCAAGGATGCCCTCGCCTTCGTGCGCGGCGTCCTCGAGGTGGAGATCAACGCCGCCACCGACAACCCGCTCGTGTTCCCGGAGGAGGAGATGGTCATCTCCGGGGGCAACTTCCACGGGCAACCGGTGTCGCAGGCCATGGACATCCTGGCGATCGCCCTCGCCGAGATGGGCAACATCTCCGAGCGGCGCATCGAATGTACGATGGACCCGAGCACATCGGACCACCTCCCGCCGTTCCTCACCAGCCACCCCGGGCTCAACTGCGGGCTCATGATGGCGCAGGTGACCGCCGCGGCGCTGGTGTCCGAGAACAAGATCCTCGCGCATCCGGCCTGCGTGGACAGCATCCCCACGTCGGCCAACAAGGAGGACTTCGTGAGCATGGGCGCCCACGCCGCCGTCAAGGCGCGCGAGGTGGTCCAGAACGTCCGCAGGGTGCTGGCAATCGAGTTGCTGTGCGGCGCACAGGGGCTCGAGTTCAGGGAACTCCTGCGTCCCGGCCGGGGTGTGGCCGCGGCGCATGCGTTCATACGGGAGTCCATCCCGGCTTTGGAACATGACCGTCCGCAGACCCCCGACATCGAGAAGGTAGCGGGGATGGTGCTGGACGGTTCGTTGGTCTCGCGCGTCGAGGACGCGGTGGGACGGTTGGAACCAAACGACTGACGGATCGAGAGCGAGGGGAGTCCACGTGGAGACATCTGCCACACCCTGGATCGAGGCCGACCTCATCATCAAGGGCGCCTCTGAGGTGCTCACCTGCAAGGCCGACGGCCGCGACAACGAAGGCCGCCTGTCTGTCGGCAGGATAAACGACGGGGCCGTTGCGTCCCGCGAAGGGCGCATCGTGTGGGTCGGCACCGAGAGCGCCTTGATGGAAGAGGTGCGGCTCATGCGCGGCGGCGAGATGCTGGACGCCGACGGCAGGGTGGTCATGCCCGGCCTGGTAGAGTGCCACAGCCATCTGGCCTGGGCCGGAGACCGCGCGGACGAGTTCCAGATGCGCGTCGCCGGCGCGACGTACCAGCAGGTGCAGGAGGCGGGCGGCGGGATCGCCAGCACGGTCGAATCCACCCGCAAGGCTCCTGACGAGGTGCTGCGCGCCCACGCGCGCAGGCGCCTGGACCGCTTCATGCGCTACGGGGTCACGACGGTCGAGGCCAAGAGCGGCTACGGCCTGTCCTTGGACCAGGAGATCCGGCTGCTCGAGGTCTACCGGGACGTCGCGCTGGCGCACCCGGTGGACGTGGTGCCGACTCTTCTGGGTGCCCACGTGGTCCCGGTGGAGTACACGGAGCGCGCCGACGATTACGTCAAGCTCGTCTGCAAGAAGATGATCCCGCAGGCCGCCAAGAAGAAGCTCGCACGGTTCAACGACGCGTTCTGCGAGCGCGGGGCCTTCACCGTGGAGCAGTGCCGGCGGGTGCTTGAGGCCGGGCTCGAGGAGGGCCTGCTTCCCAAACTGCACGCCGACCAGCTCAGCTACATGGGCGGCACCGAGATGGCTTCCGAGTTGGGTGCCGTGTCGGTCGACCACCTCGACCACGCCGCGGATGCCGGCATCGCCGCGCTGACCTCGGTCGCCGGCGGCAAGCGGGCCCCCATCGCGGTGCTCCTGCCCGGAGCCACGTTCTTCCTGGGCGAGGGGGGCTACGCTCCGGCCCGCAAGATGATCGACGCGGGGGTCCGGGTGGCCCTCAGCACCGACTTCAACCCCGGGTCCAGCCCCACCCAGAACCTCTGGCTCATGGCCACCATGGGCTGTTCTCAGCTGCGGATGACGGCCGAAGAGGTCATCAGAGCCATCACCATCGAGGCGGCGGCCGCTCTGGCGCTGGACGACGAGGTCGGGAGCCTGGAGGTCGGCAAGAAGGCCGACATCCTCATCCTGGACTATTCGCGTGGCGCCCAGATCCCGTACCGCTACGGGATGAACCCCGTCTGGCGGGTGTACAAGGACGGCAAGCGCGTGGTGAAACGCGACAACCCGGGCGAGGGATGATCGGCGCCGGCGACCGGCGGGATGTGAGGCTGATATGAAGCTCGTCGAGTGTGTCCCGAACGTCAGCGAGGGGCGGGATGCGGCCAAGCTCGAGCGGATCGTGGCGGCGGTCAAGGAGACCTCCGGTGTGGAACTGCTCGATTGGAGCGCCGATGCCGACCACAACCGCGCCGTCCTGACCTACGTCGGCGAACCGGACGCCGTGCTCGAGGCCACCAAGGCCATGTGCCGGGTGTGCTTCGAGGTCATCGACATGCGGACGCACCAGGGGGCCCACCCGCGCATGGGCGCGGTGGACGTCATCCCGTTCGTGCCGCTGCGCGGAGTGAGCACCGAAGAGGCGGTCGACCTGGCGCGGAAGCTGGGTGCGTGGATAGGGGAGCAGGGCGTCCCCGTGTACTACTACCAGGACGCGGCCACCCGCCCGGAGCGGCAGATGCTGCCCGACGTGCGCAGGGGCGAGTACGAGGGGCTGGCCGCCAAACTGGCCACGCCCGAAGGCGCGCCCGATGCCGGCGCCGCCGTGTTCAACGAGCGCTCGGGCGCTTCCATCGTTGGGGTGCGCTTCCCGCTCATAGCGTTCAACGTCAACCTGGGCACCGCCGACCTGTCCATCGCCAAGCGGATCGCCGAGGCGGTGCGGAACTCGAGCGGAGGCTATCGCTACGTACGGGCTATGGGCGTGGCCCTGGAGGACAAGGGGCAGGTGCAGGTGTCCACCGACCTGCTGCAGTACGAGAAGACCCCCGTGCACCGGGTCTTGGAGACCGTGCGCTCCGAGGCGGCCCGGTACGGTGTGCCGGTGGTGGGGTGCGAGCTGATCGGCCTGGCGCCGATGGACGCTTTCGCCGAAGCCATCCGCTATTACATGCAGATCCACGACTTCTCCTCCAGCCAGATCGTCGAGAGCCGGCTGCTGGAGGTCTGAGTGGCGCCCCAGACGTTCGGTCTTCCCGAGGAGTTGCCGGCGCCGCCGGTCTTCACCGCCGGCATCCGCCGGGCTCCCGACCGCGGCTACACGCTGTCGCCGCGGCAGACTGCGGTGGCCCTGAAGAACGCCCTGCGCTACGTGCCGCCCGCGCTGCACGCCGAGGTGGCGCCGGAGTTCCTGGCGGAACTCAGGGAGCGGGGGCGCATCTACGGGTACCGGTTCCGTCCTCGGCCGGGTGAGCGGGACGCGAACGGGGCGCTGCTTGCCGACGCTGAGGGCAACATCAAGGCCCGCCCCATCGACGACTATCAGGGCATCCTCGAGGCCCGGGCGCTGCAGTTGAACATAGACAACAACCTGGACTTCGCTGTCGCCCTCTATCCGTACGAGCTGGTGACCTATGGCGAGACCGGCCAAGTGTTCCAGAACTGGATGCAGTACCGCCTGATCAAGCACTACCTGGAGCGGATGACCGAGACCCAGACCCTGGTGGTGGCGTCCGGGCACCCGGTGGGGCTGTTCCCCAGCCACCGCGACGCTCCCCGGGTCATCAACACCAACGGCCTCATGGTGGGCGAGTTCGACAACCCCGCCGACTTCCACGAGGCCGCGCAGATGGGCGTGGCCAACTACGGACAGATGACCGCCGGCGGCTGGATGTACATAGGGCCGCAGGGGATCGTGCACGGCACCTATCTGACCTTGCTGAATGCGGGGCGGCTGTATCTGGGGCGGAGGTCCGACGAGGACCTGGCCGGCGTCCTGTATCTGAGTTCTGGGCTAGGGGGCATGAGCGGCGCCCAGCCGAAGGCGGCCGACATCGCGGGCGCGGTGAGTATCACGGCGGAGGTAGACCTTTCGCGCATCGAGACGCGGCACAGCCAGGGCTGGGTGGAGCGGGTCACCTCCGATCTCGGAGAGGCCTTCTCCTGGGCGGCGGCTGCGCGCGCCGCCACCACGCCCCTGTCGATCGCCTACCACGGCAACATAGTCGATGTCTGGCAGTACGTCGTGGACCACGATATCCAGGTCGAGCTGGCCTCCGACCAGACCTCCTGCCACGCCGCCTACGAAGGCGGCTACGTGCCCCAGGGCCTCGACTTCGAGGCGTCGCGGACGCTCATGGTGAGCGACCCCGCCGAGTTCCGCCGGCGCGTGGACGAGTCGCTCCGCAGGCAGATCGAGTTGATCGGGGTGATGGCCGGGCGAGGCACTCACTTCTGGGACTACGGCAACAGCTTCCTCAAGGCGGTCTTCGAGGCGGGCGTCCACGAGGTGGCGTCCAACGGCGCCGACACCAAGGAGGGCTTCGTCTACCCCTCGTACGTAGAGCACATCATGGGTCCGCTCTGCTTCGACAAGGGCTACGGCCCGTTCCGCTGGGTCTGCACCAGCCTCGACCCGGCGGACCTGGCCCGCACCGACGCCATGGCCATGACCTGCATCGACCCAGACCGCTGCTGGCAGGACCGCGACAACCACAACTGGGTGCGGGACGCCGCAAAGAACAAGCTGGTGGTGGGCTCGCAGGCCCGCATCCTCTACTCGGACGCAGAGGGGCGCGTGCGCATCGCCCTGGCTTTCAACGAGATGGTGAGGCGTGGAGAGATCGGCCCCGTGATCATCGGGCGCGACCACCACGACGTGTCCGGCACCGACTCGCCGTATCGGGAGACGAGCAACATCTACGACGGCTCCAACGTCATGGCCGACATGGCCTTCCACTGTTGGGGCGGCAACGCCGCCCGGGGGATGACCCTGGTGGTGGCGTCGAACGGCGGGGGGGTCGGCATCGGCAGGTCCATCAACACCGGGTTCGGACTGGTGCTGGACGGCTCCGAGCGGGTGGACGGCATCATCCGGTCCGCGGTCGACTGGGACGTGATGGGCGGTGTGGCCAGGCGGGCCTGGGCGCGTAACGAGCCGGCCATCGAGACCGCGGCGGCCTGGAACGAGCGGCAGGCTGCGGGAGCGCTCGACCAGCCGGGCGGCGCCGCTCGCATCACGCTCCCGCACCTCGTGGACGACGGGTTGCTGGATGGCCTTCTCGGGGTATGAGGCGGACTTGAGGCAGCCGTGCTACGGGCGCCGGCGCACGGTCGAGGAGGGTCGTCGATGAAGGTGGATTTCGAGCACGTTTCCACCGTCGGGCTGGAGTCTTCCCCGGTGGCGGAGTCCCTCGCCGGTCTCCGCGCCAACGAGGCCCGCTACTACATGAACAAGTACAAGCACGAGTTCACCGTCGTGCCGGCCGCGGAGAGCCAGGACACCCTGGACTACGTGGATCGCATCCTCAAAGAGGAACGGGGCCTCGAGATCAGCGCCAAGCCCCTGGAGACATCCCGGTTCCAGGTTGAGAACATCAAGATGGCGTACGTCTTCTACCAGAGCGGGCTCTCGGTGAACGTGATGTACGCCGTGGATGACCCCAAGAAGCGGGCGGTGGGCTTCAAGCTCTCAGAGGGGATGGAAGTTCCGCTCGAGTTGGAGGGCAAGTTCAGGTTCGCCCGGCAGAAGTCGAAGCTTGCGGGAACCATCCGGGGCTCGTTCTTCGTGATCAAGGGCGAGTACTGAGTCAGCGCCCGGACCGGCCTGCCGGCGGTCAGCCCATGTCGACCCGGTGACCACCGCGCGCCCCGTGGTCCTGTAGCCGCTCTCGCAGCCCCGCTGCGAGTCCAGCCACCGTCAACGCGTCCACCAGACCGCCGAAGGCGCCCACGAGGAACCTCCGCCTGATGGGGGCCATGCGCAACCTGAGATGGACCCGCGTGGCTTCCCTCCCTTGAACCCGCAGGACTATCGCCCAGCTGATCTCAACCCGCCCACGCGTGGACCGATGGACAAGCACGTTCGGCGGTTGGAAGATCGCGACCTCGAAATAGGCGTCGCGACCACCCCAGTCGTCTATCACGGCTCCGACGTGCAAGTCTTGAAGCTCGGGATCGAGCCGCCGCAGCCCTCGACCGCGAACGGGCAGCAGTCGTTCGATACCACGCGGCAGGTACCAGCCGGCTCGGTTCTTGCCTAGTTGCACGAACCAGGGCCAGACGGCCGCCGGGTGTCCCGGAACGGTGAACGCCCTGTCCATCACGACATCTGCCCGGGCAACGATGTCGTCCCCGGGAAGGGATGAATGGCGCTCTTGACGATCCGCTCGTATGTTTCCGAACATGCCGGGAGTCTACCCCGGCGCGCGTCCCTGGACACCGCTCGTTTTCTCCGACGTAGTCGGTGAAAGGTCTATTCCGAGCGCGCTGCAGAGTCGCCTGGGGCTCTGTACTTTCCCGGCCGACCCCATATGCCGGGGGTGTCGCCCGGCGGCTTCGCGACCACAGGTCTGACGCCTCGCAAGGCCGCGCTTTCGCCCCGGCCGCTGACCCATTAAGTGAGCGACCGCTCACTCCCTCTAGACATCGCCTCCGTTCTTCGCCATAGTGGGTGACGGTCGCCTCACGCTTGCCGGGGGCGGCCCTGCCGCGCGGGTCCGAACGCGCGGACCCAGCAAACACGCCGAAGGGGGCAGAGCATGGAGCCACTCATCACCAGACCGCCGAACGCAGCGGGGGAGAAGACGCTGGTGCGGGATATCAGCTGGTGTGGGGTGCACAACGGCGCCAATGCCTGCATGGTGGATGTGAAGGACGGCAAGATCGTCCGTATACGGCCCGCCCGTTACTACGACCAGTACACCAGGGAGGAAGTCAAGCCCTGGGTGATGCACGCGCGCGGCAAGTCCTTCGAGCCCAGCGACAAGAGCCTGGCGCCGCCGCTCAGCCTGGCCTACAAGAAGCGGGTGTTCTCGCCCGGCCGGGTGCGCTACCCCATGAAGCGCGTGGACTTCGATCCCAAGGGCGCTCCGGGATCCACCGGGCCCGGAGGGCGCAACGCGCAGAACCGGGGTGTGAGCAAGTACGAGCGCATCTCCTGGGATGCAGCCCTCGACATCGTCGCGGCCGAGATGCTGCGCATCAAGGAGACCTACGGGCCTACCGCAATCCTCAACCAGTCCGACCAGCACGGTGAGAACAAGTGCGTGCACGGCCCGCACGGCTGCATGCGCAAGCTGCTCCGGCTGTTCGGCGGGTACACCCTGCAGGTCCGCGACGCCGACAGCTGGGAAGGCTGGTGGTGGGGCTCCAAACACGTGTGGGGCTGCGAGCCGGTGGGCCAGCAGATGCCGCAGAAGAACCTCATCTACGACATCTCCAAGAACGCCGAGCTCATCCTGCACTGGGGCTGCGACCTGGAGACCACCGTGTGGGGCTGGGAAGGCCAGTTGCCGAGCCGGCTGAGTTACTGGTGGACGGAACTGGGCATCAAGCAGATCTTCATCGCCCCGGACGTCAACTACGCCAACGCCGTCCACGCCGACAAGTGGATCCCCATCCTGCCGAACACCGACGCGGCGCTGTATCTGGCGATCGCGCACCACTGGATGGAGAACGGCACCTACGACAAGGACTACATCGCCACTCACGCCTACGGGTTCGACAAGTTCGAGGACTACGTCATGGGACGGGAGGACGGCGAGGCCAAGACGGCAGACTGGGCGGCGCCCATCTGCGGTGTACCGGCCCGCATCATCCGGGCGCTGGCCAAGGAATGGGCGTCCAAGCGCACCACAATCGTGATCGGCAACGGCGGTCCGGGCATCCGCGGCCCCTATGCCACCGAGCCGGCCCGTCTGCAGGTGCTCTGCCTGGCCATGCAGGGCCTGGGCAAGCCGGGCTGCAACCAGGCCAAGATGATCGAATGGGGGCTCCTCGACGACTACGAGCAGGAATCCCCGCCGGCGCCGTCCATCATCCCCAACCTGCACGACGCCTACACGGGCGGTACGCCGATGGACACCAACCACCCGTCGTTCATCCCCAAGAGCCTGGTACCTAAGGCGCTCTTGGAGAAGGACATCGACTGGTACGGCAACGAGCACGAGATGGCGCGGCGTGAGGACCAGTTCATCCACTACGTGTACCCGGCCGAGGGTTGCTCCCGCATCCATATGATCTGGACCGATTCGCCGTCCTGGATCACGTGCTGGAACGCGGGTAACGACTACGCCAAGGCCGTCCGTCAGGACGACATCGAGTTCATGCTGGCCCAGCATCCGTGGCTGGAGAACGACTGCCTGTTCGCCGACGTCATCCTCCCGATCAACACCATGCTCGAAGAGGACGACATCGGCAGCGACCTCTTCAGCGGGCAGATGAACCTGCTGTTCCCGGAGGAGCGCTGCGTGGAGCCCCTGGGCGAGTCGGTCAGCGACTACGAGGCCGTCTGCATGATCGCGGAGCGGCTGGGGCTGCTGGAGGAGTACACGGGCGGCCGGACCATCGAGGACCTCATCAAGATAGGCTATGAGAACTCTCGCGTGGCCGACAAGATCAGCTGGGAGGACCTGCGCCGCAAGGGCTACTGGGTCGTGCCGCCCATGGAGGGTTGGGAGGACATCCCCGCCGGCCTCATCGAGTTCTACGAGGACCCGGAAGGCCACCCGCTCTCCACACCCACCGGCAAGATCGAGTTCTTCGCCACCGGGCTGGCCGAGCACTTCCCCGACGACGAGGAGCGGCCGCCGGTGCCCAAGTGGATCCCCAAGGGCGTCACCCACGAGGAGACGCTGGGCACGGAGCGCAGCAAGAAGTATCCGCTGCTGGTGATGAGCAACCACCCGCGCTGGGGCGTCCACTCGCAGCACGACGACATCACTTGGTTCCGCGAGATCCCCACCTGCAAGGTCACAGCCCAGGACGGCTACCAGTACCAGCCGCTGTGGATGAACGCCGCCGACGCCGCGGCCCGGGGCATCAAGAACGGCGACATCGTGAGCATCTACAACGACCGGGGCGTGGTGCTGGCGGGGGCGTACGTGACCGAGCGCATCATGCGCGGCACCATAGGTATCGACCACGGCGCCAAGTACGACCCCATCGAGGTGGGCGTCATCGACCGGGGCGGGGCCATCAACACCATCGTGCCTCGGGGGATCACGTCCAAGAATGCCTGCGGTCATGCGGTGAGCGGCTTCCTGGCCGAGGTCGAGAAGGCCGATATGGAAGCGCTCGAGGCGAAGTATCCCGACGCGTTCGCGAGAGAATGTCATATCACCGCCGGGCCGTGCCTGGCCGGATTCATGGAAGGTAGGGTCTGAGCATGGGCAAAGTACTGATCATCGATCTGGCCATCTGCAACGGCTGCCACAACTGCCAGATCGCCTGCAAGGACGAACACTGCGCCAACGATTGGTCGCCCATCGCCAAGCCCCAGCCCGACACCGGCCAGTTCTGGAACAAAGTGGTGGAGATGGAGCGCGGCTCCGTGCCCAAGGTGCAGGTGACCTACCACCACAGCATCTGCCAGCACTGTGAGGACGCGCCCTGCATGAAGGCCTGCAACGCCGGGGCCATCTACCGCCGCGCCGACGGCATCGTCATCATCGACCCGAACAAGTGCAAGGGCAACCAGCTCTGCCTGGAAGCCTGCCCCTACGAGAACGTCATCTACTTCAACGACGATCTCAACATCGCCCAGAAGTGCACCTTCTGCGCCCATCTCATCGACCGGGGCTGGACCGAGACCCGCTGCTCCGACGCCTGCCCCACCGGGGCCTTCACCTTCGGGGACGACACCGACCCGGCCATCAAGGCCAAAGTCGCGGCCGCGTCGCTGCTCAAGCCCGGACTGGCCACCCGTCCCCGGGTCTACTACATGAACCTGCCCAAGAAGTGGGTCGCCGGCGCGGTCTACGACCCGCAGGCGGACGAGTGCCTGGAAGGGGCCACGGTCACCGCCACCAACACGGCCACCGGGGCGAAGGTGACCGTGAGCACCGACAACTACGGCGACTTCTGGCTCAAGGGCCTGGAGGACGGCTCGTACACCCTGCTCATCGAGAAGGCGGGCTACCTGGCCAAGAAGCTCGGCCCGGTGGACGCCACCGCCGCCGACCAGAACGTCGGGGACGTGGAACTCTGGAAGGCCTAGGCAGAACACCTGGGACAGGCGCTCACGCCGGGCGCTGCCCGGCGTGAGCGCCTGTCCCGACGCCGCATGACCGGCCCGCGTCCCAGCGCCGCCGAGGCCGCTAGGAGTGACGGTGAGGCGCGCCAGAAGAGGCTGGGGCGCAAGGGGCTCATCGCCTTCCTGACCTTCCTCAGCGCGTTCGTCCCTCTGTCCACGGACCTGTATCTGCCTGCTCTGCCCGGCATGACCCGGTATTTCGGCGTGCCCGAGTATCAGACCAACCTGACGCTCATCCTGTTCTTCGTCTTCTACGCAGTGGCCACGCTGCTGTGGGGGCCGCTCAGCGACCGGTACGGCCGCAGACCCATCCTGATCGTGGGCCTGGCCCTCTACACGGTGGCCGGTGGTCTCTGCGCCATCTCCACGGACATCGTCCAGCTCATCGTCTTCCGCGTGATCCAGGCCGTCGGGGCGGGAGCGGCCACGGCCGTCTCGACCGCCATCATCAAGGACGTCTACGTCGGCCGCCTGCGGGAGACGAGGCTGGCCCTCGTGCAGTCGATGACGGTGATATCGCCGGCTGTGGCTCCGGTGCTCGGGGCGTTGCTTCTGAACGTCACGTCCTGGCGCGGTGTGTTCGTGGCCCAGGGGGTCCTCGGTCTGGGGGTGACCGTGGCGGCACTGGCCTACGTCGAGACTCTGGAGGCTCGTACCCAAGGCAACTTCCTGGCCGCCATCGCCCGGTTGGGGACGGTGTTGGCCAACGCGGCCTTCGCGCGCCTGCTTTTGGTGTCGGCCTTGCTCGGAATAGCAGGCATGGCCTTCATCACGTCCTCCTCCTACATCTACGAGGAGACGTTCGGGGTCGGCAGCCAGACCTACAGCCTGTTCTTCGCTCTGTGGGCGGTCGGCATGTCTCTCGGCCCGCTCATCTACGTGTGGCTGTCCCGCTCCTGGAAGCGCACGTCCATCATCCCGGGCTGTTACGCGGCCTGTGCGGTGGCCGGGGTGCTCATGGCCCTCGTGGGTGGCTATGGTCCCTGGCCGTTCATCCTCACGGCGATGATCTCCGGGATCGCGATGGCGGTACTGCGCCCGCCGATGACCTACCTGCTCCTCGACCAGCGGCGAGGGCGAGAAGCCCCTCGGGCTGCTCACGATGTCCAAGGAAGTGGTCCCGCTCAAGGTGATCATGGTCAACGTGCCGGCCACCCCCACCGACGACTTCATGGGCCGGGGCACCTCCTTCGAAGAGAAGACCATCCTGCGTTGGGTCACCGCCATCCGGTATCCGGACGGCGTCGACGTCGAGGAAGCCGACGATTGGTACGTAAACGTGCACGCCAAGGAAGTGATGCAGCAGCCGGGTCTCACCCGCTTCTTCAGCTACCGGGTCATCAAGCCGCCGGAGGTGATGGCCAAGGTGGTGCCGGCCTTCATGCATCCGGAGTCGCGGGTCTCTTCGAACTGGCACCGCATCAGCGAGCAGTGGTACGAGAACGCGAACGGCTGGGTGGATTCGATCCTCACGAACCCGCCGGCCTACACCAGACCGTCCTGGGCGACCGCGGCGGGTTACCCGTTCCTGGCGCCGGAGACGAACTTCGCGAGCACGTTCATCCTCGAGCGGCCCAGCGACGACTGGCTCAAAGAGGTGCCGCGCTTCTACGTGTAGAGCGGGGCGTGGCGCGGCGGGGCTCCAAGCCCGGCGCCACAGGCCAGCAACGGCACCGCCACCCGCGGGTGCCGCGCAAACGCTGGGACCGATGCCGGACATGTACGGGTGCACCGGGTGCATCCATACAAACGGCACGGAGGTCCGGAGTATGACGGTTGCGGAGAAAGAAAGGGAGGAGCGTTTCGACGCTCTCTTCAGGCAGTACCTGCCGGACATGGTCGCGTATTGCGGCTGGCGGTCCGGCTCCCCGGCCGATGCCCAGGACGCTGTCTCGGAAGTGTTCCTGGCGGCTTGGCGTCGACTAGACGAGGTGCCGGCCGGCGGCGACGCGCGGTTGTGGCTCTACGGCACCGCCCGCAAGATACTGGCGAACCAGGCTCGGGCCGGACGGCGACGGGCGCGGCTCTCGGCCAGGGCGGCGGAGGCGTGGGATCCCGAGCAGGAGGTGGGCGCGGATACCGCGGCCGCCGGTGGTGGTGACGTCTCGCTGGTGGTCGGCGCGGTCCACAGGGCGTTGGCTCTTCTGGCCCCGGAGGACCGGGAGGTCCTGCTGCTGGCCGAGTGGGAAGGCCTCACGCCCAGCCATATCGCCAGAGTGCTGGATTGCCCGGCCGTGACCGCCAGGGGGCGCCTGTTCAGAGCCCGCCGGCGGTTCCGCCAGGTCTACGCGTCCCTGCCCGAAGAGCCGGCCCCGTCCGATCCGGTGCCCGCTTCCTCGACATCTCGCTCTACACAAGGAGTGGTCCCATGTTCATGAAACGTTCCGCGGCTCTGCGCGACCTTCGCGAAGCCGACCCACGGTCCCTGGCCGGCTTCGACCCTCTCGTCCGGCAGCAGCGCTCGGTGCGCGACCAGATCGTCGCGTCCGAGCCGCGGCCCTCGAGCCACACGGTCCGCACCCGGGCGGCGCGGCCGACCCCGAGGTTCATCGGTCTCTCGGCGGGCGCCGCGTGCGCCGTGGCAGCCATCGTGGTGGCCGGCGTCCTGCTGCTCGGCGGCGGCAACCCGGGCCTCACCGTCACGCCGGCCGTCGCTGCCGAGGCGGCCAAGAAGGCGGCGGTCGACACGAGTGCCGCCGCTGGGTCCGGGGTCATCTCGACGGTGCTCATGATCGACGGTGAGGCGCAGGTGATGAACCGCATCAGCTGGAACGGTGACGACGTCTCCCTGCTCGTCCAGAACGATATCCAGCGTCAGATCCGCTACGTCGGAGGGCAGTATTTCGAGACCTACGGTTACTCGGTGCCGATCGAGCAGGGCGACACCAGTCACGACGGCCGGTGGTTCCACGTGACGTCCTATGACAAAAGCGTGACCACTTCCACGACGGCAGGCGCCATGGAGCAGCCCGATCCGGCTGCTTGGCTGGAGGCGGCCCGGACCGACCTTGCGGGCAAAGACCTGGTGGCACTCATCACCGGCGCTCGGGACTTCACCCAGACTGCCGACGAGGACGGGTCGACCACCTACGCCGCGACGACCACCGTGGCCGCAATCCAGGCGGCGGATTGGAGCATCGCCGGTCTGCCGTCGGCCAACCAGCCCTCGTTCAAGGTCCAGGATACGGCCGCTCCGGTCTCCATAAGGCTGACGGTGGGATCGGACGGCCTCATCCGCGAACTGAAGCTCGACTGGAAGCTCGACCTGCCGGGCGAGGCATCGGCTTGGTCCTACACGACCACCTACAAGGACTTGGGAACCGCCCCGGCCATAGAAGCCCCGGACGCCGCCCACACAACGGTCACCGACTCCCGTCTGCCGAAGGGCGAAGCCGGCCCGATGTGATGAGGCTCCCGGCGGGGACGCGGCGGCGGTACTGCGCCGCGCCGCTCCCAGTCCGGACACTGAAAAGCGAGCGGCCCCCGTCTTGCCAGGCGGGGGCCGCTTCGTCTGGCGAGGTGTGGTGGGCGCCCGCCGCCCGCGCCGCGGCTCTAAGCCTGCGGTGTCTCCGGCGGCCAGCCGCCGCCGGGGCCGCGCCGCGGCCACCAGGCCCAGCGGCCGAGCAGCACCGTGATGGCGGGGACCAGAGTGGTCCGCACCACGAAGGTGTCGAGCAGGACGCCGAAGGCGACGGCGAAGCCGATCTGCAGCAGGCCGAGGAGGCTCCCGCTGATCATGCTGGCGAACGTGCCGGCCATGATGATGCCGGCCGAGGTGATGATGCCGCCGGTGCGGGCGAGGGCGTGGCGCGTGCCCGCTCTCGTGCCGTTGGCGGCCACCTCTTCCTTCACGCGGCCGATGAGGAAGATGTTGTAGTCCATGCCGAGAGCGACCAGCATGACGAACATGAACATGGGCACCCACCAGACGATGCCGGCGTTGCCCAGGATATCCACGAAGAGCAGCCTGACGACCCCCATGGTGGCGCTGTACGAGAGCAGGATGGTGAGGATCAGGTAGATGGGGGAGACCAGGGCGCGGAGCAGGAGTATCAGCACCACGAAGATCCCGCCGAGCACGTAGATCATCGCCCGGGTCATGTCGCGGTCGGAAGCCTCCTGCAGGTCGAGAAGGACGGCGGAGTCGCCTTCGACGACGGCATGGAAGCCGTTGGACGACAGCGCCGACCGGAGGGCTTTGGTCGCGTCGATGGCCTCGGGGCTGTACGGCCCGGAGTCCAGCACCACCTGCAGGCGGGCCGCGGTGCCGTCCGTGGAGATGTAGGCGTCCCGCAGGGCCTTAAGGCCCTCGTTCTGGCTCAGGTAGAGCTCTGGGAGCATCTGAGCGTCCGGGCGCGCCGAGAAGGTCTTCTGGAGTGATTCGAGGCCGGCGGCAAGGGTCCCCAAGTCGGTGACGGCCTGCTGCGCGGCACTGCTCTTGGCGGCGTCGCCGGTGGAGGCGGTGCCGGTGGAGGCGGTGCCGGCACTGGACTGGAAGGTCTGCGCGAGCTTGGCAAGATCGGCCAACGCCGAGGTGGCGCTCTTGTATCCCGGATCGGCGGTGATGTCCGGGTAGCCCTGGGAGAGTTGCAGGAGATATCCGTACACCCCGGTCAACCCCTGCGCGGCCGCCTGCAGTTGGCTGAGGTCGGCGCCGCTGCCCATGCTCGTCTGGAGTTTGGCGACGCCGTCCCTTACCGCCTTGGCCTGGCCGCCCAATTGGTCCGCGACGCTCAGGGTCGACGGCCCGAGGGAACCGGTGAAGCCGCGGACCTTGCTGACGTGCGTCACCGCCGCGACCACGGTCTGGAGCTTCTCCATGTTCTGGAGGCCCTGCGGCGTGTCGAAACGGTTCTGATCAACGGCCACCACGTTGAGCGGCTGCATCTGGCCGGGGCCGAAGTGCTCGGCGAGCACGGTGAAGCCCTGCCTGGTCGCGTCTCCCTTGGGCAGGTCGCCCAGCAGGTCGAAATCCCGGGCGAGCCCGGAGCTGTAGACGGCCAGCGGCACCAGCACCACCAGCGGCAGGACGAGCGCCACCACGGGCCGCTTCACCACTTTGCCTGCCCAGGCGTGCCACACGCCGGTCGTGCCGATGTGCTTGGGCTTCCTCGGCCAGAAGGCGTAGTGCCCCAGCACGGTGAGAAGTGCCGGCGTGAAGGTGAGCCCGGCCAGCAGGGCTATTGCCACTCCGATGGCGATGCTCGGCCCGGTGGTGTTGTAGAGCCCGAGTTCGGCCAGCGCCATGAGAGCCAGCCCGACGATGACCGTGCCGGCGCTCGACGCGATGGTCTCGCCGATGGTGCGCACCGTGGTGCGTATGGCCGGTGCGGATTCGTGGGTGTCTGCCATCTCCTCGCGGAAGCGGCTGATGAGGAACAGGCAATAGTCTGTGCCTGCCCCGAACAGCACCACTATGAGGAACACATTCGTGTACATCGACACGGTGAGCGGCCCCGATCCCAGGTAGGCGATGACCCCCCGGGAGATCACGTAGGCGAGGCCGATTGTCACCAGCGGGATGATGGGACTGACCGGCGACCGGTAGATGAGCAGCAGGATCGCGATCACCAGGACTATGGTGATCCAGGTGGTCGAGTCGATGCTCTTCTGCGTGTCGGTGTTGTATGCGGCGATGATGGGGCCGTCGCCGGTGAGGTACACCTTCACCCCGGCCGGAGGCTGCGCCAACTTCTCCTGCAACGCGGCCAGCGCCGCCTTGGTGTCTGGGTCTGTGCCGACCTTCTCGAAGCGGGCGAGCAGCAGTCCCACCTGTTTGTCGGAGCTGATGAGGCTTGTCTTGGTCTGTTCGTCCCCGTGGAAGGGGGACCAGAACTGCTCGACCCCCGCAGGCTTTTCGGAGCCGGCCAGCCAGTCGGTGAGGCTCTGCATGAAGTCGGCGGCGGGCCCCTGGTCGGCTCGGCCGCCCGTCCCGGCGTCCACCACGACCACGGCGCTCGACTTGGAGACCCTGTCGGGGAAGTACTTCTGGACCACCTGGCTGGCATCCAGGCTGGCCGACGAGGAGGGCAGGAAGGCCCGCTGGTCGGTCACGGCGACGTCGTTGATGTTCGGCGCGACGAGCGTGAGGACTATCGCCGCCAGGATCCAGGCGGCGATGATGAACCACCGGAAGCGGACCGCGAAGGAGCCGAGCCTGGAGAACATGGGCTACCGCTCGCTCGGTGGGATGGTGCGAGGCATGCCGGCTAGCTGCGGGCGATCTTCTTGCGCCGTTTGTATGTCTTGGCCAGCTCGAGGAAGATGCCCACGTCCCGGTCGAGGTCGCTGGCGGTCCCGTCGAAGTAGAACACCCTTATCGGGATGTTGTCGTGTTCGCGGCTCACCCGCGGGTAGATGGCCTCGGTGACGATGCCGTTCATGCAGGTGAACGGGCTGATGTCGACGATCCCGTCGGCGCCCTGGTGGTAGAGGTAGATGGCCCCGCCCGTGGACAGCACCATCTCCCCGAGCGAGCCCTCGCGCGGGAGATAGGGGCGGCTGTACTCGAGTACCTCGTGGACGTGCGCCTCGCGGTGGTGGGCGAAGACGTCGTGGAAGTCCTCGCCGAGGGCCTCCTCGTCCTTCTCCATCACGCGGGCGGTGAGGAAGTTCTTGAGCCAGTCCTTGCTCATCCGGCGCTTCTCTTCGCGGAGCCGGCGGAAGGCCTCGTCGTTGGTGTACCAAACCCACTCGGCCACGCCCGCCAGCCAACATTCGCCGCCCTGGGCCTCGATGTGCCGGATGATCTCGTTGTTGGCGAACGTGTTGAGGCGGCAGTAGATCTCGCCGACCACACCGATGAGCGGCCGGTCTTCCTTCTTGACCGGGATGGCCGCGAACTTGTCCTTGCAGCGCAGCAGGCCGGCCTTGGCATCGGCGAGCCGTTCCTTGTTGGTGACGCCCTGGCGCTCGATGACCGCCGCCATCACCTCGAGACATTCCATGTAGACCCGGTCGGTCTCGCCCGCGTTCACCTCGTAGGGCCGGGTCATGAGCAGCAGCTTCAGCAGGATGTCCTGGATGACCACCGCCCGCCACGCCGTGCGGATGAGCGACCCCGCCTGTTCCCCGATGCCGGCATAGCCGTCGGCGGAGGTGATGGGCAGCACTATCGCATCCTTCAACCCCTGCTCGTCGAGGACCTGGCGCAGCAGTCCGAAGTACTGGCCGAAGCGGCAGGGGCCGTTGGCGGTGGGGAGGAGGAAGGCGGTCTTCTTGGGATCGAGGTTCTCGTCCTCGATGAGGCGCAGGTAGTCTCCTATCACGATGCGCTGCGGGTAGCACTCATCGCCGGACGTGTACTTGCCGCCCAACTCCAGGACGCGGGCGTCCTCGGAGGGGACCACGCGGGCATCCAGGCCGATAGACCGGAACGCAGCGGCCAACATGAAGGAGCCACCGAAGGGCATGTGGGTGAGCCACAGGGTGCGGCCCTTGATGTCCACGTCCTCGCGGACCGGGCTCTTGTCGGCACCGTGAGCCGTCTGCGCCTTGGGCATGCCTTTGAGAGCCTCTCGAGCTGCCTGGGTGCTGCCCTTGCCGTTGCCGTTCTGGGTGGCGGTGCCGGTGCCGGTCTGTTCGAAGTCTTCCGCGCTCATCAATGCTCCCTGACCGGTTGCCCGGACTTCGTCTTGTCCTCGCGCATCCACCAGCGCAGGAAGCCCTTGCTGTCGAGGTAGGCCTCGCAGCGGGTCATCGCGCCGGCGTCGTTGGTGTGCTCGTCGAACTGGAGCACCAGGAACGGCTCGGGCGAGGCGTCGCGGATGAAGTGCTTGACGTACGAGTCGGGCCCGCACTTGAAGTTGGTCATGTAGATGATGTGCAGGTTGGGGTGCTCGGACACGATGCGAGCCGCCTGCAGGATCTTGCGTCCGTAGTTCCAGAACATGTTGGGGGTGACGTCCCGGGTGTCCGTGCCCCAGAGGGGCAGGAAGTCGAGCGGGATGACGTTGACCCCGTAGAACCGGCGCAGCTTGGCCGGGATGTCCATGTTCACGCCGGCGTCGTAGATGTTGTACGGCCGACCCACCAGGACGATGCCCAGTTCGTCTTGCTCGGCCAGGGCGGCGATGGCGTCGGCTCCAGCCTTGACGAGCCGGGCCCGGAACTCGCTCTGCGCGTCGTACGCTTCGCGGACCGCCTGGTCCACGACCTTACCGGACACGCCCAGAGGCTTGAGGGCCTCACGCAGCGTCTCGCGCACGTATTCCGGCCCGCGGCGGAAGTGGATGATGGGATGGAGGAACTTGTCCTCGAGGCCCTCGAACTCCGGCGCCATCTTGATGACGTGCGGCAGCGTCTGGCCCCACGGGCAGGCGTGCGACTCCAGCTCAGGATGGTCAGTCTCCTCGTTGAGCTGGTTGGGGATGAAGATCTTGTCCACCCCGGCTTCGAGCAGTTCGGTCACGTGGCCGTGGGCCACCCGGATGGGGAAGCAGGGCTCGGCCACGGCCGAGTCGATGCCCCATTCCCGGATCTTCTTGTCGGTCTGCCGGGAGACGGCCACGTCGAAGCCACACGCCTTGAAGAGCGTCGCCCAGAAGGGCAGGCGGTCGTAGGTGTACATCGCCCGCGGGATGCCGATGGTGCCCAGCGGAGCGCCCGTGCCGCTGCGCAGCAGCGTCTCGTAGTCCTCGCTCTGCGTCACGTACGAGAAGCACAGGGCGTTGCGGAACTCCACCAGGTCGCGGATGACGGGCTCTTTGTCCACCTTGGCGCGCTTGCGGTACCGGTCGGAGCACTTGTCGCCCCAGTAGGTCTTCTCGTCGCCGATGGTGAACTGGCGGATGTCGCACTCGTTGGTGCAGCCCTTGCAGACGAACTCGCGCACCGTGTAGTCCACCTGGTCGAGGTCCCAGCCGCGGAAGCGGGAGGGCGAGTCGGTGGCCGACATCTTCTCGCGGGCCAGCAGGGCCGCGCCGATGGCGCCGACCACACCGTTGTACGGGGGCACGATGATGTCCTTGCCCAGGATCTGACTGAAGGCGGCGGCCACCGCGTCGTTGTAGGCGGTGCCGCCCTGGAAATAGATGGTGTCGCCCACATGGCGCTGCCCCACCAGACGGTTCAGGTAGTTGAACGCGATGGAGTAGGCCAGACCCGCCACCAGCGCCTTCTTGTCGGCGCCGCGCTGCAGGTAGGAGTTGACATCGCGCTCCATGAACACCGTGCAGCGCTCGCCCAGGCGCACCGGGTCGTCGGACGACAGCGCCAGTTCGGCGAACTCGCCGATGATGCTGATGCCCAACTTCTCCGCCTGCTCCTCCAGGAAGGAGCCGGTGCCCGCCGCGCAGGCCTCGTTCATGGCGAAGTCCACCACCACGCCGTCTTCCAGGCTGATGAACTTGGAGTCCTGTCCGCCGATCTCGAAGATGGTGTCCGGCACCCGGTCGATGTACTTCTTACCGATGAACGTGGCACCCGTCTTGTGGGCGGTGATCTCGTCGTTGACGGCGTCCGCGCCGATCAGCTCGCCGATGAGTTCTCGGCCGGAGCCGGTGGTGGCGACGCCGAGGATCTCGAGGCGGTCGCCCATCTCGTTGTAGATCTCGGCCAGGCCGCGGTTGACGACCTCCACCGGCCGTCCCTCGGTCTTGACGTAGATCTCCTTGACCATCTCGCCGTCCTCGTCGAGGAGGACCAGGTTGGTGGACACCGAGCCGATGTCGATGCCCAAGTAGACGCCGACCTTGCCTTCGGCCGGCCAGGTGTACGGCTTGGCCCGGTCGCGCAGCAGGATGACGTGCTCCATGGAGAGCGCATCGCTCGTCTGGAAGTCGGAGGAGAGACCCTGGGCCAGCTTGGCCGGGTCGATGGTGACCATCTCCAGGCCGGAGGCTTCGTCGGCGGCGGTGAGGGCGCTTCCGATGGCGCCCATCCAGGCGTAGTAGCCCGGGATGATGAGGCGGTCGGCGGTGGTCTCGAAGGCTTCGCGCAAGGCCGCGACGGCGCCCGTGTTGGCCGCCACGCCACCGATGAAGGCCACGAGCGAGCCGATCTCCTTGCCCTTGGTGATGGTGCTGCGGTAGTTGCGGACCACGGCGTTGCAGAGGCCCTTCAGTACCTCGGGGGGCTGGTAGCCCTTCTGCTGGGCGTGGATCATGTCCGATTTGGCGAACACGGAGCAGCGGCCCGCGATGGAAGCGGCCTTGCCTGCGCACTGCACGATGCCGCCCACGTCTTCGATGTCGTAGAGGAGACGGTTGGCCTGCTGGTCCATGAAAGAGCCGGTGCCGGCCGCGCAGTCGCCGTTGGTGCCGTAATCGGCTATGCCGACCCGGCCGGAAGCCTGGTCGGTCTCCAGTTCGATGAACTTGGAGGTCTCGCCGCCCATCTCGAAGACGGTGGTGACGTCGGGATGCATCGCCCCGATGGCGCGGGCGATGGCCTTGAACTCGTTCTCGAACGGGATCTCGAGGACCTTGGCTACGAGCCTGCCGCCCGTGCCGGTGGCCCGGACGGCGGTGATGGACCCCTCCGGCAGGGCCGCCAGGACCTGAGCCAGGAGCTCGCTCGCGGCTTCGGTGGGGCTGCCCTTGATGCGCCGGTAGGCGGTCGCGAGGACCGGGGGCGCGTCCGGGGCGGGCGGGACCATGCCTTCGCCTCGAGGAGAGTAGAAGAGCTCCGATGACTCTCGGAGACTATCGAACGAATCGCGATCTTCGGGCTCGCCGACGACCGCGATCTTCACACTGATGCACCCGATATCGATGCCGAGCGTAGCCATCGTGTACGCACATCCTCCGCATATGAAGCGGGGGAACCGCCCCGACTTGGTTTCGACTGCAGAAGCGCAGCCCCGGTGCGGTCTGACCGCTGATTCATCCAGGCTGTAGACCCATCCCTCGGCGGAATCCCGCTGCCGGACGAGTCCTTTAGGGCCGGTGAAACTCGGTAGCCCATCAGCCCGGATAGATTACCATGACACGGCTCTTGAGGCTGCCGCTTCGCTCGCTCCGGGGTCAAGGACCGCGGCCCCCGGACCTGTGGTGTGGTGAAGGTCCGGGGGCCGCGCGCGCTATCTCCGCGGGGCCGGGGGCAGGCCCGGGAGACGGTTCTGGAGGAGGCCGCCATGTATCGGGCCCCGGGCCCGGCGGCTCCGTGTGCGGGAGGCTCTGCTACCCGATGGCCAGCCCTCCGGTCTCGCCGGTCCGGATGCGGACGCACTGCTCGAGGTCGAGCACGAAGATCTTGCCGTCGCCGATGTTGCCGGTCCGCGCGCCCTTGACCACGGCTTCGATGGTGGGCTGCACGAACTCGTCGTTGACTGCGATCTCCACCTTTACCTTGCGGAGCAGGCCGCCCGGCTCCACGTGGCTGCGGTAGATCTCCGCCACTCCCTTCTGCCGGCCGCGCCCCATGACGTCGGACACGGTCATCAGGTTGATCTCGGACTCGGTGAGGGCCTCGACCACTTCGTCGAGCCGGTCCGGCTGGATGATCGCGATGATGTACTTCACGTTTTCCTCCTCAACTGAGAGTCGCTACTGTTTGCAATGTCATGGGTGGCACGTCTCGGTCTACAGGTGAGGGGATGCCGGGTAAGCCGGGACGCCCATCTCCGGGATGTCGAGACCGATCATCTCTTCTTCGCGGGTCACACGAATCCCTTGGACCCTCTTCTGGACTTTGAAGAAGATGTACATGAGACCGAAGGACCAGACGACCACGACCGCGCAGGCGATGGCCTGTGCGCCGAGCTGGCCCCAGCCGCCACCGTAGAAGAGACCGCGTACCGTGCCCTGCACGCCGTTGAAGCCGGCGCCGTAGCTGCCGTCCGCGAACAGACCCACGGCAAGCGTACCCCACAGACCGTTCAGCCCGTGCACGGAGACCGCGCCCACCGGGTCGTCCACCTTCATGACGCGCTCCACGAAGATGATGCCACCGACCACGAGCACGCCGGCGACGATACCGATGATGGCCGATCCGATCGGCGACACGAAACCGCAGGGGGCGGTGATGGCCACCAGGCCGGCGAGCATGCCGTTGGCCGTCATGGACGGGTCCGGCTTGCCCCAGAGCTTCCACACGAGGAGCATGGCCGCGACCGCGCCGAAGGATGCGGCGATGAACGTGTTGACGATCGCGACCGGGAAGCGCAGGTCGGTGGCGGCGAGGGTGGACCCGCCGTTGAAGCCCACCCAGCCGAACACCAGGACGATGCAACCGAGAACGGCCATCGGGATGTTGTGACCGAAGATGGCGCGCGGCTTGCCGTCCTTGCCGAACTTGCCGATGCGCGGCCCGAGCACGATCGCGCCCGCCAGCGCCGCGAAGCCGCCGACCGCGTGGACCACGCTCGAACCCGCGAAGTCCACCACGCCGTGACCGAGTCCGGCCCAGGAACCGAGCTGTGCGAGCCAGCCGCCGCCCCAGACCCAGTTGCCGTAGATCGGGTAGGTGATCATCGAGATGAAGAGGCCGAAGATGGCGAACGCGGAGAACTTCCACCGCTCGGCCATGGCGCCGGTGGGGAT
Source organism: uncultured Actinomycetes bacterium (assembly GCA_903873715.1). GTDB lineage: Bacteria > Actinomycetota > Thermoleophilia > RBG-16-64-13 > RBG-16-64-13 > CAIQPS01. The sequence continues at coordinate 40,126 of CAIQPS010000075.1, forward strand.
GGTGGCCGTCGTGTCCATGAAGCACAGCTGGAAGAAGAACATGGCGATGATGGCCACGTCGTAGGTGCTGCCATGCAGGAAGAAGCCCTGCGTGCCAATGAGATGCCATGCCTCCCCGCTGAGGGCCTGGGTGCCGCCGAGGGTGGCGAACGTGCCGGCCCCGCCGAACTGGAACGCGAAGCCCACAGCCCAATAGCCTATGGCGCCGACCGCGAAGATCACGAAGTTGGTCATGATCACGTGCACGGCGTTCTTGGATCGGGAGAAGCCGGTCTCGACCATGGCGAAGCCCAGCTGCATGAAGAAGACGAGCGCTCCGGCGAAGATGAGGTAGAAGATGTTCAGCGAGATCTTCACATGGCCGAGTTCCTGGGCCATCTCGGCGGCCGTCGGGCTGCCGGCCGTCGCGGCGCTGATGTCGTTGACGCTCCCTGTCGCCCCGCCGTTGGGGTCTCCCCCGAGTGCCAAGCCGGTGATCATGACGACGAGGAAGCCCGCGAGCGCGGCCACGATGATCAGTCTCTTGGCCAGGGGCGACCACGCCCACGGTATGGGTCTCCACGAGGGGGGTGGGTTCCACATGGCTTCTCCTTTCTGGAGTCCTTACGTTGCCTTCGATGCTACGGGTGGGGTGCCGCTGGGACATCCGCCGGACGGCACGGATCTCCCAGTGGCAAGTTGTACAAACGTCACAATGCCAGCGCGTCATGCCGTCGCGGGGCCGCACTCTTAGTGGATTTGGTGAAATGGCGGGCCGTGTGACTTGTACCAATGGCCAACACCGTGTATCGTGGCCTCCATCATGCCGGTGACCGTCGAACAGATACTGCAGCTCCCGGTCCTCAAGGACGCCAGGCTACTGGCCGGCGACGACGGGTTGGACCGCCGCGTAAGTTCGGTGACGGTCGGCGAGGTCCCCGATATCGCGGACTGGCTCTCCGGCGGGGAGATGGTGCTGTCCACCATGTTCGCCGTCAAAGGCGACCTGGACAGGCAGCGGGAGTTCTGCCGCCGGGTGATGATGGCCGGGGCCGCCGCCCTGTTCGTCAAGACCACCCGGTTCGTCGAGAACATCCCGGCGGACATCATCGAACTGGCGGAGAAGCGCAAGTTCCCCATCGTCGAGGTACCGCAGGGGCTGCGCTGGACGCGGCTCATGCAGGATGCCACCGAGGTCATCATCAACCGGCAGGCGTCACAACTCGAGCAGTCGCAGGCGATCCACCGGAGCCTGCTCGGCATCGTCATCCGCGGTGGTGGGTGGCAGGACCTGGTGGAGGAAGCTTCCCGGCTCCTGGAGAAGCCCGTCTTCGTCGTGGACGTCTCGCTCGAGCTACTGGCCGCCTCGGCGGGCCTGCCCCTGGCCAAACAGGCTCTTACCGATCATCTGCGTCGCACGGAGATCCGCTCCGCGTTCGCAGCCCTCGGCATGGCAGAGAAACTGTTCCGCTTGGACGAGGAGGGCCTGCCGGCCATGCTGGCCCTGCCGATAGTGGCGAGCCACAAGCGCCTCGGATACCTGTGCGCGGTCACCGACGAGACCGAGCCTTCTTCCATGGAGACCTTGGTGCTCGAGCACTCGGCCACCATCGCGGCGCTCGAGATGGCCCAGGACCGGGTGCGTTTCGAGACGGAGGTGCGCCTCAAAGGCGACTTCGTGGACGACGTCATCGCCGGGGGGGACCGTGCGGCCGATTCGCTCCTCCGCAGGGGCGCGTTCCTCGGCTGCGATCTCAGCCAGGGTTCCGCGGTGCTCCTCCTGGGCGTCGACGAGTTCGGCGGCACCCTGCCGCGCAAGAACCTGGGAGAGGCCGAGCTGGAGGCCGCCATCGAGCGCTTCTTCAGCCAGGTCACCCGGTATGTGTCGGCCAAGGAGCCGTCATCCCTGGCCAGCCTCAAGTCGGGCCAGGTCGTCGTCTTCGTGTGCGGCAGGACCGCCCGCGATCCCGAGGCGCTGCGCAAGCTGGGCATCGTCATCCAGGACCTGGGACGCTCGGCCGGCCCGCTCAGCGTCTCGGTAGGGATCAGCGGCCACGTCGGCGATCCGGGCCAGATGGACCGCGGATACCAAGAAGCCCTTGTCGCCCTCAAGGTGGCGCGCAAGCTCCAAGGGGCGGGCGCCCTACTACACTTCCAGGACGTGGGCACCTACCGTCTGCTGCTCGACATCTGGGAGAGGGACCCCGCGCAGATACGCGCGCTCTACGAAGAGACCATCGGTCCCGTCGACCGGTACGACCAGGCGAACAACACCCAGCTGGTCCAGACTCTGGGCGTGTTCTTCAAGCACGACGAGAGCCTCACCCGGACGGCGGCCGAGCTCTATGCCCACCGGCACACCATCAGATACAGGCTGGAGAAGATCGCTGAGATCTCCGGACTGAGCGTCTTCCAGACCGAGCACAAGGAGCGGCTCGGCCTCGGCCTCAAGGCCCGCAGCCTCCTGACCTCCTGACCTCCGCCGGTAGTTTTCCGGCCCGCCCCGGGCCCCTTCGGAGCGATGCTCCAAATGTACAATCAAAGGGCCCAAGCCTTGGACGTCCGGCGATACGCCACCGAGCGCCCCGCGGCAATAATCACGCCAAGCAAACCGGTAATAGGGGGCCTTGGTGTGGACAAGATAAGTGCGGGCGACACTGCCTGGATGCTCATCAGCACCGCTTTGGTGATGCTGATGACGCCTGGGCTCGCGTTCTTCTACGGCGGCCTGGTGCGGCGCAAGAACGTGCTCTCCATCATGATGCAGTGCCTGATACTCGTCGGGGTCATCAGCATCCAATGGGTGCTGTTCGGCTACAGCCTGGCCTTCGGTCCCGACCACGGCGGGATCATCGGCGGCCTCAGTTGGGCCGGTCTGAACGGCGTGGGCGTGCTTCCCAACGCCGACTACGCCGCGACCATCCCGCACATCCTGTTCATGCTCTTCCAGATGATGGTCGCGGTCATCACGCCGGCCCTCATCATCGGCGCCTTCGCCGAGCGCATGAAGTTCAGCGCGTTCCTCGTGTTCTCCATCATCTGGGCGACCATCGTCTACGACCCCATGGCTCACTGGGTGTGGGGCGTGG
>CAIQPS010000076.1 GCA_903873715.1 uncultured Actinomycetes bacterium
ACCTCGCCGTATAGGTCGTCCGGGTCCTCCGGGTCGCTCCCGAAGAAACCGATGAGCTCGTCGCTGTCGTGCACGTGCGGGGTGGTCTCGAGCGTCGGGCCGGCTTTGAGGTACCAGGCAGTGTTCATGTGGAACGTACCGGGCACCATGTCGTCGTCGATCCAGCGGATGCGCCGTGCGTACTTGCGGTACTCGGCGTCGATGCGCTGTTTGGATTCCGGCATCACCAGGTCGCTGATGATGTACTTGCCGTACTCGCCGCTGGTCCCGTCTGCTTTGGACATCGTCCCCCCGTTCCGTGGCCGCCGCCGACCGGCGCGCGGCCCCGCTCGTCACCGCCGGCGCCCCGCGGCGCCCGGCCCCACTCCTCACGCCCCCGGCAACACCTTGCCCGGGTTGCACAGCTTCTCCGGATCCCACGCGTCCTTCATGCGCCTCTGAGCGTCCAGTTCGTTCTTTCCGAACACGTAGTGCATCGCCTCGATCTTCTCGACCCCGATGCCGTGTTCCCCGCTCACCGTGCCCCCAAGGGCGGCGCAGATCCGCAGGACGGTCATGCTCGCTTCCTCGACGTTCTCCTTGGCGCCCGGCACCCTGTCGTCGTAGAGGAACAGCGGGTGCAGGTTGCCGTCCCCGGCGTGCAGGGTGCAGAACACGTTGAGACCCCGCTCGGCCGCCAGCGCCCGCACCCGGCGGAGCGCCTCGGGCAGCATCGTGCGGGGCACGCACCCGTCGAGGGACATGTAGTTCCGCGCCAGGCGCGTGATGGCCCCGAAGCTCCCCCTGCGGCCGCGCCACAGAGCCTCCTGCTCGGCCTCGTCGGCCGCGACACGCACCTCGAGCGCGTTGTTATCCCTGCAGATAGCCGCTATTTGGGCCACGAGGTCGTCCATCCCGTCGGCCAGCCCGTCCACCTCGATGAGCAGGACGGCGCCCGCCTCCCGCGGATAACCGCAGGCGAGCGCGTCCTCGATGGCGGTGACGACGTTCTGATCCATGAGTTCGAGGGTGGCGGGCACCAGTCCCGCCGCCACGATCGCCGACACCACGTTCCCGGCGTCCTCGAGAGAGGGGAACGCCCCGAGCATGGTCTTGAGCGTCTCGGGCTTCCGGAGTATCCGGAGGATGGCCTTGGTGACGATACCGAAGGTGCCTTCCGACCCGATGAAGACCCCCCGCAGATCGAGCCCCGGAGGATCGGCATCCTTTCCGCCCAACCAGACGACCTCGCCGTCGGGGAGCACCACTTCCAGGCCCAGCACGTGATTGGAGGTGACGCCGTACTTGAAGCAGTGCGGCCCCCCGGCGTTCTCGGCGATGTTCCCCCCGATGGAGGAGGCTTTCAGGCTGGAGGGGTCGGGAGCGTAGTAGTAGCCGTATGGGGCGAGCGCCGTGGAGACGTCCGCGGTGAAGATGCCGGCTTCGACGGTCACGCACAGGTCGGCCACGTCGATCTCCAGCACCCGGTTCATCCGGCCCAGTTCGATGACCACCGCTCCATCGAGAGCCAGCGAGCCACCGCTCACGTTGGTGCCGAACCCCCGCGCCACGAAGGGCACCCTCTCCCGGCCCAAGAGCTTGACTATCTGGACGACATCGTCGGTGGATCGGGCGAACACCACTGCTCCGGGCAGCGAGTACTCCCCGTACGCGTCGTATTCGTAGGTCTGCAGTTCGACGCGCCGGTGCATGACGTTCTCTTTACCTGCGATGGCCTGGAGCCCGCGCAACACGGCTTCGCCGACACGGCGGGTGCGGGACGGCACCACCGCCGGCGGGTAGGACATGGAGCCTGTCACCACGTGAACGAGACCATGGGCTCGGACTTCGCCCAGGCTTCCGCCGCGCCGTCGTAGATCTTCACGGCCCGGTAGCCGAGCAGACGCGTGAGGACGAACCACCACGCGCTCGCGAACCCTCCGACCCCGCAGTAGACGATGATCTCGCGGTCGCGGTCGAGTCCGACCAGCCCTTCGGCCATCGCCTGCAGTTCGGACAGAGGCCGGTACGTCCCGTCCTCCAGCCAGATCCAGGGAGCGGGCAGCGACCGGGCGGTGGGGATGTGACCACCCACGCCCGCGAACGGGCAGGTGGCCACCCCGAAGAACTGGCCGGCGTCGCGGCCGTCGATGAGTACGGTCTTACCCAGCCGTTCCTTGACGTAGCCGGTCTCCACGAACATCCCCTCCTCGACCGGGCCGGCCCAAGCTGCTGCCGGAGCGGGATCGGCGACCGCAGTCTCGACCGGCCGGTCTTCGGCGGCCCAGCGCGGATACCCACCATCGAGGACGGCCACCTCGCGGACCCCTGCCCACCAGAGCGTCGCGGCCACCCGAGGTGCGTCCGCCAAAGCGTAGGGCGGGGCGGGCGGCGGCTCCATGGTGCCCACGAGGATGACGGTGCTGCCCGGGGTGATGCCCCACTGCCCCAGCACGGCGAACAGGTCTGCGGCCGGCGGGAGCTCCATCAAGAGCTCGTCGTCCGAGACAGCCCAGTCGGACATGGGGCTGAACGGGATGTTGACGCTCCCCGGGACATGTCCGGCCAGATAGAGGTGCGGCTCGCGCAGGTCGACGATGACGTGGCCGGACCCCAGCCGGGCTTCCAGCCAGGCCGAAGAGACGACCGGATCGATGGCCGTTGTCACGTCGCTCAACCCCCGTTCGAACAGGTACGAAAGGCGCGGGAACCGCCCTGCAATGATACCGCGCCGGTCGCCGCGGACGGCGCCCGGGAATGCCCCTCACTCGCCGGAGAAAACCTCTATCCTGGTGACCCCGGGAAGTTCCGGCAGCTTGGTATGGATCATCTTGGTGTCGGCCCCGATGGTGTTGTGGACGATGTCCCCTCCCACCCGCGCGAACAGCTCGGCCACGCAGTTCCCGGCGAAGAAGTTGAACAGGAAGGTCATCTGCGCGGTCAGCACTCCCTCGTTCCAATAGAGCAGATAGACCCCGTCGGCGATCTTGAACGCGTGATACTCCTCGGTGTCGGCCTGGCCGGCCTGCGGTCCGCGGACGCCCATCCAGGTCTCGTAGACCCCGGTGAGGTAGATGTGCTCGTAGGCGACGTTGTGGGCGTACGTGTTGAGGAAGCGGGTGCCGCCAAGGTTGAACGGCTCGTGGTAGCCCGGCTCGCCATCCGTTCGCCCCTCGCGCTCCTCGACCTTGGAGGCTCCCACCGTAGAGACGATCCCGGAGTCGGTCATCTCCCCCATGACCACGGTGGCCACACCTTTGACGAGGTCGAGCGCCATCGCCACCGAGTGGAGCGGGTCGGCCAGATACGTCACGAAGAAGATGTCCGGAGCCATCTCGAAGGCCTCATATGCGGCTGTGACGCGCGTCGCCTCGCAGGCGGTCGCGTTCAGGTCCTCGACGCTCACCTCTTCGGTGCCGAAGTGGTGACGATACCGGGTCGGCACGCCGCGCACCGCCAGCGTGACGGTGGAGCCTGCCAGGGCATAGGAGCGCGGCGGCCGGTTCTCGGCGTAGTCGAACTCGGGCTTGTCGGAGATGTTCTGACGCAGGAATGCTGAGCCTTGCGCCTCGAAGCTCTCGCGGTCGTGCGCGGTCTGGTCGGCCATGTCGATCCCCCCCCTGTGAGTCGGTCATGCTGGGCATCGAGCCAGTCACCGGAGGATACCACCGCGGCTCTGCCGGAGCGCCGGGGTGCGACTCGCCGATCCGGATCCTGAGGGGAGGTCTAGAACAAAAAGCGAGTCCCGAGTGGACCCGCTTCGCACCCTCTAACGGCTCCCACTTCAGCCTCGCTTCACTGTAATCCGCGGCTATTTACCTCCGCGTTTCCTCTGCGAGACCCCTTGTGAGCTCCTCAGGTGCTGCGCTGAACTCTCGGGACTCTGGTGGCTACTGTACAAGGTTCCCCGGGCTTGTGGAAGCCCCCTGGGGAGAGGAAAAACCCGCAGCACGCATGCATCTCCAGCGGGCGAAAAATACGCTGCGGGCGGACTGGCGGAATGGCCCGCACAGGGCACGAAAAAGGGCCCGGGAAGCTCCCGGGCCCGTTCAAGACTCGATCGTGGCCGGGCGCTGCGCCGGCCCACCTGCTACTTGTCCGGCCGCTCCGAAGTGGACGTGGTGGCCTTCTTCTGACCATCTGAACCGGTGCCACCGGACTTGCCGTCGGAAGCCTCGGTGGAGACGGCCGCACCGAAGTCGGCACCGGTGTGCGGGTCCGTGCCGAACACCGTGTTGATGACACCCTTGGCGTTCTCCGACGCCTGGTCGGGCAGGCTCGGAGCGGTGCGGCCGGAGAGATCGCTGGGTTCGGTCGCGGAACCGGAGGAGTCGTCGCCGTTCGTGACCGGGAGGGTGAGGCCCGCCTTGACGGCGCTCTCGGTAGCCGCAGTGTGAGAAGCGGCCGAATGTCCGCCGACGGCTATGGCACCGCCTGCCGCGGCCCCACCGGCTATCACTATGGCTGCAGTCACGAGCGCGATCTTGGCGATCACACCCGAGAACACGGTTCCCATCGTTCCCAACCTCCGAATCGGGTCTCACGACCCGGCCCACCGCCGCAAAGCCCTGTCCAGACTAATATCGGCAATATTGGACTTTAGAGTACCACTTCTTCGTAAATCATAGGTGAGTCGGCGACTTATGTTAGGGGCCGAAGCCGCACCCTCACGCAGCTGTCACCACACGAGACCCCGGATATCCACGGCGTCGACGTCGATGGTGCAGGTGGAGCCCGAGCTCTTCGTGTTGGTCCACTCCACCTTGATGGTGTGATTGCCCGGCCCCAACCAGGAGGACCAGACGGTGACCGGGTTGCCTGCGGATGACGCGTACAGGTCGACGAACGCCGGCGTGCCGCCGTCGCACGTGACCTTGGCGATCCCGAACACCGGCCCCTTGAGAGCGACCAATCCCGCATACACCCCGGTGAACCGGACGGTGAGAGACCCGGTCGCGTTGATGGAGCGCAGGCCTCCGCCTACCGCCTGGCCGGCACTGGTTTCCGCCCAACTGCCCGTCCAGCTTAAGTGCGGGTCGGTCTGGTCGAAGCGGCTCCTGGCCACCAGCGCCCCGACGACCTGCACGGCGTCGATGGCTATCTGCTTGCCCGCGGTGTTGGCCGTGCTCCAACTGATGGTCAGGCGGTGGTAGCCGTTGGTGAGCTTCCCAGTTGTGAACTTCTGGAACGCGAGACTGGGCGCGTCAAGTGACACTGCCTTCGGCGTGCCCCCGTCGAGTGAGACGCTGGCAATACCCATGTTCGGACCCTTGACCCCGGTCCAGTCGAGACGCTGGCCGTTGAACGGGATGATGACCGAAGCGCCGTTCGAGGAGGCGTAACGGTACGAGCCCCCGGAGGCCGCGGGCTGGGTCGCCGAACTCCACGTGCCGTTGTACAAGAGGCGGCTGTCCGTGTCCTGGTCGCCGACCACGGGCGCGAGCGAGCCCCTGACCCCGTCGATGGCGATCGCGTTGCCGCCAGAACTCGCGCTCTTGGCGCCCGTGCACAGGACCTTCACGATGTGGAGGCCGTCGGTGAGGTTCTGGGCCGACCACACCACGGACTGGACGGCGTATGCGTAGAGATCCAGAGTCTGCACGGGCGTGCCGTCGACGTATATGGACGCTATGCCCATGGTGTCGGCCTTGCGGAACACGATGCTGAGCGTGGTGCCGTTGGCGGCGACGGTCATGGAAGACCCGGCCGAGGTCGTCTGCACGTAGCTCCCGCCAGCCGCTACCAGGGAGGACGACGTCTGCCAGCTCCCGGCGAACAGAAGCCTGGAGTCGGTCTGATCGTACTGCGAGGGGATGGCCGTGAAGATGTCCGGCATGACCTCGACGACGTTCCCCTCGCCCTGCCAGGCGATGCGGTCACCGGAGACCGCGGGATAGACGTCCATGCCGATGTTCGAGGTGATCTGACGGGACCCCTCCACCGGTGTCCAACTGAAGATCTCGTTGTTCTCGCCGGTGCCCATGTAGCGGGACCAGACGATCCTGTCGCCCGAGATGGCCGGGGGGCTGTCCTCGTAGCCGGTGTTCGGAAGAGCGACGGGGTCCACCATGCCCAGCGTCCAGGTGTAGACCACATTTTTGGCGGTGTCGAAGGTCAGCCAGGCCACCCTGTCTCCGGAGACGACGGGGTACTCGTCCGTCCATTCGTTGTCCGTAAGCCGAACGATGTCGGTGCTGGGAGTCCAGGTGTATATCTCGGGGCCTGGACCCGGGTCCGCTCTCCACACGACCCTGTCACCGGAGACCTGGACGTAGCCGTCGTCGAAGGTGTTGTTGGTGATCTTCGTCACGCCGGCCGGCAGCTTCCAGGTGTAGATCTCGGTGTCGGTGCCATCGAAGTGCGACCACACGATCCTGTCGCCGGAGACGTGCGGCTCGGTGTCCTGGCGGCTGTCGTTGGTCATGCGGATGGCGCCCGAGGAGGGAGCCCACCGGTAGATCTCGGCGGTGGCGCCGTCGCCCTGCTGCCAGACGACCCGGTCGCCGGAGACGTCGGCCATGAAGTCTTCGACGGAGTTGTTCGTGAGCTTGACGGTCCCGCCCGTCGGGGTCCACGTGAAGACCTCGGTGTCGGCTCCGTCGAATGCGGTCCATACGATGCGGTCGCCGGAGACGCGCACGTCTATGTCCGCGTAGGTGTTGTTCGTGATCTTGACCGTCCCGCTCGAGGGGGTCCACGTGTAGATCTCCTGATCGTTCCCGTCGTGCCCCACCCATGCGATGCGGTCGCCCGACACCTGAGCCGATTCGCTCAGCAGCGAGTCGTTGGTGAGACGCGTGGTAGCGAACGTCGTGCCGAGAGTGCGGCCCTGCCAGGCGAACGGGGCCCAGCCCCAGCCGAGGTAGTTCTGCGTGGCGTGGACGCTGTCGCGTTCGCGGGCCACCACGGCGCCACCTGCGTCGATGTGCCAACCGTCGCCCAGGGACACCGCGACCTGCCCGCCGCTGGAGGAGTTCGGCCCGATGGACCAGAACAGGAGCGCACCGCGTGGCGCGTTGACGTCGAAGGGGTGCTTGGTGGCGGGGGTCAGGTTGCTCCACAGCACGTTGGGAGAGATCGCGAAGCCGCTGACGTTGAACACGGTCTCAACGAAGGTCTCCGGACGGTTCGCCGAGGTCTGAGCCGCACCCCTGGGGTCGGTGTAGCTCGCCTTGCCCACCTGGGCGACAGCCCACGACAGTTCCGCGTCCGGGCTGCCGTCCCATGCGAGAGCGAACGACGACCCCAGAGTGAGGAAAACGAAGAGTGCGAGCAGCACGAGAAGCGTGGGCGCGAGGAACGAGGTGCCCCCATGCAGACGACCGGGATGCGCAGACATCTCTGACCCCCTAGACTTCGACTGGCGACGGGTTTGCGGACCGTTTCATCAATCGTAGCGAGGGGCGGCCCTTTGGTTCAAGAGCTGAAGTGACCGCTCTCGTCGCCGGCGCCGTACCACCCCAGGATCATGGGGGCGATGCCGGTGACATCCAGTACGGACACCGCGGCGCCGGGTGGCACTCCGGGGCCGGACACCACAAAAAGGCCTTCGGGGCGATGATCCCCGGTGCGGCAATACTCGTACTCGCCGTCGACCTCGCCGGTCTTCTCGGATACGAGGGCCAGGCGGCAGGACACATCGTCCTTGAGCGCCTTGCTGCCCACCAGCACGGTGTCGCTCCATTCGACGAGAAGGTCGGGGAGGTGCGCCGGGGCGGCGGCCCCGTAGAGTTCGGAGGTACGGAGCACCCGGCGGATCGCGGGGATGCCGGTGGCCTTGTCCCGCAGCGCGAGCAGGTCCGCGGTGAGGCCGGTGCAGAAGGTGTCCATGCCCTCCCCCGGCTCCACGGTGCCGCTTGGTTCCCTGCCCCGCAGGTTCACCCTGATGCCGCTCACCAGGTGGCCGTTCGGGTGGGGGAAGCAGAGGCTGTGGACCATGTCGTAGCGGTGCGCCGCATCGAAGGCGGCCGGAATCTCCAACCCGGGCCGGACGAGCCGCCGCAGGGCCAGCAACCGGGGCTTGAGAGGCCCCTTGACGCGAGCGGGGAGGGCCCGCCACAGCCGCCGA
>CAIQPS010000077.1 GCA_903873715.1 uncultured Actinomycetes bacterium
CACCGCCGGGCTCGCGGCCGCGCCGGCGCCGGCCGCCGCTACGAAGCCGGTATCGGGACCGCCGTGCGGAACACCTGGTACGGGCCGTAGTCGAACACCAACCGCCAGCCCGCCGGCATCGCGGTGGCCGGGTCGTGCTGCAGCACCACGTATTGGGCGATGTAGCGGTCGGCCAGGTTCGCCAACCGGTACGCGGGCAGACGGTCGTAGCCGTCTCGAGCCTGGACCGAAGAGGCCGGCGCCGCCCGGCCGGTGAGGGCGTCGATGCGCCGGTACCACTCCTCCACCTCGACGGGAGCGAACGGTGTGGACTTCCAATCGACCACCACCGCCCGTCCTGCGGCCAGCCGGAAGTTCTCCATATTGGGCGGTATCAGGAAGACGGCGTCCACCTCCGTGGATGCTCTGGCCCACGAATAGAGCCGTGCCGCCGAGTTGTTCGGCTGGAGCAGGCTCGAATCGTTCCGCACCCCGTCGGCGGATAGTGCGGCCAGAGCGATGAGGGCCAAGGCCAGCACGCCTGCTACCGGCCAAGCCGCCGCGGTCCGCAGCCAGGCTGCCCCGGCCGACGCCGTCCCGGGGCGAGGCCGATCCACCCGCGCCCTTCTCCGAACGGCCCGCAGGCGCCGGCCGCCCCACGCCAGGATCGCGAGAACGAGGATCCCGGCGAGCACCTCCAGCACCGTCCACTCGCTGGAGATCGAGTAGTAGTAGACGAAACACCCTCCGGCGACCACCACCGCCCCTATGCGGACCGGGCCCGGCAGCAGCCAATCCCGGCCCGCGGCGGTATGGGGCCGGTCCGCGTCGCCGGCGACGATCCCCGTCACCATCCGCGCGGTGAACATCTGAGCGACGAGCACCGCGATCGGGGCCAGCCGCCACACGAACATCTCCGCCACGGACGTCACGTACACGATGGTCGTCAGCGCGCTCGCCGCGAGGACGAGAACCGCCATGGAGGCTCCGAGTGCGAGTACGGGATCGAGGCCGCTCCTCCTCGCTTCGTCCCTGCGCAGCCCGGCCGCGAGCAGGATCAACCACCCGAAGAACGGTGCGAACGACGGCAGGAACGTCCTGGGCTCGTAATGATGCGGGGAGCGGATCGAAAGGAGGACGCTCGTCCCCCAACTGTCCGGCTGCGTCGCAACGGCGAGGATCGTCGGGAGCAGCACCACCAGCGCGGCGAACGGTAGCGCGAACTGTGCCAGCAGGTCTCGCCCGAGGTGTTCCCGTAGGAACCGGCGGGCTCCTTCTCCGCCTCGCGGGATGGCCAGGTGGGCGAGGAAGAACACCGGAAAAGCCAGGATCAGGTAGTTGGCGTGGAACACGCCTCCCAGGGCGATGGCGAGCCCCGACCAGAAGTACCGGCGCTTGGCGAACAGATACATGCCTATCACGAAGCCGGCGGCCGCGATCGTCAGAGGCTCGAATATCAGGTTGTAGACGGTGCTCTGCCCGAGACTCTCCGTCCCGGTGGCCAGAGCCGGCAGCAGCGTCAGGACGAACGCCAGGAGCGGCGCCACCCACCGGCCGCGCCGCGGGTCGATGGCGGTGAGCAACTTGAAGAACATCACCGCCCCGAGTGCCAGGAACAGGACGTTCATCACACCGAATATCCATCCGGACGGGTCGATGCGAAGCAGTGCCGCCGCGGGATAGGCGAATATCCAGTGATACTGGGTGGTGTGGGACGCCAGCCAATCGCGGGTGAGCAACTCCGGATGGACGAGGCGCAACCCGGCCAGCAGGTACGTGTTCTGGTTCGAGACCCCGAAGTTCAACCCCCAGCCCAGACCGAACAACAGGGCCGCCACCCCGACGAGCGCCGGTCCGGCGATGCGGCCGTCTTTCCGGGCGCTGTGTCGAGCGGGGACATCCATGGGACTGATTGTACAGAGCGGCGTGCGCCGGGAGTCGCGGCTGCGGTAGAGTGGAGCGTGTGGACCGCCGGTCGGCCGCAGCGCCGGGCGGTATGCGCGCCGGGCCGCACGGGCGCCGAGTCGCACCGGATGCCGGGCCGCACCGGATGCCGGCGCGGCCCCGGGGAGGATGACGATTACCGAGGAGGATCAGGCTGATGGCAGCGATGTTCGAGTCCGAGGCGAAGGGCCTCCCCCTTCTGCGCCGGGGCAAGGTGCGGGACGTCTACCAGCCCAGCACGGAGCACCTGCTGATCGTCGCGTGCGACCGCATCTCCGCCTTCGACAGCGTCCTCCCGACGCCCATCCCCGACAAGGGCCGCATCCTCACGCAGATCTCCAACTTCTGGTTCGAGAAGACGGCGCACATCATCCCCAACCACATAGTGGACCCGAACCCTGGCCCGCAGTGGTATCCCGACATCGATTGGTACTACCCCGACCTCGACGGCCGCACCGTGCTGGTGCGCGCGACCCAGCCTCTGGTGATCGAGGCGATCGTCCGCGGGTACCTGTCCGGCTCCGGCTGGAAGGAGTATCAAAAGCAGGGGACCGTCTGCTCCATCCAGTTGCCGGCGGGGCTCACCGAGTCGGCCCAATTGCCGGAGCCGATCTTCACCCCGTCGACCAAGGCGACCTCCGGCCATGACGAGAACATCCCGTTCGAGACGGCCGCCGAGTTGATCGGCGCCGACCTGGCCGCCAAGGTGCGCGACACCAGCCTCGCCCTCTACAAGTTCGCAGCGGAGCACGCGCTCGAGCGGGGCATCATCATCGCCGACACCAAGTTCGAGTTCGGCCTCCTCGGCGCGCCCGCAGCCGCCGGGGCGCCTGCGGGCGCGGGCCCGGGTGCGGGCGACCTCATCCTCATCGACGAGATCCTGACCCCCGACTCCAGCCGCTTCTGGCCCGCCGACGACTACGCCCCGGGCCGGGCGCAGGCCAGCTACGACAAGCAGTATGTCCGCGACTACCTCGAGGCCATCAAGTGGAACAAGGAGCCCCCGGCTCCGCCGCTCCCGCCCGAGGTCGTCGAGAAGACCCGCGAGAAGTACTGGGAGGCGGTGCACCGCCTGACGGCGTAGCGGCCGCAGCCGGCGCGGCGCGCGCGCCGCGACGCGGGGGCGGGCAGGCGCCTCTAGGCGAGCGAAGGCCGCGTGTCGGAGGACCCCTTCGCCCCACGCTCGCGACCCCTGACGGTTGCCGCCAACTCAGCTCGGCTGACCCCGCTGCGGAGTACTGCGGCAACCAGCAGATCAAGCGACACGGATGAGTCCGGCTCCTCGAGTCGGGATATCTGCGATCGATCGGTCCCCACGATCCTCGCGAGCTCGGCCTGCGTCCACCGGTGCCGGTATCTTGAGTCGTTGAGCAGTCGGGCGAGTCCCAGCCTGATGTCGATGAGTGCGACGTCGCTCTCGTCGAGGCCCAGGAAACTGCCCACATCGCCCCGCGCCCACCCACCGGCGACGCTCTCCTCCTCCGGACAGTACTCACACAGGGCCGTCCAGGCGTCGAGATATGGCACTCCGGTCGAGGACCGGTACGCACTCACTCGCCCGATGAGGATCCGGTCGGGTTCCAGCCGATAGAGGATCGACAGATGCGCCGAAGCGTGGCGCCAGTCGATGTGGAATATCCGCGCGCGGTCGTCGCGCGAGGCGATCCTGGAGCGATAGGGCGGCACTCTGCAGGGCGCGCCCATCCATCCTCCACGCTCCAGCTTCCGCAGATCACATCCCAAGGTGATACGCGTACGGAGCGATAGGTCGGGCACGGCGTCGGGCCGGTCGAGCCAGTACAGCGGCTTCAGAACGTGAAGCTCCGGCACCATCGCCCCCTCTTTAGCTGATGCATGTCCGTCGCCGACATACGATTGTGCGGTATTTCGCACAATCGTATGCGCGCAGAAAGAAGGAATACCCTCTCGACGGGCAGCGCCGGCTACTACGTTCGTTGGAGCATGGCGACAGGTCGCAGGCACCCGCCGTACACCGTGTCGGCGCGGGGTGCTCCGCTCCTAGCGTCTGCGGCGCGCGCTCCCGTTGTACACGAGGCGGGGCTTCGGCTTCTTGGCCGTGCGCTCCGGGTTCGGGATCAACCGCTGCATGTACTGGAAGCCCTCGAGGTCCCGGCAGGGCAGGGGCGCACCCAGCATCACTTCGATCTCGCGGAGTTCGCCGGCCTGTTCGGCCGCCAGGAAGCTTATTGCCGTGCCGGTGGCTCCGGCGCGGGCCGTCCTGCCGATGCGGTGGACGTAGTCCTGCGCCTGGGCCGGGAGGTCGTAGTTGATGACGTGGGAGATCTTGTCGACGTCGATGCCGCGGGCCACGATGTCCGTCGCCACGAGCACCCGGTAGGTGCCGTCCTTGAACCCGTCGAGAGCCCGCTGGCGCTGGGCCTGGGTGCGGTTCGAATGGATGGCCGCACCCTTGATGCGGTTACGCTCCAGGTGGCGGCAGACCCGGTCGGCGCGGTGCTTCGTCCGGGTGAAGACCAGCACGCGGTCCAGATGCTCCTCTTCGAGGAGGCGCACCAGCAGGTCGGTCTTCTGGGCTTCGGCAACCGGGTAGATGGCCTGGTCGATGGCTTCCACCGGTGTGGACGCCGGGGCCACCTCGACCCGCGCGGGGTCGTCCAGAAGGGGGCCGGCTACCCGCATGACGTCACCCGAGAGCGTGGCCGAGAACAGCATGTTCTGGCGCTGGGGCGGCAGCAGGTTGATGATGCGGCGCACATCCGGCCAGAAACCCATGTCTAGCATGCGGTCGGCCTCGTCGAGCACGAGGATCTGGACGTCGGAGAGGTCCACGTCGCCGCGGTGGTGCAGGTCGAGGAGGCGGCCCGGAGTGGCCACGAGCAGGTCGACGCCCTTGCGCAGTTTCATGAGCTGCGGGTCGTAGCCCACACCTCCGTAGACCGCGGCGACCCTCTGCCCCGTGAAACGGGAGCAGGCCACAGCGACCTCTTCGATCTGGCCGGCGAGTTCTCGGGTGGGCGTCACCACGAGCGTGCGGATGACGGGTTTCGGGCCCTGCGGCATCTGGTGGTGCGCTCCTGCGCCCGGGCCTCCGTGACGGCGACGGCGGCGACGGCCGTGGTGTTCACCGTCGGCGTGGTCGGAGCCGGTCCGGTCGGGATCGGCGTGGTCGGCCCCGGTGGCCGGCGCCTCGGCGCCGAGCGTCTGGGTTTCGGTCGACGGGGCGGCTTCGGCGGCCGCGGCGGCCGGTGTGGCCTGCGCGGTCTCGTCGGCCTGCGGCGCCTGCGCCTGCGCCTGTGGCGCGAAGCGGCGGTCGGTCAGCTGCAGCGACGGCAGGATGAAGGCGGCCGTCTTGCCGGTGCCCGTCTGGGCGCAGCCGAGGATGTCACGGCCGGTCAACGCGACGGGGATGGCTTGTTCTTGGATGGGGGTGGGTTCGGTGTAGCCGAGGCTGTCAACAGCCTTCAGGAGGCCTGGATTCAGGCCCAGTTCGGCAAAACTCATATGTTGTCGTAGCTCCTTGCCGTGCTCGCTCTGGAGTCACCGCGGTCATAAGACGCAGTTGATCCATTGGAGTCTTCCGGAAGAAGGCGGACAACCGAGTCTTGGGTTAATGCGAGGAAAGTATAGCCCACAAGTGAACATTCGTCCGGCGGGGCCGTCGCGGGGCCCGGGCCGTGGCGGCTGCGCCCGTTGTGCGGCGGCGCCCCCGCCCGCGCGGCTGCGCCTAGCGCGCCCCGCCGTCCAGGGCGTCGCGCACGGCCTGCCGTATCGCGTCGGGGCTGAACGGCTTCTCGATGAGCCGCACCGTGTCGTCAAGCCGGCCCGCCTTCACCATCGCGTCGAGGGCGTAGCCGGACATGAACAGCACCGGCAGGCCGGGGCAGCGTTCGGTGAGTTCCGCTGCCAGTTCTGGGCCCTGAAGGCCGCCCGGGAGCACCACGTCTGTGAGCAGCAGGTGCATCGTGCAGCCGTCGTTGTCGACCATGTGGAGCGCGGCGTCCGCCGTGTCCGCAGTCAGCACGTCGTAGCCGGCCTTCGTCAGGATGCGAGCCACGAGCGACCGCACCGCCGACTCGTCCTCCACTATCAGGACGGTCTCGCTCCCCAGGGGGCCGGTCCCGCCCGTGGCGCCGCCGCTCTCGACCGTCTTCACCGGGATCTTGCGCGGCAGGTATACCCGGAAGATGGTCCCCTCTCCCGGCCTGCTCTCCACGTAGACGTTGCCGTTGCTCTGCTTGACGATACCGTAGACCACCGAGAGGCCCAGGCCCGAGCCCTCACCCAGGGGTTTCGTGGTGAAGAAGGGGTCGAAGATCCTGTTGAGGTCGCCCTCGTCGATGCCCTCTCCCGTGTCCGCTACCGCCAGTTCGACATAGTCACCCGGCTTCGTCCCGGGATGCGCGAGGCAGAACCTCTTGTCGAGGCGGATGTTCCTCGTGGAGATGGCGAGGGTGCCCCCGTGGGGCATAGCGTCCCGCGCGTTGAGCGCCAGGTTCATGACCACCCGCTCGAACTGGTGGACGTCGGTCTCGACGTTCCCGATCTCCGGCTCCAGGTCGAACGCGAGCGCCACGCTCTCGTCGATGGCCGCGCGGATGAGAGGCTCCATCCCGGTGATGACGTCGTTGAGGGACACCACCTTGGGCAGCAGCGTCTGCCGGCGCGAGAACGCCAGGATCTGCTGGGTGAGTGCCGCCGCCCGCTCGGCTGCGTGGCGGATCTCTTGAAGGTCGGCGTGGACGGAGGGCTCGGCCAGCGCCGGGTCGGCGAGCAGCAGATGGGCGTAGCCGAGGATGGCCGCCAGGAGGTTGTTGAAGTCGTGGGCTATGCCGCCTGCAAGCTGGCCCACGGCCTCCATCTTCTGGGCCTGCCGCAGATGTTCCTCGCTCTCGCGCAGGGCCTCCTCCGCCCTCTTGCGATCGGTGACGTCGAGGAACAGGGCCGCGAACTGGCCGGGCGCCGTCCGGTAGGAGGTCACGGAGAACTGCCGGTCGAGCTCCCGGTGATAGCCCTCGAAGACGGCCGGCTCGCCGGTCTCGACGACCCTGGCGTACGCATCGACCCAGGACTCCTCGGTCTGAGGGAGGACCTCCCGTATCCGGCGGCCGAGGACGTCCTCCCGGCGCAGACCGGTCATGGTCTCGAACGCCGGGTTGGCGGACAAGAACCGCCAATCGACCGCCCGGCCCCGTTCGTCGCGGACTATCTCCCCGGTCACGAAGCCGTCCATCATCTGGTGGAACAGCGACCGGTAGCTCTCCTCGCTCGAGCGGAGGGCGGCCTCGGTGCGCCGCCGCTCGCTGACGTCCACGAAGCTGGCGACGATGTCGGCGACGCTCCCGTCGTCCGCCGGTCTCGGAGTGGCGTTCACCAACACCCAACGCAGGCCGGCGGGGTCGTCCCGATCTATGCCCACGATGTAGTCGCGCAGTTCGGTACCGGTGGTCAGCACCTTGGCGATAGGGAACTCCTCGAGGGGCATCGGCGAGCCGTCTTCCCGGAAGAAGACCCACTTGGGGTCGGTCAACTCCTTACCGATACCCTCCTCTTCCTTCAACCCGAGCAGCCGCTCGGCCAGAGGGTTGGCCGCGAGGAGGCGTCCGTCCGGGCCGTGGACGGTGATGGCCACCGGGGCGGTCTGCACCAGGTACTCGAGGCGGTGCTGGCTGTCGGCGAGTGCCAAAGCGGCCGCCCTCGATTCGGTGATGTCGCGTGCCACCACGACCGCGCCCGCGATCGCACCGTGCCGGTCGCGGACCGGGGCGTAGCTGTATGCCCCCACCCACGTCTCGCCCGTGTCCTTGCGCCGGATCACATATTCGTCGTTGGACCGGGTCTCGCCCCGGAGCGCCCGTGTGGCGGCCCATTCCTCCGGTGGCGCCGGTGTACCGTCGGGCCAGAAGACGTCGAACAGGTCTGGATACTCGGCGAAAGTCCTCAAGCAGCCGGCCTTGCTGTCGAAACGGCAGAACCTGGCCCAGGCCTCGTTGATGTCTACCAGCCGGCCTCCGGCGTCCACTATGAACAGCCCGTCCGCCATGCTCTCGAGTGCGGTTTGGAGCCTGGTGCGGCTGTCGAGCAGCGCCGCCTCGGCCTGCCGCTGCTCGGTAAGGTCCTGGACGGTGCAGATCATTCCCTCGAACACGTCACCGGCGTACCGCGGGAAGAGCCATCCTGCCTGGACGGTGTCTCGCCCGCTCGGCACCCGCACGTCGGCCTCGTAGGGCGTGCGTTCGCGGGTCCGCTTGGCCCGAAGATAGTGCTCGAGCCCGATGGTGGTCTCCGGTGGGAAGTCCTCCGTGATGCTGAGTCCCAGCATGGCCGCCGCGGGGGCGCCGGCCAGCCGCTCCATAGCCGGATTGATGTAGACGAGCCGGTCATCGCCGTCGGTGACCCACACGGCTTCGTTGACGTTCTCGAGGATCTCGGCGCACAGATCGGGATCCGGCGCCACCTTACGCGCCGGCCGCACGTGCTGGGGCGCTTGCAGCCCGCAGCCGACGAGATGCTCTTGATCGACCGGGAGGTAGCTGCAGGTGAGATGGTCCTGGTCGGGGCCGGAGTCCTCATCGACGTCGTCGAAGACGACCGGCGCGCCCGTCTGCCGAGTCTTTCTGATGTGCGGGAGGTGGCGGTCCAGCACTCCCTTGCCGAACACTTCGCCGAGACTGTGGCCGATGAGTCGTTCCCGGCCGGCGCGGGCGGCCCGCTCGGCCGCTCGGTTGACGTCCTCGAAGACGACGTCGACCACTTCGCCGCCCCCGTCGAGGACATAGCGATAGAGGGCAACGATGTGAAAGTCGCTGTCAAGAAGCGCGCGGCCAGCGCGCTCGCCAGGCATGGATCCCTGCATCAGACGCCTCTCGGATGACTCAAACGGACCAGTGAGCCAAAGAAGAGAATAGCAGCCGCTATTCTCGGGCGCGCAGCCGATGTTGGACTTTGGACTACAAAGGGAGCGGCCCGGCCGCCGGCGGGCTAGGCGGCGGAGATGCTCGTCAGGATGCGTTCCAGCATCTGCTGGCCACGGGCGCCGTTGGTGTATTCGGTCAACCCCATGAGATAGGAGACGTCCTGAGCCCAGTAGACGGCGACGAGTTCCCAGGCGATCTGGCCGCTGTCCACGTCGGGGCGCACCAGCCCTTCGCCCTTGCCTTCCTCGATGATGGCCGCGATGCTGTCTATGGCGATCCTCTGCCGCGCGGCCAACTGCTCCCGCAGGCCCGCTTCCGGGGGAGCGGCCACGAACTCGAAGAGCGGGTAGACGAACCCTTCGGCGTCGTCCCCGATGATGCCCGCGTGATAGCTGCCGATGCCCCGCAGCCGGTCGAGCGAGTTGTTGCCCTCGGGGGTGCGGATGACCCGGAAGACCCTCTCGTAGACCAGGTCCATGGCGGCCAGCAGCATCTCGGTGCGGCTGGCGAAGTGCCGGTAGAGCGTGGCTTCGGAGATGCCGGCCTGCGCCGCGATGCGAGAGGTCGTGGTGGCCTGGACGCCGTTCCTGGCCACGAGGTCCATGGTGACCTCTACGATCTGCTGTTTGCGTTCCGCGGCGGTCATGCGCCGGGCCCGCTGCCGGGATGAGGTTTTCATGACAGCCATGCTACCGCATTATCAGGCGGTACGGGGCGCACTGAGTAAGCGGTCACTTCGGGGGCGCGCAGCGGCTGCGCCGCGGCGCGCCCGGCCACCATCCGCGGGGACGGACGCGCCATCCGCCGGGACGGGCGCGGCGCCCGCCGGGCGACGCTCACAGCCGGAATCCGAGCCTCAGCGGGTTCTCCTCATACAGCTTGCGTTCGTCCTCGGGCGTCATCCCGACGGTCCCCAGGAACTCGTCTATCTCCGTGGTGGTCTCGAACGGATAGTCGGTGCCCAGGCAGATCTTGTCCATCCCGAGCGACTCCTGGCTGCAGTGGAACGCGGCCGCCAGGAAGTTGCCGCTGGTGGTGACGTACAGGTTCTCCTGCAGGTACTGGCTCGGCCGCTTCTTGATGGGCGGCATGGACCCCGATCCCTTCGGCACGTGGTACTGCAGGAAGGAGCGGTCCACCCGGGCGCGCAGGAACGGGAGGGCTTCGCCGTAGTGACCGAGGATGATGGTCAACTTCGGGAAGGCGTCGAACACGCCGCTCAAGATGAGCCGCATCATCACGATGGACGTCTCGATGCCGAACCCGAAGCTCGGGCCGGCGAGCGCCAGGCCGTACTCGGTCAACTGGCGGATGATGGGGAAGGTCGGGTGCAGGTAGACGGGGATGCCGAGTTCCTCCGCCTTGGCGAGGATCGGCCAGTAGCGCTTGTCGTCCAGGTACGAGTCGCCGAAGTTGGAGTGCGTGTTCCAGCCCTTGAAGCCCAGTTCCTTGACGCACCGCTCCAGCTCGCGCACCGCCAGGTCCGGCTCGCGCACGCCGAGCGTGGCGAAGCCCAGGTAGCGGGTGGGATGCCGGTCGATAGCCTCCGCTAGCTTGGTGTTGGAATCGTGCGCGACGGCGGTCGCGACCTTGGGCGGCAGCACCTCCACCGCCGGGGCCGTGTGCGACAGCACCGCGACGTCGATACCGGTCGCGTCCATCGCGGCGATGCGGGCGTCGTCCACATCGAGGAGCCGGTTCACGAGCGCGTCGCCGAACGGCTGCCAGTAGTCCGCCCCGTGATATACGTGGCGCTCGCCGTCCTCGTCCACGAACCGCGGGTAACCGGTGTTCTTGTAGAGGGCGTCGACCCACATCTCGGTGCCGAAGTGGTTCTCCAGGTCGATCTTCATCGAGCTGTTCCTTTCGCGAAGCGCAGGCGTGCCGTTTTCTGCGGCCATCGTAGCGCATTTGGCTCAGCAAAGTGAGTGGTCACTACGGTAGTGGCATCGGGCTCGGGGCCGGCCTTCCGGGCTGCGCGGTGGGGCCGCGGCGCGGGTTCGACGCATGACAGGCATGTCTTTTCGCAGCCCTATGGCCGGTACCGGATCCGGTACCGCTCCTATGTCATCCGAACGACTATCCGCGCACGCAGCCGGCGTCCTACGCCGGGATCACCGGCAGGATCACGTGAGACGGGTGGTCCTTGTCGTGGTAGTAGGTGTCGTTGCCGACCTTGATGCCGTAGTAGTGGCCGCCGAAGTCCAGGGCCGGGGAGTCGCCGCACGCCACGTCGATGCGGATGCGGTGCCCCTTCTTGAACACGTTGCTCGTCGGCCACACCTCGATCTCGTACTTGAAGATCTTGCCCGGTTCGATGGCCTGCGGCTTGTCGTGGCGGTAGTACGGGCGGTACGGCTTGGAGAGCTCCTCGTTCTTGGTGCAGGCGTGGGAGGCCTTCAGCCAGCCCCGGGTGAGGGTGAGGCCGGCCGGCGGCATGCCCGGGATCTGCTGGTCGTCGGGCAGCTGGTCCACGAGGCGGCAGAAGAAGTCGGTGTTGATCTGGTCCGACGAGGCGTACAGCACCAGTACGATGCTCCCCGTGACCTGCAGGTCCTCCTCCAGCGGGGCGCTCGTGAAGGTGGGGATGCGCTTCTGGCCGTAGACCACCCCGTTCTCCTGGATGATGGCCGTGCCGCCGCCGCTGAAGTGGGTCCAGTCCTGGTCGGGGTAATGGTAGGAGAAGGAGCTGTCGCTCTCGGCCGGGGCGTCCCAGGACAGGCTGCCGTCGTTGAGGGAGTCGACGGCGCCGCTGTGCGCCGCGTTGAAGTACAGCTTCTTATACTCGGTCTGCGGGAGAGGCCACTCTTCGTAGAGACGGTACTCGTCGGCGCCGCGCACGAACAGCGAGACGGGAGGCTCTTCCATCATCCCGGTGTCGTTGCCCTTGAGCCAGTGGTCGTACCAGCGCAGCATGAGCAGCTGCATCTCGGGCGAGTTGTAGATGGCCATCTCGTCGCCGTCCATGACGCCGTGGATGAGCATCATCTTCTTGGGCGTCTTCACCTCTTCGTAGCCGCGCACCACGCCGCGCAGGTGCAGGCCCACCTTGTGCAGCGCGCCCACGGTGAACACCGGGCACTGGATCTTCGAGAAGTCGGGGCTGCGCAGCTTCCAGAAGTCATCGCAGGTGGGATGGTTGATGACGTTCCAGACCATGTCCCACTTGCCCATCTCGGGGTTCGGCGCCGGCTGGAGGGTCCGGTCGGGGATGCCCAGGCGGTAGTGGCCACGGATCTCCCACATGTTCCACGCGGTCGGGAAGCCTACAGCCATCATGCCGCCGTGCCAGGCGACGTCGCGGTACAGGTCGGCCCCGGCGTCCCACGGCAGGATGCAGGTGAGGTGGGGCGGCTGCTGCACCGCCGTGAACCACTGGCTCCAGGCCAGCAGGGACTCGCCCAGCATGCCCACCTTGCCGTCGCACCAGGGCTGCACGGCGATCCACTCGATCATGTCGTAGAGGTCGTTCTGCATCTCCTGGCCGAACATGTCCCACTGGCCCGTGGGGGAGTGGCCGGTGCCCCGGGAGTCGCTGTGGACGAACACGTAGCCGCGGCTGACGAAGTACTCGATGTCGTTGGTCTCCCGCATGTGGAACATGGGGAGGAGCGGCAGATGGTCCAGGTCCTTCTGATAGGAATCGGCCGCGTGGATGGCCGGGAACGTGCCGGGAGCGTCGGGCCGGTAGACGTTGCACGCGATCTTCGTGCCGTCCCGCATGGTCATCCAGACGTCCCGTTCGACGACCATCTTGTACTGCGGCTTGCTCAGCTTGTCGGCCGGGAAGCCGGCCGGGAGCATCGTCCGCATGATCTCCGGTTTCAGCGTGGTCGAGTACATCCATCCTCCTGGAGCGCCGGCGCCCCGCGTCCGGCGGTAGTTGCTTGACAGCGCCACTCTGGGTGGGCTAGTGTGCAGGTGCAAGCGGTGAGCGAGCACTCACTCGCAGGAACAGTAGTCCCCCGGCGGGCTGGTTGTCAAGCGGGCCGGGGGCCGGCGCCCGGTGGCGCCGCCACACCGACGTTGGGGAGGATCGACCGGTGACCGCCAAGAGCAAGCGGCTCTCGCCCGAGGACAGAAAAGAGCTCATCGTCGCCACCGCTTTGCAGCTGGTGGCCGAGAACGGCATCCAGGGGACCACCGTCGAGCGCATCGCCTCCGAGGTGGGGATGAGCCAGGGTGGCCTCTACCGCCACTTCCACAGTCGCACCGATATCCTGCTCGCCGTCGTCGACCGCATCTTCGAGCAGATCTTCTCTCTCTTCCATGTGGAGCCGGGGACGGACCCGCTCGAGCAGCTGCGCGAGATCACCCGCAGGCACACGTGCCTCATGTCGGACATCAACGTCTCGTTCGCCCGGCCGTGGCTGGAGTTCATCGCGGCGGCGCCGCGGGTGGGTCTGCGGCAGGCCGTGGCCGAGAAGCAGTTGACCGCGCTCGTCGCCATCGCCGAGATCGTGGACCGGGGCAAGCAGACCGGCAGCATCCGGCCTGACCTCGACTCCAAGCAGCTCGCCTGGGAGATCCTCAGCTGGTGCTGGGGGGAGAACGTGAGCTCCACCATGGCGCTCGACGAGTTCATCGACGAGGGCCGTTCTTCCCGGATGGTGGACATCCTCCTGGCCGACGCCGCCGCCCGGTAGGCGCCGGGCCGGCGCCGTCTGCCGCCCTTCGCGCTATAGTGAGGGCCATCTTTCGAGCGTGGAGGGGATATGGGACC
Organism: uncultured Actinomycetes bacterium; assembly: GCA_903873715.1. Classification (GTDB taxonomy): domain Bacteria; phylum Actinomycetota; class Thermoleophilia; order RBG-16-64-13; family RBG-16-64-13; genus CAIQPS01. Next base: position 13,543 of record CAIQPS010000077.1, read on the forward strand.
GGCCGGCAAAGGCTATACGCAGCGCACTCGGGCGCGCAAGCAGACGATATGGACGGCGCTGGCGGCTGCCGCAGCCTTGATGCTGGTGTTCGCGCTGGCGGCGGGCGTGACCGGCTGCATGGGCCGCGGCGAGACGACCACCACCACCTTCGTCACCCTGCCCGACGACGAGACCACCACCACCGTCGCCGAGGAGGAAGAGGTCACTACCGAGTCCACCGAGGCCGAAGAGGTGACCACCGAGTCCACCGTGGCGGAGGAAGAGACCAGCAGCACCGACACTTCCACCACCGAAGGGTCGACCACCACCACCGAGAAGCTCACCATCGCCGAGCAGCGCCTCGACAACGGCAACATCAAGGCCATGGGCTTCATCTCGAGCGTCGGCGTGAAGGACCACAAGCGCTACATCACCATCGACTATGCCCTCATGCTCACGGGCCAGGATGCCGTCGACGCCGCGGTGAAGGCAGGCGAGATCCAGCCCGGCGAGGAACTCCCCAACGACTACTACATCAGCAACACCAACCACGAGACCCGCACGTACGAAGTGGCCGACGACGTCGAGATCACCACGTCCAGCTGGCAGGACGAACAGAACAAGTCGGTCACCTGGGACGAGTTCGTGAGCTTCTGGAGCGACACCCCGCCGGACGAACAGGCGGGCTTCCTCAGCGAAAGCCCGTGGTGGACCGAGCGGGACGGCCAGACCATCGTCAAGATCGATGAGCAGTATCTGCCGTAGTAGGCTTCGTTTCTCGACAGCCTGGTAAAGGAGGGTCGATGAAGATCCGGATGCTGGTGCTCTTCGCGCTTCTGATCGCCGCCGCGTTCGCCGCGGCCGGCTGCAGTCTCGGCGGGGGCGACGACACCACGACGACCGAGAGTACCGCCGTCTCCGAATCCACCACGGAAACCACCGCGCCCAGCGGTTCGACCGACACCACCGGCCCGGAGACCACCGAGCCCAGCACGACTACCACCACGGGCATCGTCATCACCATCCCGAGCACGGAGTCGACGACCACCACCACGGAGAAGCTCTCCAGCGCCGAGGAGCGCCTGCCGAACGGCCACATCAAGGCCATGGGCTTCATCGACAAGGTGTACCTCAAGGACGGCAAGCGCTACATCAGCATCGACTACGCGGAGATGCTCACCGGGCAGGCGGCCATCGACGCGGCCGTGGCGGCCGGTTTCATCCTGCCGGGCGAAGATCTCCCGAACGACTACTGGATCAGCAACGAGAACCCGCAGAAGCGGACCTTCGAGGTGTCCGACTCGGTGGCCATCACCACGTCCACGCGCTGGGTCACCGGCGACGACATGAACGCGCCGTGCACCTGGGCCGACTTTGTGACCTTCTGGGGACCCGAGGCCGCGCTCGACAGCAGCGAGAAACACCTGCACGAGGTGCCGTGGTGGATCGAACGCGACGGCCAGGTGATCGTCAAGATAGACGAGCAGTACCTGCCGTAGGCGGACGGCCGGCTATGCGCCCCTGTGCCGCACCCGGATGATCTCCGCCGCTATCGACACCGCGATCTCCTCGGGCGTCTCGGCGCCGATGTCCACCCCGATGGGCGCGTGCACTCGCGCGAAGTCCTCGTCGGTGAAGCCTTCCTCCCGCAGCGCCGCGTAGGTCTCGGCGATCTTCTTGCGGCTGCCTATCATGCCGATGTAGGCGGCCGGCGTCCGCAGCGACTGGGCCAGCACCGAACGGTCGAAGGCGTGGCCGCGCGTGACGATGACGATGTAGCTCTGGGTGTCGACCGGCAGCATCTCCACGACTCCGTGGAGCGAATCCGGCACCACGATCTGGTCGGCGTCCGGGAAGCGATCGGCGTTGGCGAAGTCGGCGCGGTCGTCCACGATGACGGTGCGGAACCCCACCATGCCGAGGACCGGAACCAGGCTCTTGCCGCAGTGGCCTGCTCCGAACACGAACGCCGTCCCCGGCACGCCCACGGCCTGGACGTACACATCGGGGCGATCGCCGGCGGTGAGGCCGCCCAGGGCGCCGCCCATCTTGGCGAGGGCGCGGAGATCTTCGATGGGCAGCGGGGCGTCGCCGGCCACACTGCCGTCCGCTCCGACGAGGCAGCGTCGGGCCGTCGCCTCGTTGACCTTGGTCCCGGTCTCGGCGCCGACGGTCAAGCCCGTCACCAGCCAACCGCTCCCGCCGGCCTCGAGGAGGTCGCGCAGGGCGGCCAGCGG